>JAISDC010000013.1 GCA_031265105.1 Verrucomicrobiales bacterium
CTCACGCGCCCGCATAGGGCGCGACGCGCGAGGTGGTGACGCGCAGCGGCGAGATACAGTTTCAACTCACGCGCCCGCATAGGGCGCGACGCCAGCTTGTCCTTGACCGCCTCCGAGCACCAATGTTTCAACTCACGCGCCCGCATAGGGCGCGACTGTCAGTCGGCACCGCGCCGGTCGCCAGCGACTCGTTTCAACTCACGCGCCCGCATAGGGCGCGACCCGGTAAAATTAAGGGTCACGCTGCCGATATCCAGTTTCAACTCACGCGCCCGCATAGGGCGCGACGGGAGCGTTGCGGGCTGTCGCTGACCGCGTCCAGGTTTCAACTCACGCGCCCGCATAGGGCGCGACCGCGGAGGTCGTGATGCCCTGTTTGTTGGCGGCGGTTTCAACTCACGCGCCCGCATAGGGCGCGACTGCAGATAATACCGATACTTGGTCAGCGCGCCCTGTTTCAACTCACGCGCCCGCATAGGGCGCGACGAGTTGCGACGATTTCATGACGATGCACTCGTCGGTTTCAACTCACGCGCCCGCATAGGGCGCGACCTGGCGCCCTACCCAATCCGCGAACTCCAGCGGGGTTTCAACTCACGCGCCCGCATAGGGCGCGACTGTTTCAGCCTATGTTGTTGATGCCCAATCAACAAGACAGGACTTTTTGCGAACCCGCGCCGCTTATCCGCAAAAAGCCTGCCCAGTAGATTGTTTCTTGTGTCAAAGAGCCTGTTACGCAATCACTTCCCGCTTTTGCGAAAGTCTTCCTACCGGCTTGCGCGCCCCAGGTTCGCGCACGTTACACGATCAGCGGCCCTGATGGGTCAAACGACGGCTTCACCCCGTAATGCTCCGCGCGCTCATTCCACTCCCGGCCAAGTTTGTAGATGCGAACCGAGTCTTGCTTCTCATCCATGATGTTCAGCAACTCCTTCCGCAGTTGCACCAGCCGCGCGTTATCAAGCAAACACTCAAACACCGAATTTTGCACCCGCTGACCGTGATTCTCGCACACCTTCGCCACCCGCCGCAACCGTCGCTGCCCGCCCTCCGAAGTCACCGCCACATCATAACTAATCAACACATGCACGCTCACCTCCACAGATACGCCGGATACGCATCCAAATCTCCGCGTACCGCGCGCGCCAGCAGCCGCGCTTGCACGAACGGCAGCAGCCCGACGCTGATTTTCTCCTCCAAAAACGGATGCGTAATTTCATCCTGCTTGCGTTCCTGCCAGTGGGTCAAAAAAACTTTTCTTCCCGCCTCGGTTAACTCCACCGCGCCAGTCTCACGCCGCGTAAAATCCGTCAATGCAAGCTGCCGCCGGTTAAGCACTGTCAGCGCCGCGCGGTCTGCCAGCACCGGACGGAATTCCTCCATCAAATCCAGCGCCAGCGACGCGCGCCCCGGCCGGTCGCGATGCAGAAATCCACACTGCGGGTCAAGCCCCACCGACTCCAGCGCCGACCGGCAGTCGTGCGCCAGCATGGCGTAAGCGAACGATAACAACGCATTGACCGGATCCGTGGGCGGCCGGCGGACACGTTCGCGAAAACCAAAACCGTCCGTCTGCAACAATTTCCCAAACACGGAAAAATACACCGCCGCCCCCTCTCCCTCAATGCCGCGAATCACCTCACCGTCAGCGGCGGCGCACACTTCTTCCGCGCCGCGCCGCAACCGCCGTGCCATCACCGTCAGCGCCTCATCCTCGCCGTGGTCACGCGCCGCGCGAAGCAACACCGTGCGACAATTGGCGAGTTTGGCCGAAACAAACGCGGCGGACAACTTCGCCGTCGCCGCCGGCGTGTCCGCCACGCGATACTGCGCCCGTCGCAACAAAATATTCCCCGTCGCAAAACCGCGCACCGCCGCCATAAACTTGCCGAACGGACTGCAAAACGACAACGTCACCCCCGCCTCCGCGCACGCGGCCATGAGCTGGTTGCTCGCGCCGATGTCCCAGCCTAACGCGACAATGCCATCCAGGTTGTGCAACGGCACGCGCAGCAAACTCTTGCCCTCCTGCCGCACGTCCACCGTCATGCCATCCCTGGCCAGATACGTGTTCTCACGTGTCACGAACAGCGTGTTTAAATGCACCTTCACGCCACGGCCTCCAAACATTGCCGCAACTGCGACGCATACCAGCGCGACGCGCTGACGGTGGTCTGCGGCTGGCAAATTTCATTCAATGAACAACCGCGGCACTTGCGCTGATCATATTCGGCGGGCGGCACCAAGTTTTCCACCAACAACCGTCGCACCCCGTTAATGGCGCTGACAGTGACCGCGCGCAATGCTTCATCAAACTCCACGTCACAGCGCCGCCGCGTGGCTCCGTAAAATAAAAAACCGCGCGGAATGCCGACCGTCAGCGTCTCCTCCAGACACAACGCCTGCCCGCACAACTGCACTTCGTCAGCGCGATGAGCCTTCGGCCTGCCGACTTTATATTCCACCGGCACAACCTGACCGTCAGCGTGAAACTCCACCACATCACAAACCCCGTGCATCCCCAACCGCGCCGACCTCACCGCCAGCGCCCGCGCGATTTTCATCCCGGGGCGCGACTCATCCTTACCCTCGTGCGCACGGTCATGCATCACCCTGCCGCTGGCTGTGAGAAAATTTTCCGTCCACACCCGCTCCACATGAATCAACGCACACTGCCGCGGACAATACAAAATATGCTGCAACGCGGACAGTGGCACTGAGTCGGTGTTTTCCATTGGCAAACTCCGCTACTGGCAATCATCATTCGCTGGCCATCACTTTCTTTCGACCTTAACGCCTTCTGGCATATTATTCTCGTTCAGCGTAACCTCATAGTCAGCGTAATCACGCGGCGGCTTGCTCTCATCTTTACGTTTCACCGTCAGCCGGTCAAACAATTCCTGTGCTCGCGCGTTACCCAACTCCGAGTTATGTTTGAACACAATCAACTTGCGCGTGGTCATCAACCCACGCGCCGCCGAATGGTCGTGCTCGAACATATTGACCAATGCTTCCCATAATAGTTCAAGGTCAGCGTCGCTGAATCCCGTCTGTGCTGCAAAATGCGCTGACACAAACCCGTGCGCAACGTACAAGCCATAGGGCACCGTGTGCTTGCGTCCCATTGTGCGGTTGTCACCCTGCTGTTTCTCGGCCTCCTCCTCGGTGGCCACCGCCATGCGGGTAATGGAATGTTCCAATGTCACAATTGGATCCACTGACCGCGCAAACGTCAACTGCACCGGCCCGCGTACTTGACCGCAATTTGGTGCGGATTTTAATGACATCACTGCGCCGAATGTACGAATGTCAAAATAGCGCTGGCACATCCATTCCCGACCTTTTTTTGTTTCGTCTGCGGTTGGCTTGCGTGATTTTGCATCCTTCAACACATCGCCGATAAACTTTTTGAAAGCCTTATTTTTCTTTACTATCTCCTCGCTTTTCAACCATTCCTTGATTGCTTTTTTATCAGCATCCGACGCAATCACCAATTCCATTGTTTCATCACCATCAGCATCTTGAATAAAGACAGACAAGCCTTCTGGCCAGTTTACCTCGTTGGTAACTTCTACTAGTTCGCGCGGAATTAACTTGCGCGATTCCTGTCCCACATCAATGTTTAATTCCTTAAACGCCTCAACATGCGCCCGCCCAAGCACCGCCTTTTCCTTGACATAAATATCATAGTCCTTCAATCCATCTTTGGTGATTTGCACATAATTCCTAATCTTGCGCTTGAGGCACACATCCGTGATTAGGCCACACGCAGTCTCCGGGTCAAGGCGCGGTAGATTACCGGCGTCGGGGTCGCCATTCGGGTTGCCATCCTGCACGTCAAATAGCAGGATGAATTCATAACGGTTTTTAATGCTCATAGTTTTTTATTTTCGGTTGATTTTTCTTTTGTTTCCTTTTTTTCAAAAAGCTTGCTCCGTTGATGATAATAGCCAATCGCGAAACGCCCTTGGTCGGCGAGATCAAGCGTCGCAGGAAAATCACTAATTTCACTTATAATTTCCATGAGTAGTTGCTCAAACCACACCTCACGTCCAGGCTTTTCCTTGCCCAGCTTTGACAAATGATTTTTACTCAATTTAATCAGTGTGCTGAACACTGACGCCGGAGCGCCCGACGCCGCGCCGTAAAAGCGGTCACGAATGGTGGCATTGATACCGGGTTGTGCTTCCTCCTGAATTTTCTCCAGCGCGGCGAACAATCTGCCGAGCCGGTAGCCGATTTTTTTGTTTTCTATGTCGAGCGACACTTGCATCTCCTTGGTTGAGTTTTTCTGAAAATTTTCACACGGACGGTTCAGGCACGCCTTGATGAGCGCGACGCGGGGATAAGAAATATCATGGTCAGCGCGAATCCGTCGAACCGCCGCCATCAACAGCGTCGCTGGATACGGTGTGCCATTCAGAATCGCGCGCATGGTCTCGCCCGCGAGATTGGGGATGATATTTTCGCTTTTCCCCTGCACTGCAGTTGACACCAGCAGCCGGAACAGCGACAACGTCTTCGGTTCATGGTCAGCGTGAACGATTTTAATGTCTGCAAAATATTGCACGATGCGCACCGACATTTCCCGCACCGTCGCCACGCACCAAAAACGCACCGCTAGCCGCGAGGCATTCGGTGACAGACCAAGCACAAAAAAACGCGTGCCGTCATCCTTCACTAACAGCGAACCGTTTTCGATGGATGTGTAAAGCGCCGCTACCGCTCGTGTCTGGCGGTCGGGGTCATCTTTCACTGGTTCGCCAAAATAATCCGTCAGGTGATCTTCCAACTCGCTCGACCGCTCCGACCAAAAGACTGCCGAGGCGTCACCCACCTGCAACCGTTGCCGCGAATTTTTTCCCAGCAAATGATTCAGTGCCGTCGTGTACACGAACGCCGACAGTGAGCCAACCGGGGCGTTGCTGCCCTGTTCCTTGCCGTAGGAACAAAATGCAGTTTGATTGAACGAAACTATGTTCGCCCCACTGGTCTGCGCACCCCACACACCCTTGATGGAAGGGTGCAGTCGCTCAATTATTTCCTCGCTGCCAGTGACCAGACACAAGCCCTTTTCACCGTCAGCGGCGGTTTGCTTCAGCGCATTCACCGCCTCTCTCACCGCCGGACGTTCAAACAGTAACCCGCTGTCAGCGACCAGCCTGAACGAAATATTGCCACTGCCGCTTACCATTTCCTGCCACGCGCCAAACTTTTCCAGCAGCGCCACCTTGTCCGTCTTCGCCAAAAACTTCAACAGCGCGCGCATGCCCTCATCACCGTCAGCGGGCGGCGGCAGATTTTTGATCTTTTCGACAAAAGCAGTGTGCTGTTCAAGCGTCCGTTGCTCACGCTCCTCCCGGCTTTTGTTGTCCCCCTTGCGCTCCTTTGGCAAACCAAGTACGTATTCGGTGTTGTCCCACAAAAGATTCGCTGCCACACCCGAAGTTTTTTTCACTGATTGCGGTGCCAGAAAGGATTGGGCCACTTCTTTTTTGCCGACCATCTGCCGCGTGTTCTCAAGATTCACCACCTCACCGTCAGCGTTCAATAAAATCACAAACGCAATTTCCTTCCACTCCCAGCCGGGCGGCGCGATACCGCTGTCAGCGTCAGCGGCCTTGCGGTCGTAATACGACTTGAGTGCTTGCAGAATCATCGTTTCACCTCATCACTGTCAGCATTCGGCACGCGGATGACGCCATCCACCATCTTCGCGTTGAAAAACATCGGGCGCGGATTTTTCTCGTCACTGTAATCGAAATCATAAAACATCCAGCCCAATTCCTTGCTCACCATCAGCGGCTGCTTGGTTTCATTCGCCGGTTTGCGTATTAGCCGAAACGATGCTGGAAATTCGCGGCACCCCAAATATGGCTGGTGAAAACATTGCCCGTTCATGGCACGACGGTCAAACATTGCGGTATATTTGTCAGGCGTTTCATCTGCACCGGGTTCGTGCTTATTAAACGCGCGCTGTTCAGGTGGAATAAACTCAAACTCCGCATACAACCGATATTTCACTTCACGCAACAACAAACCCGCCCGCTGTTGCCGTTCATCCTCAATGAAAATACCGTCCGTACGCACTGAAGCCACGGCACCAACTTCATTTCGCCGCACTGAAATCCATTTAATAGGATTCAAAACTTCAATTTTTTTCACATTCCACCTAAGCGCGGGTTTCCAAAGTATCGCTGTGAATATCGCCCGTGCCGCTGCCGGTGTGATGACATCGTAACTTACCCGTTCGACTTTCATCTCAGGGCGCGTGAAGCACGCAAACTCACCGGTAACTTCTAAGCAGAACCCTCTCATGTTTTTCCATGCTAGATTTTTTTTCTAAATCATCAAGTCATTAGGTCGTAATTTTTCCGGCAGCACCACACCAGTTTTTGACGAGTATTTGCCTTCCCAAACGAAAATCTCCGGGTGAATTTCCTGCGCTTCCGACCGCGCCGCTGCCGATGTTACATTGACTGTGTAGCGTTGTAGTTTTCTCATCAAATCGCGATTGGGACCTATACTCTTCAATAGACTAATCAACTTCTTGCTCTGGTCGTCATACCGCACCAACACAGGTATATAGGCCTCGTCAATCAACTTGAATTTCTCTGCTACATGACGAAAGGAAAACTGCAAAGCCGCTGCTTCCTTGGTCAATTCTTTATACAAATTCTCTTTATCATCGTTAATCACACGGCTATAAAAATCTTTAAAATATTTGCCAAACCGTTCCGGCGACTCACGGTCAAAATTTTCCTTAAGTAATTCAATCAACGTGTCCGCTCCTTTCCGCAACAACCCGCATGGCGCTGGCCGCGGCGGCACAAAAACATAAACATCTCCACGCTCGTTTTTTCCCTCGCGGTTACAACGTCCCGCCGCTTGCTCAATGGAATCCAATCCGGCAAGTGCGCGAAACACCACAGGAAAATCCACATCCACACCACACTCGACCAATTGCGTACTGATGACCGTCAGCGGCATATCGATTTTCAACCAAGCCTTGATGGCTGCAATCACCAAACTTCTATGCACTCCGCACATGGTTGCCGATAAATGAATAGTGGTATCCGGTTTAATCGCGTACATTTTTTCATACAACTCCAAACAATCGCGCCGCGTATTGACAATGCACAACGCCTGCCGATGCGCTGACAGTCGTGTTGCAATATCATCCCACGAGCTTGGCTCCGTCACCGTCAGCGGATAATGAATCTCCGTCCGTTTCAGCGCGCGAAATAATTCCGTTTTATCCGTGATGATTTCCGTTGCCACTGACTTCACCGGCAGCGCCGGTTGCGTTGCCGTGGACAACACCACCGTTGCGCCGTAATTGGTCACCAATTCATCAATAGCGGCGGTGCAAAACTTCATCCACTCCGGCGGTAACAACTGCGCCTCGTCCAAAATAATCACGCTGTTAGCGAGGTTATGCAGCTTGCGGCACCGTCCCGGTTTCGCCGCGTAGAGCGACTCAAAAAACTGCACATTAGTCGTCACCAACAGCGGCGCGTCCCAATTCTCCGCCGCCAGTCCCCCGCGCAAAGTCTGCCGCTCCTCGGCGAGATTACTGTGGTGCTCGACCACATTGTCAGCGCCGCAAATATCGGCAAGAATTTTCGCCGTCTGCTCAATAATGCTCGTGTAAGGAATAACGTAAATCACCCGCCGCAAACCGTAACGCAACGCATGTTCGAGCGCGAACGCCATCGCTGACAATGTCTTGCCGCCGCCGGTGGGCACCGTCAGCGTGAACAAACCCCGCGACAGTTGCGCGGCGGCGCGACACCACGCCAGCACCTTGCGCCGCTGCTCATTGACCATGCCGGTGGCGGCGGACTTTTTTACCAACTCGGCATCCAACCGCTCCTTAATCACCGTCAGCGACTCAAACCCGCCGCGCGCGCCGGACTTTTCCCCGTCCATGAACTTCTCCGTGTCGAGAAAATCCGCGTCAGTCAAACACGAAAACAAAAACCGCATCCAAAAATGGCAGTTTTCTTTTTTGACAAATTTCGGCATCGTCAGCGGCACATCGGCAGTAAGCTTCCGCAATTCCTCCACCGCCGCTGACGATGAGATTTCCCTGAGATTTTCCCGTCCTTCTTCCAGCCGCATACGCAACGAACCGTTCCCCGCCGTGTCCTCGTAATAATCCGTCAACCCCGCGTGATGTCCGGCGATGAGATAAGCGAGCATCTTGCCGAGTTTGAAATTCTCATCCGCAAACGCCGCGCCCGCCGACGAATGATTCACCCTGCCGCTGCCGGTGACATCATAATCCGCAACATCCAACTCCACGCCATTCTGCGCGCGCAAATATTTCTGAAATCGCGGCGACGCCTTGCCCAAATCATGCAACCACCCCGCCACTCGCGCCCACTCGCCACCGTCAAATGCAGCGGCGAATTGCTCTGCCTGCGCCGCCACCTGCCGCGAGTGTTCCTCCAGCGTTTGCCACTTGTCTAGCGCTTTATTCGGTAATGAATGGGCGTAAAGATTATTTTGTAATCTCATACAGTTTCCAAGTTTTTGAAATTTACAATAGAATGCTAAAATTGCCAAGCGGAACATTTTCCTGGGGAGGAATATTAAGTTTGGTGGCAATAGAAGTATCTGGTGGAGCAGTAGCCTTTGGCCTTGCGCTTGGTAGCGGAGAAGAGGCTGTTAAAGCCCTCAAGAAAACGTGGATGACCTTGAGAGAACCAATGGGCGGAGATGGCATCGTAGCCAACGGGATGTTGCGAAAGTCAAGCGCGCGCGCAGTTGCGTGCTTACTTTTCAGCGTTTGGCACGATCATTTCCAGAACGCTAAAACACCCCGTCCGCCTACACAGACATCCTTCTGCGAGCAGGGAATGGTTGTCGCTAGGTCAAAGTGAAGTGCTATATATAACGATGAACCTGCCGCTAACTCAAAACAAGTCCGGCCAAAGGAAAAATCATCTGAAACGCCGTGCCGTGCCTGGGCCTGGACTTGCATTTGATTTCTCCCTGATGACTTTGCACGGTCTTGTGCACCAATGCCAGGCCCAGGCCGGTGCCGCTTTTTTTGTGGCTGAGGAACGGCTGGAACAATTCCTCCTGCCGCTGTTTGCTCATGCCTTCGCCGGTATCCTTGATTTCAATCAACACCACCGGTTTGTTGCCCGCTGACGATGCGGCCGTGGTCATGGTCAGCGTGCCGCCGCCGGACATGGCCTGACACGCGTTAAGCACCAAATTCAAAATCGTCTGCTCCAGTTGCGCGCGGTCGCCCCGCATCCGCAATCCCGGCGCGAGGTTTTTCCGCAGTTCAATGCGCCGTTCCGCCACCGTGTGACGGATGAGCAGGGTCACGTCCTCAATCAAATCGCTCACCTCGATGCTTTCCATGCTCGGCTCGGCGGAGCGGGCGAAAGTCAGCACTTGCTCCAGAATGCGGTTCATCTGCTTCATCTTGTGCTCAATCAGCGCCGCGTCCTTGGCCAATCCGCCGGCCAGTTGCATTTCCTCCAGCATGGAATGGAACAACATTTGCACCACGGTCAGCGGGTTGCGGATTTCATGCGCGATTTCCGCCGCCAGCCAGCCGAGCGCTGACAGTCGCTCGGCGGCGCGCAAATCCTCCTCCATCTGCACCACGCGCTCCAGCAATTTCGACTTGGCGATGGCCACCGCAGACAGGCCCGCCAGCGCGCTGAGCAGCCGGATTTCCGCGTTGGAAAAACGATGAATCTGCCCGGTGTACACCGACAATACGCCGAGTGATTTGCCTTGAAAGATCAGCGGCACGGACAGCAGCGACACCAAGTGCTCGCGCCGCGCCAGCTCGGTGTGCCGGTAGCGCTGGTGAGCCTGCACATCCAGGATGGCCAGCGGCCGCTGCCGTTTCACCACCACGCCGACCAACGACTCATTGACCGGCAAATTGGGTTTCCGCACATAC
>JAISDC010000029.1 GCA_031265105.1 Verrucomicrobiales bacterium
TGCCCGGAATGTAGCCGCCTTCCTCGATGACCGGACGCAGCCGCGCGAATTCCTGCGCCACCGCCGCGCGGCCCAGCGGCACAATGCGCTTGTCGAAGCCGCCGCCGATGCGCAGTTCCTTGCCGAATTGCTGCCGCAACGAGACCGGCTCCATGCCCGACGCCACCTCGCACGGGCAGGTGCTGTTCACGCCGACGCTGAGCATGTCGGGCAACAGCAGCCGGTAGTCGCCGTCGCTGTCGTGCCAGGTCAGCGTGATGCCGTGCGCGTGCGCGAAATCCATCGCCCTTTTATAATGCGGCAGAATCAGTTCGCGGAACATCTCCGGCGACAGCAGCGGGCCGTTCTTGAACGCGAAATCCTCGCCGAAACCGATGCGGTCGATGCGCACGATTTTCACCGCCCGCTCCAGCGCGTGCATCACCACGGCGTTGTAGCGCGCGAACATCTCCGCCACCAACTCCGGCGCGTCGTACAACAAATACCCCGCGCCGTCCACGCCCGCCAGCGAGCGCAGCGTCCAGTAATAACAACCGCCCTGGATTTCAATCACGTCGCCGCGCGCCACCGCCGCCCGCGCCTCCGCCTCCCAGTTCGCCGGGTAACGCGCGTCCAGGTCGTCAACGCGATAGTGCTCGTCCAGCAAGCGCCGCAAATCGTCCGGCTCCCGCACGGGAAATTCCAGCCATTCGGGGAACGAGGTCTTGTCCTTGAAGTCGCGCACCGTGCGCCCGTAATTGTCAATGTGATAAATAAACTCCCCTTCCTCGCGCAGCACCTGGCGCTCGAACGGCGGCCACAGACCGGCGTTGTTGGAGATGTTCCTGACCGGCGTGCCGTAGTCGCTGACGCCGAGGTGGCGGTGGATGTCGTCAACGTCAGCGGGCAGTCCCTCGCGCTTCCAGCGCGCCAGGGTATCGAACCACGGCCCCGCCAGGTACAGCGGGCGGCGGTCAACGGGTTGATAGTTCAGGGTGTTGAGGAAGCGTTCGCGCGGGGTCATGGTTTTTGTTTTTTTGGGTTTTTTGGGTTTATTGGGTTGTTTGAGTTTATTAGGTTGCCCCGGAGTCAGGGCCAACGACAGTTCTGATTTCAAAAATTTTCAGGCGTAAATGCCTTCTTCATACCAAGTCCGGTTCATCAACTCATACCGCGCCAAGTCCAGCCCGGTGTAGGCGCAGTTCGACGTACAGAACACATAGCCGCGCCCGCGCGCCATGCCCTCGCGCAGGCTGCGCCGCGCATCGTCAGCGACCTGCTCCGGCGTGCCGGTTTGCAGCAGGCCGCAGTTGACGTTGCCGCACAGCGCCACGCGGTCGCCGTATCGGGCGCTGACGGCAGCCAGGCTGACGCCGCCCTGCGGGTCGAGGCTGTGGATGGCGTGGGGCCGGCACTGGACGATGGCCTCCAGCAACGGGTTGAGGTTGCCGTCGCTGTGCTTGATGGTGTAAAAGCCGAGGTCGCGGTAGGTGCTGATGATGCGGGCGAGATACGGCGCGACCAGGTCGTTGAACATGTCGTCGGTGTAGAACGGCGCGGCGTTGAAACAATAATCCGAGCACAGCACAAAGCCGTCCACCAGCCCGGTGCCGTGCAGCCGCCGGGTGAGGTCCTCGTATTCCAGCAACAGCGTCATGGTCTCGCGCTTGAGACTGTCAGCGTCCTCGTACATGCGCGTGGCGAAATCGGTCATGGTCTCGCCGGTCGGGATGGCGAAGGTCGGGTCGCCGTGGAGCAGCACGGCAAACTCCAGGCCGGACAATTCGCGGATGTATTCCAGCACGCGCCGCAGCCGCGGCCAGTCCACAATGCGGTCGGTGCCGTAATCCACATGCACAAACATCGCCGAATGATGGTAGCGGCGGGCGACCGCGATATAAATTTCCGCCATGTCACGCGCGTGGCGGTCACGCTCAGCGGGCGACATTTGCCCCCACTGGGCGAACTGGCGTTGCAACGGATGTACCCGCCCGAACGCTTCCAGGGTCAGGAAAAACACCTGCTCGTAAGTCGGCACCCGCCCCGGCACCGGCAGCCGGTCAAGGGTTCGCAAAAATCGCTCGCGCTCGGTCATAAGCGCATTAGCAAAGCCGCTGACGGTGAAATTGCAAGCAAATGTAAAACGGGGCCGTCGGCGTCACGCGGACAGGTGCTTGCCCCGCTGATAGCGCGCGAACTGGCGCGGGGTCTGGCCGGTGACCTGGCGGAACACGCGGGAAAAATAATTGCTGTCGTCGAAGCCGCTGACGGCGGCGGCCTCGCTGACGCGCAGGTCGCCGTGCGCGAGACAGTCCATCGCCCGCCGGATGCGCGCCGTGGTCAGGTAGGTCTGCGGCGTGTGACCGACGGCGGCGCGGAAGGCGCGGTAAAAATTGCGCTCGGACATGCCGGCCTGCCGCGCCAGGTCGCCGACGGTCAGCGGCGCGGCGCAATTTTTTTCCAGCCAGCCGAGCAGCCGGCTCATGGCGCCGTCGCTATCGGACGGCGCGGCCCGGCGCGGCTGGCGGTCGTACCGCGCAACCAGCAGGCTGATGATGAGCGTCAGCCACGCCTCGGCGGCGAGATGACCGGCGGCGTCGCCGCGACGCAATTCCGCCTCCAGGTGATTGACCCATTCCTCCACCTGCCCAAGTTGGCTCAGCGTCAGTGTCAGGCGGCCGCGGTATTCCTTCCGCCGCCAGCGCGCCGGCTCCAGGCTGAATAGGGCGTGAAAGGCCGGCACCTCGCGCAGCCGCCGCCCGATTTGGTTGATGAGTTCGCCGGCGATGAGCAGGTTGACCAGGTTGAGGCCGCGCTCATCCGCGTAGCCGTGGGCGCGGCGATTATTAATCACGAGGATGTCGCCGGCGTTGATGGGGTGGCGTAATGTTCCCGTCACATGCGTGCCGCTGCCGCTGAGGATGACGGCGATTTCAAAAAACTCGTGCCGGTGCTGGGCGACGTTGTGCTGCACCGGCTGGCGGCTGACGGCGAGCCGCGCGCGCGGGGAGGAAAAAAACTGGCGGCGGGTGAGCGCTTTGACCGGCATGGCGGGATTATGCTGTTTTTTGGCGGTATTTTCAAGGAAACTCGGCGCGCGACGGTTCATTGTCAGCGGGATATGCACCCATTGCCCGCCGTATTCGCCAACGCCAGTTGGATTGCCTCGCCCATTCACACCGACGCCAAGACCGCGCCGCCCGCGCCGTTCTTCCGCCGGGAATTCACCGCTGACGGTGACCTCGCCTCGGCGCAACTGCACCTCACCGCGCTCGGTTTGTACGAATGCGAAATCAACGGCCGGCGCGTCGGCCGCGACATTTTCGCGCCGGGCTGGACGGAGTATCACCGGCGGGTGTGCTACCAAACCCACGAGGTCGGCGAGTTGCTCCGGCGCGGCCCGAACGCCATCGGCGTCATCCTCGGCGACGGCTGGTATTGCGGCAAGCTGGCGTGGCGCGACCGGCAGAATTACGGCGGCGACCGCCCGCTGCTGCTGGCGGCGCTGACGCTGAACTTCACCGACGGCACGACGCGGACCGTGACCAGCGGCGCGGACTGGCTCACTGCCAGCGGCCCGATTGTTCGTCACGGCTTGCTGGAGGGGGAAACCTACGACGCGCGGCTGGAACTGCGCGGCTGGTCGTCGCCCGCCGCCGGCGCCGCTGCTGACCCGCGCTGGCAGCCGGTCATCGTCAGCGCCCCGCCGCACGACCTCAGCGTTGAAATTTCCCGCGGCGTGCCGGCGCGCGAGCACGAGCGGCTGCGCCCCGTCGCGGTGACGACGCTGACGGTGGACGGCGCCGTCTCGCGCCTGTTCGACCTTGGGCAAAATTTCTCCGGCTACGCCACGGTCAGCGTCAAAGCCGCGCGCGGGCGGACGCTGACGCTGCGCTTCAGCGAAATCCTCGCCGACGGCAAACCGTATTACGACAACCTCCGCAGCGCCGTGGCGACCGACGTGTATGTCTGCAACAGCGACGCGACCGAGACCTGGCAGCCGCGTTTCACGTTCCACGGCTTCCGCTATGTCGAGGCGCGCGGCCTGCGCGCTGACGATGAACTGGAAGTCACCGGCATCGTCGCGCACTCGGCCACGCCGCCGACCGGCGCGTTCGCCTGCTCCAATCGGTTGTTAAACCAGTTGCAGCACAACATCGTCTGGGGACAAAAAAGCAACTTCCTCGACGTGCCGACCGACTGCCCGCAGCGCGACGAGCGCCTCGGCTGGACCGGCGACGCGCAAGTGTTCATCCGCACCGCCGCGTTCAACATGGACGTGCAAAAATTTTTCCACCAATGGCTGCGCACCATGCGCGACACGCAAGGCCCGCGCGGCGGCCTCCCGCCGACAGTGCCCAACGCGCTGCACCCGCTGACGGAGGAGGAAGACGGCCTGGCCGGCTGGTCGGACGCGATGATTATCTGCCCGTGGACGCTGTGGCTGTGCTACGGCGACCGCCAGGCGCTGGCCGAGCATTACGACGCGATGCGGCGGTTCATGGAGTTCCAGCGCCAGTATCACGTCAAGGACGGCATCCGCTCGCACCCGGACCTTGACGCCTGGGGCGGCTACGGCGACT
Organism: Verrucomicrobiales bacterium; assembly: GCA_031265105.1. Classification (GTDB taxonomy): domain Bacteria; phylum Verrucomicrobiota; class Verrucomicrobiia; order Methylacidiphilales; family JAAUTS01; genus JAIRPN01. The sequence goes on from JAISDC010000029.1 coordinate 4,563, forward strand.
GGCTGGCGCAGGACGGCAACAACGGCGGCTCGACGCAAAAGGATTTGATTAGCACGGCCTACTACGCCTACGTCGCCGAACTGATGGCGAAAATCGCCGCGCTGCTCGGCCACGCTGACGATGCCCGGCAATACAAAGAATTGCACGCCAACACCGTCGCCGCCTTCCGCCGGCGCTTCGTCACGCCGGACGGCCTCATCGTCAGCGGCACGCAAACCGCCTACACGCTGGCGCTGCGCTTCGGCCTGGTGCCGGAGCCGGCACGGCCGGCGGCGGCGGCCGAGTTGGCGCGCAATATCAAGGAACACGACTGGCACCTCACCACCGGCTTCCTCGGCACGCCGTATTTGCTCGACGTGCTCACCGCCAGCGGGCGCCTCGACGTGGCTTACAAATTACTGGAGCAAGAAACCTTCCCCTCGTGGCTGTTCCCCGTGCGCCACGGCGCGACGACGATTTGGGAGCGCTGGGACGGCTGGCATCCGGAGAAAGGCATGCAGAATGTCGGCATGAACTCGTTCAACCACTACGCTTATGGCGCGGTCGGCGAATGGATGTATCGCGTGGTCGCCGGCCTCGACCTGGACGAGACCCGGCCCGGCTACCAGCACATCATCTTCCGCCCGCAACCCGGCGGCAGCCTCAGTTGGGCGCGCGCCAGCCTGCGCACCGCCGACGGTGAGATTGCGATTCACTGGCAGCGGCAACCCGGCGCGCTGACGCTGACGCTGACCGTGCCGGAAAATCGCGCCGCCACGTTTTATCCGCCCGCCGGTTATGACCAGACCGGGCCACTGACGTTGACGGCAGGAAAGCATGAACTGCAACTGAAAATTTTATCGCCACAAAAAAACACAAAAAGTACCTAACTAAAAATCTTTGTAGTGTTTTTGTGTTTTTCTGTGTTTTTTTGTGGCCATTAACTATCAATAAAATATGAATACTTACGACCTCGCCTGTGAACGCTACGCCGAACTCGGCGTGGATACGGAAGCCGCCCTACACACGCTGACTGTGACGCCGCTGTCGCTGCATTGCTGGCAGGGCGATGATGTGGGCGGGTTTGAGGCCGCTGACCGTGAGCTGGGCGGCGGGCTGGCGGTCACGGGTAATTATCCCGGCAAGGCGCGCAATATCAGCGAGCTGCGGCAGGATTTCGCCAAGGCGCTGACGCTGATTCCCGGCCGGCATCGCGTCAATTTGCACGCTTGTTACGCCGACCTCGGCGGGCGCCAGGTCGGGCGCGATGAGTACTCGGTCAGCGAGTTTCAAAGCTGGATTGATTGGGCCAAAGCCCTCGGCCTCGGCATGGATTTCAACCCGACGCTGTTCAGCCACCCGCTCGCTGATGATGGCGGCACCCTCAGCGCCGCTGACGCCGGGGTCCGCAAATTCTGGATTCGGCACTGCCTCGCCTGCCGCATCATCGGCGATGCCATCGGCCGGCAACTCGGCTCGCCATGCGTGACTAACATCTGGATTCCCGACGGTAGCAAGGATTTACCCGCCGACCGGCTCGCCCCGCGTTTGCGCCTCGCCGCCGCGCTGGACGAGATTTTCGCCGCGCCGCTGACTCTGAACCTCGACGCGGTGGAGAGCAAGCTGTTCGGCATCGGCAGCGAGAGTTATGTCGTCGGCTCGCACGAGTTTTATCTCGGCTACGCGGTGAAAAACCAAAAGCTGTTGTGCCTCGACGCCGGCCACTTCCACCCTACCGAGTCAGTCGCCGACAAAATCAGCGCGGTGCTGCAATTCGTGCCGGAGATTTTGCTGCACGTCAGCCGCGGCGTCCGTTGGGACAGCGACCACGTGGTCATCCTCGACGACGCGACGCAGGCCATCATGCAGGAGTTGACGCGCGGCGCATTTTTACCGCGCACGCATATTGGCCTCGACTTTTTCGACGCGAGCATCAACCGCCTTGCCGCCTGGGTTATCGGCGCGCGCGCCACGCAACAGGCGCTGCTGCTGGCCCTGCTGGAGCCTATCACCAAACTCCGCGCCGCCGAGGCTGACGGTGACCGCACGACGCGCCTGGCGCTGCTGGAGGCGGCGAAGACGCTGCCGTGCGGCGCGGTGTGGGAAGAGTTTTGCCGCCGCCACGACACGCCCGCCGACCATCACTGGCTGGACGAGGTGAAGCGCTATGAAAAAACAGCGCTCGCCAGCCGCTGACAATCATTAAACGCGGAGACGCGAAGACGCGGAGTTTTAATTTAATTAAACAAAACTCCGCGCCTCTGCGTCGCTGCGATGAATTTTAGCGGCGGCGGATGAGCGCCAGTGTGCCGAGGCCGAGACCGATGAGGAACCAGGTGGAAGGTTCCGGGACGGCGGTGGCGTTGAAGACCAGTTTGCCGTTGTCCACGTTGAAGGTGCCTTCGACGCCGTCGCCGGCGATGGTGAATTGGTCGTCGCTGATACTCTCGCCGCCGGTCGCGCCGCTCCAGTCGAGCACGGTGTAATCACCCGTCGCAGTCAAGCCGCTGAAGTCAATGATGATGCCGTCGCCGATGGTGATGCTGGTGGTGACGGTCAGTTCGTCGGTGTAGCCGAGGATGGCGCCGGTGTCCATGATCAGGTTGCTGACGGTGCCGCCGCCTTCGAGCAGCGCGTCCGCGCCAATGGTGAGGGTGATGGCGCCGTTGGGGTCCTGAATAAGGTTGCCGCGCAGGGCGGTGCCGGCGTCGGTGAGGGTGATTTGCACGACGGCGTTTTGGGTGCTGATGACATCGCCGGTGATGGTGCTGCCGTCGCTGGCGGTGATGATGAGGCCGAGGCTTACGTCGCCGGAGGCTTCGATATTATAGATGCCGCCGGCTAGGGTGCTGTGGTTCAGGTTTACGGTATGGGTGCTGGATTTTTCGTTGTAAGAAACATAAAGCCCGCGCGCGTTGCTGCCGGTGGCGCTGATGGCGCTATCGGTCAGGGTCAAAGTGGAACTATTATACAAGTTCACACCGTAACCGCTGGCGCTGGTGACTGTGACGGTCGTGTTGTTCAGCGTGACGGCGGTGCTGCCGCTGAGGTTAATCCCCAGGCGGTCAGCGTTGATGGCGCTGTCGGTCATCGTCAGGGTGGATTTATTATCTTCCATGTGTATGCCGTTACTGGTTGTAATGTTTACGTTGTTTACCGTGGCGGTGCCGCCGTTATTGATTTCAATCCCGTAATAGGCGCCACTGATGGTGCCGCCGGTCATCTTCAGAGTGCCGCTCGCGTGGATGCCGGCTTCTCCGACTGAAATAATGTTCACATCGTCCAGCGTGATGTTGGAGCCATGAGTGTAAATTCCATAGGAGTCGCCGCTAATGGTGCCGCCGATCACCGTCAGGGTGGCGGCACTTGTGTATATGCCGTAGCCTCCGTCTGAAATAATGTTCACATCGTCCAGCTTGGTGGTGCCATCGTTGAGGGAAAGTCCAGTGTTGGTGCCGTTGATGGTGCCGCCGGTCACTGTCAAGGCAGAGGCATAAGCACTTATGCCGAGGCGCCCGGAAATGTTCGCATTGTCCAGCGTGGCGACGCTCAGGCCGTCAAGGGACACCGCATTGTCGGATCTGTTGCTGATGGTGCCGCCGGTCATCTTCAGAGTGCCGCTCCCTGCCATGTATATGCCGTAGTCTCCGTCTGAAATAATGTTCACATTGTCCAGCGTGGCGGCGGAGCTATTGGAGAAGTACATCGCATAGTTGCCGTCGGCACTGATGGCACTGTCGGTCAGGTTCAACTTGCCGCCGCCGGTGAAGTACGCGCCGCGACCTCCGAGGGAATAGTAGCCGCCGGCGGCGGTGAGGGTGACGTCGCTGCCGGTGAAGGTCCAGGAGCCAGTGTTGGTGAGGGCGGCATAGTCGTTGCCATTATTTTCGTAATGCGTGCCGCTGACGGTGGTGTCGGAGGTGACGATGAGGTTTTGCGCGAAAACATTCAACGCGGAGACGCTGAGGGCGCAGAGGAGGGTTAATGTTTGGGTTAGGGTTTTCTGTATGGGTGTGTTCATAAGGATTTTTATCCGCAGATTACGCAGATTTTTTTTTAATAGGTTTAATGGCCGCGAAAGAACGCAGAGAACGCAGAGATTTTTTAAAGGTTTTTCTTTGCGTTCCTTGCGTTCTTTTGCGGCCATTTTTGTAGTTAGGTTTTAATGGCCACAAGAAAACACACAAAACACAGAGAACTACTTTTTTAAATAAGTTTTGTGGGTTCTGTGTTTTTTTGTGGCCATGTTCGTAGTGAGTTTAGTGGCGGGTGAGTTGGCGCCCTCGGAGTGGTTGGCGATGTAG
>JAISDC010000168.1 GCA_031265105.1 Verrucomicrobiales bacterium
ACGCGGCGGGGGAAAGCGAGGCGCAACAGTTCAACGTCAGCGAGCACGTCCTTGCCGTCGGCGCCGCGGATGCTCGACAGGGTGCCGCGTTCCATGCCGCGGATGCTGCCGGCCAGGTACAGCGCCGCCGCCAGCGCGCCGGCCTGGTATTCCTCGCGCGGGACGTGCGCGCAGATGCCGCCGGCGTCAATGTGCGCGCCGAGACCGCCGGGCGGCGTGACCATCGGGATACCGCGCTTGACGGCCTCGGTGACAAAGTATTCGATGAACGACGGGCTTTGCGAGATGACGGTCTCGTCGGTGGTCTCGCGCAGGCCGACGGCGATGGACTCGATTTCGCGCACGCTCATGCCGCCGTAGGTGATGAAACCCTCGTATAATACGACGAGGTTTTTCAATTTGTCGAACAACGCCGGATCGTTCGTGCACAGGCCGCCGCCGCGCGAGGAGCTGAGTTTGCGCGCCGAAAAATAGACGAGATGCGCGAGGTCGCACATTTGCCGCAGAATGTCGGCGACACTGGCGTTGGCGAACTCGGCCTCGCGCTTTTTGATGAAGTAACAATTTTCCCCGATGAGCGAGGCGTCGAGGATGAGCATGATGCCGTGTTGGTCGGCGACGCGGCGCACCTCGCGCAGATTCGCCATGGAGAAGGGCTGGCCGCCGATGAGGTTGGTCAGGGCTTCCATGCGGATGAACGGGATTTTTTTCGCCCCGTGTTTGGCGATGAGCGCCTCGAGCGCGCCGATGTCCATGTTGCCTTTGAACGGGTTGGCGCTGCTGATTTCCAGCGCGCCGGGCTGGAGGAGTTCAACGACGTGGCCGCCGTTTTCCATGATGTGCGCGAGGGTGGTGGTGAAGTGGTAGTTCATCGGCAGGATGTCGCCGGGCTTGATGAAGGCGCGGGAGATGATGTTCTCGCAGGCGCGGCCCTGGTGGGCGGGCAGCAGGTATTTTTTGCCGAGCACGTGCTCGACGGCGCGCTGCATCCGCGTGAAACTTTGCGAGCCGGCGTAGGCGTCGTCGGCCTGGTGCATGGCGGCGGTCTGGTTGTCGCTCATGGCGTTGACGCCGCTGTCGGTGAGCATGTCGAGGTACACGTCCTTGGTGGCGAGCTGGTAATCGTTGAAACAAGCCTCCTGGATGGCGGCGAGCCGACGTTCGACGGGGACGAGGTGGAGTTTTTGGACGACCCTGACTTTGTGGAGTTCGAGGGGGATTTGTTCGCCGCTGAAGAATTTGACGACGCTGCTGGTGCTGGTTTCTACTTTCATGATAAAGGGGGGTTATTTTCCCGTTCCCACCGGCAATGTCAAGGCGGATTGGGATGGGGCAGCGGGACCGGGAACCACATTTCTCACGGCTGTTCCGGCACGAGCACGGCCAATCGCCGCGGACATGGCGGCAGAGGAACTGTTATATCTTACGAATAACCCTGCATGGGTTGCCAACCGCCAAACTGTTTTCGGGAATGTCTTTTGTCACCACACTGCCCGCGCCGATAATACTATTTTTTCCGATAGTGACCCCCGGCAAAACCAAAACGCCCGCGCAAAGCCATGCATTATCACCGATGTTAACCGGGTGAGTATATTCAAATCCCGCTATGCGTTCTTGCACCTCGAACGAGTGTTCCTCCGTGATGATGCACACATCCGGGGCGATGAACACGTTGTCGCCAATCGTGATTTTCCCGCTGTCCATGAATTTGCAATTAAAATTGGCAAAAAAGTTGTCACCGACGGTGGTATTATATCCGTATGTACAATAAAGAGGATTATGTACATTCGGGCTTTTGCCCGCGCCGCCGAGGATATTCCGCAAAGCTGCTTCTCGCTCCTTGATATTATTCAGGTGAATTTTGTTGTATTGATGCATTTTTTCCGCAGTCAAAAAACGGTCGGCGCAAAGTTCGGAGTCATGCGGATTGTACAGAAGTTCCGCGTGGGATTTTTCTTTTTCAGTCATTATCGTGCATTCCAAATCGCCGTCAGCCTATGCATCGCGGCGCGTTCCGTCAAACGCAAATGCCCAATCACTCACCGTCAGCGGGCGCGTTTAAACCGGTTAGCCATGAATGAATTAACCAATCTTGGCGCCTTTGCCCCTTTGCGCCTTTGCGTTAAAAAAGCAAACTGACGCACGCCCCGTTTTGGGGTTGGATTTTTTTTCCGGCCTTTGCCAGTATTGGCCGTTTCCCATGACCAAGCGTGACAAAAACGAGGAGCGCGGGCTGGCCGGTAAGTTTTTCCAACGCCAGCAGTGGGTCGGCCAAGCGGGCAAAATCGCGCGGATTTCCCAAATCAAAAAAAAGTGACATTGGCGCGGGTGGCGGCAAAATTACGCGCCAGCGTGGTTTTGCCGCACTGCCGCGGCCCCAGCAAAATGGTAACCGGCGCTTCCGCGATACCGGTGTTGACGGCTGCCAAATACTGATTACGAATAAACATATTTTCCTTGAAAATTATAAAATTTTTTTAAATTTTCAAGGAAAATATACCCGGAGATTGATTGCTATTTCGCCCGAAAACAACGGCGATATTTTCCCGATTTGCTTTACACCGTCGCCGCTGCCGTCCTATGCTGCCGCGATGCGCCAGTCTTCGCTTCGCCGTTTAGTCACCAGCAGCGACGCCTTCCCCGCCCCCGGCGGCATGTGGGAACAGCGCGGCGCGTGGCCCGCGCAGTGGCTCGCCCATCCCGCCGCCACGGTCAGCGGCGACGCGCCGGTGCTGACGGTGTTCCGGCTGCGCCTCGCGCCGGCCGAGTCACTGTCAGCAACGCTGCGGGTGTCCGCCGACCAGCGTTACGAGTTGTTTCTGGACGGTCAGCGGGCCGGGCGCGGGCCGGAGTCCGGCGCACCCGACCACTGGTATTACGAAACCTACGAGCTGCAACTCGCGCCCGGCGCACACTTGCTCACCGCGCTGGTGTGGTGGCTGCGGCCCGCCGACTCGCCGGCGTGGGCGCAAATGTCCATCCGCCCCGGCTTCCTGCTCGCCGCCGACGAGCCTCACACCGAATTATTCACCACCGGCAGCGCCCCGTGGGAATGCGTCAGCGTCGGCGGCTGCGCGTTCACCAACCCCGGCCACACCGCCGCGCCGGCGGTCACGGTCAGCGGCGCGGCCTGGCGTGACACTCTCGCCGCGGTCGGGCGCGGCGCGGGCGACGGCTGGGTCAAGCCGCTGCCGGTGGCCCGCGCCGTCAACGCCGCGCTGATGATGCAACAGGGTTACGACGTGTGGCTGCTGACCCCCGCCACGCTGCCGCCGCGCTTGGAGCAAGAAATTTCCACCGGTGTCGCGCGGCTCGCGCACCCGCTGACGCTGCGCGCCGCTGACGGTGGCGCGGTCAATAATAACCGTATCAACGCGGCGACCGAGACGTGGCAAAGCGCCGCGCCGAAGCGCCAGTGCCGCGCCGCTGACCATGACGCCGCGCAAGCCGCCGCGTGGACGGCGCTGCTTGACCGGCAAACGCCGCTGACGGTGCCCGCCGGCGAGTCCTGGCGCGTCATCGTGGATTTACAAACTTACCACTGCGCTTACCCGCGACTCACCGTCAGCGGGCGCGGCACGGTCAGCGTGGCGTGGCAGGAGGCGGCGTTTGAGCGCCCCGACGGCTACGCGCGCCCGAAGGGTCATCGCGGCGAAATCGACGGCAAATGGTTCGACGCGACGCCGGACCGGTTCAGCGCCGACGGTGACGCGGTGACGTTCGAGACGCCGGACTGGCGCGCCGGGCGTTACGTGGAAATCATTGCCGCCGCTGACGATGACGCGCCGCTGACGGTGGAGAATTTCACCGTCACGGCCACGCATTATCCCTTCGCGTGGACTGACCATTCATTCACCGCCAGCGACCCGCGCTACGCCGCGCTGCTGCCGTTGTTCCGCCGCTCGCTGGAGTTGTGCGCGCACGAGACCTACCTGGATTGCCCGCATTACGAGCGGCTGATGTACGTCGGCGACACGCGGCTGGAGGCGTTGCAAACCTACGCCACGGTCAGCGACGACCGGCTGCCGCGCAAGGCGCTGACGCTGTTCGACCGGTCGCGCCTGGCCAGCGGCCTCACCTTGTCGCGCTTCCCCTGCCGCACGCGGCAAATCATTCCGCCGTTCTCGCTGTGGTGGGTGGCGATGATACACGATTACTGGCGCTGGCGCGACGACGCGGCGTTTGTCGCGGAACGCATGAACGGCGCGCGCGCGGTGCTGGAATATTTCCGCGCGCGCGTCACCGCCAGCGGCTTGCTCGGCGCGCCGGTCGGCTGGAATTTTGTCGATTGGGTGCGCTCGCCGGCGTGGCGGCAGGGCGCGCCGCCGGACGGCGAGTTCGGGGTCAGCGCCGTCATCAACCTGCAATTTATTCTCGCGTTGCAACAGGCCGCCGAACTGGAGGAATTCTTCGGCGAGCCACGGTCAGCGGCGCGTAATCGCGCGTCAGCGGAACAACTGCGCGCCGCCGTGAATGAAACCTTCTGGCGCGCCGACCGCGGGCTGTACGCTGACGATGCGGCGGGAAAAAATTTCAGCGAGCACGCGCAGGCGCTGGCGGTCATCGCCGGCGTCGCTGACGGTGAGCGGCGCGATACGCTGGCGGCCAAATTCCCCGGTGACCCGGCGCTGTGGCGCGCGACGATTTATTTCTCGCACTACGTGTTCGAGGCGCTGGCGCTGCTCGGCAAGGACGACGAATTGCACCGGCAACTGGAATTCTGGCGCCGATTGCCTGACTTGGGACTCACCACCACGCCGGAGGAGCCGGAGCCGACGCGCTCCGATTGTCACGCCTGGGGCGCGCACCCCATGTTCCACTATTACGCCACCATCCTCGGCGTGCGACCGGCGGCGGCGGGTTTCGCCACCGTCAGCGTCCGCCCGCGCCTCGGCCCGCTGACCATGGCGCGCGGCAGGCTGCCGCACCCGCGCGGCACCGTCAGCGTCGCCCTGCAACGCGACGGCGACCGACTGGCCGCTGACATTGACCTGCCGCCCGGCGTCACCGGCGAGTTGGTATGGCACGGTCAGCGGCGGGAACTGCGCGGTGGCGCGCAGCGGGTGGAGTTTTAAACGGTTATTTTTTTCACCACCAAGGCACGAAGACACGAAGTTTTTTTAAATTCTTTGTGTCTTCGTGTCTTGGTGGTGAATTGTTACCGCCGCCGCAGGAGGGCGAGCAAGACGCCGCCGGTCAGCAGCAGCGCCAGCGCGCCGGGTTCGGGGATTTGCGCGACGTTCAGGATGCCGGTGCTGCGGCTGAAGAACACGTCGCTGTCGATGTCGTTGATCCACAAGTCGTCGCTCCTGGTGAAGCCGTCCAGCCAGTTGTCGCCGAGGGACAGGCTGGTTAATAAACTGTTGTCAAACAATTGAAACTCGCCGCTCGCGTTCGCGTAAGTCAGCGCGTCGCTGATGCTGACGGTGCCGAAATTCAAATTCAGCGTGCCGTCGCCGGCGAACGCCGGGCCGGACAAGTCGGCCAACGTCAGCGTCAGCGACCCGTCCGCGCCGGCCAAATGCGTGGTGATTGTGCCCAGCGCCAGCGTCGCGCCGGCGTTGATGACCGTCTGGCCGTGGTAGTCGTTGGCGCCGGTCAGCAGCAGCGTGCCGTAGCTGACCGTCAAGCCGCCCGCGCCGGTGAGCGCGCCGCTGAGGGTGATGTCGCGCTTTTCGTCGGCGGTGCCGCGGCCTTCAAAGGTGACGTTGCCGTTGCTGCCGGTCAGCGTCAGCGGGATGGCTTGGGTGGTGTTTTGTTGATAGACAATTTTGCCGCCGCCGAGGTTGACCTGCGTGTCAGCGGCGGTGTGTGTCGCGTCGTATTCGCCGGCGGCGCTGTACGCGCCGGTGTGGATGCCGTAAGCATTGCGAATAATCACCGTGCCGCCGATCAGGTTCATCACCGCTTGGTTGTCAGTGTTCGTGTTGGTGACGTTGTTGCCGAAGGCGATGCCGGCGGCGGTGAGGGTGCCGCCGCTGATGGTGAAGACGGCGCTGCTGGCGGCGGTCATTTGCTGGTTGATGTTCAGGCTGTTGCCGCCCTGGATGTCAACATAGCCGCCGCTGACGTTGAGTTCGGCCACCGCGCCGGCACCGACGGTGAAGCCGCTGCCGATGTCGCACAGCAATTTAATATCCGCGTTCAGGCTGACGGTGCCGCTGCTGACGTTGAGTTCGCCGCGTCCGGTGCTTTGACCGACGTAAATTCTCTGGCCGCTGGAATACCAGCCACCGCTGACATTGACCACGCCGGTGCCGCTGCTTCTCCCAATGTAAGTCGCTTGGTTGTTGCCCGTGGCCGCCGTGCCGCTGTTGACGGTGAGCGTGGTGAGGCCGGTGCTGTAGCCAACGACAATGCCGCCCGACGCGCCGAGGTAACCGCCATTGCTGACGGTGACATCCACAGGATTGGCGTTGCCGCCGAGCATAATGTTGTTGCCGGTGGTGGCAAGGTACCCGCCATCGACAGTGAACGACGTGGTGCCGTTGACGTTGATGGCGTTCGCGGTGGTGACGGTGCCGCTGACGTTGACGGTGACCAATGCGCCGGAGCCGAAATTCAGCGCGCCGACGCCTTGCGCGTTAAACACCGAGCCGGCGGTGAAGTCGAGTGAGCCGCCGTAGCCGGCGCTAAGAAAATTATACGCGCCGTGCGCGCTGACCGTGGTGACGCCCTTGAAGGTGTAGCTGCCGTTCGCGAATTGCAGGTGGTTGCCCACGCCGGGCGTGGTAATCGTCACGTTGTCCAGCACGGTCTCGCTGGTCGTCGCGTTGTCGAACTTCACGCCGTCGCGGGAGGCGAGGGTGCCGCCGCTGAAGATGAGTTTGCCCGCGCCGGCGTTGCGGAGCAAGAGGTTGTAATTGTTGCTGCTGTACAGTACGTCGCTGTTGGTGAGGCTGACGTTGTTGAACACCAGGTCGCCGGCGCTGTTGTGCAGCACCGAGTAGCTGCGGCCGGCGGTCGCCAGGCGCAGCGTCGCGTCCGCCCCGCCGCTGATGGTGCGGGTGCCGGTGAAGTTGGTGGTGAGCAGTTGGTCGAGGTATTGCGTGCCGCTGACGGTGACCGCCCCGGCGCTGTTGAAGCGGGCGCTGACGCCGCTGCTGGCTTGCAACGCGACGCCGGTGGCGGTGGCGTTGACGCCGCTCAACGTGTATTGGTTGTCGGGCAACACCGCGGTGACGCGCCCGCCGCCGACGCCGCTGTTGCCGCTGATGACCTGCCCCACCGTCAGCGTCTCGCCGGAAGTCACGGTCAGCGTGGCGCCGTTGAGGTCGGCGGTGAAATTGAACGGCGGGTTATTGATAAACGTCGTGCCGCTCCACGCGTCGGCGGACGACCAGTCACCGTCAGCGGCGCCCCAGTCGAGGATGGTTTGCGCGCCGGCCGCGACCAGTCCGCCCCACAACGCGAACATGGTGCAGACGATTTTACCGGCCCGACGAACTGAGTTAATTAGCTTGGTATTCATAGAGGATGGATGGTTTGGATGGTTGAATGACGAATGAAGAAAAAACGCCCGACAGCCGCAGGCGACGGGCAATCGGCAGCGTAAAAAAAACACCGCCAACCGGTGAAAATACTTGAAAAAAACGAAAAATGTGCCTTAACGGAAGTCGTTAAGCTGCTGCCTGCTGCCTGCTGCCTGCTGCCTGCTGCCTGCTGCCTGCTGCCTGCTGCCTGCTGCCTGCTGCCTGCTGCTTACTTGCAGGACTGCCGGTTTATCTGCTTCGCGCACCATGTGGCAACGAGTAAGCCACAAATCACGATTGGTCGTCAATAAGATTTTTGAATTTGCCGCCAATTAACAAAAAAACTTTCGTGGCCAAGAAAGGGGCACAGAGTACCACGGAGTTTTTTTGTTAATTAAAATCAAGTTAACTCTGTGGTTCTCTGTGCCTTCTCGGTGTCCCTCTGTGACCTCTTTGTGGCCACGGCGGTTGAGTTAATTTAACGGTCAGCCGCGGTGGAGATAGGAGTTGAGCAGGTTTTCCAAGTATTCCTGCCTGCCGCTCCGGGGCTTCGGCTCGCCGAGTTTGAAGGCGATTTGCTCCAGCGTCTTGAAGCTCGATTTGCCTTTCTCGATGTCCTTGCCGTAGCCGATGTCGAAGGTCGCGTAACGGTCAGCGACGAATTTTTCAAATTTGCCTTCCTTGAGAATCCGCCGCGCGAGCTTGAACGCCAGCGCGTAGGTGTCCATGCCGCCGATGTGCGCGTGGAACAAGTCCTCAAGGTCAATCGAGGGCCGGCGCAGCTTGGCGTCGAAGTTGAAGCCGCCGCAGCCGAGGCCGCCGGCGCGCAGGATGGCGATCATCGCCAACGTCAGCTCCTTGACGTCGGTGTTGAACTGGTCGGTGTCCCAGCCGAGCAGCGTGTCGCCGGTGTTGGCGTCAATCGAGCCGAGCAGGCCGACCGCCGCCGCGACTTCGATTTCATGCTGGAAAGTGTGGCCGGCCAGCGTGGCGTGATTGGTCTCGATGTTGAACTTGAAATGCCGGTCGAGGCCGAAGGTTTTCAGAAACGCGATGCCGCTGGCGACATCGAAGTCGTACTGGTGCTGGGTCGGCTCCTTCGGCTTCGGCTCGATGAGGAACTGGCCCTTGAAGCCGATTTGTTTGGCGTAATCCACCGCCAGGTGCATGAACGCGGCGAGGTGCGCCTGCTCGCGCTTCAAGTCGGTGTTCAGCAGCGTCTCGTACCCCTCGCGGCCGCCCCAGAACACATAGTTCTCGCCGCCAAGCTCCTTGGTCACCTCCAGCGCCTTCTTCACCTGCGCCGCCGCGTAGGCGAACACCTGGGCGTCCGGGTTGGTGGCCGCGCCGCACATGTAGCGCGGGTTGGTGAACAGATTCGCCGTGCCCCACAGCAATTTCACGCCGGTGGCCCGCTGCAACTGCTTCAGGTGCGCGACCACCCGGTCGAGATTCCGGTTCGACTCCCGCAACGTGCGACCTTCCGGCGCGATGTCGCGGTCGTGGAAACAGTAGAACGGCGCCTCGATTTTCCGGAAGAACTCGAACGCCACGTCCGCGCGTTTCAAGGCGACGCTGACGGCGTCCCGGCCCCGTTCCCACGGGCGGCTGATGGTGCCGACGCCGAACGGGTCGTTGCCGGTGCCGCGGAACGAGTGCCAGTAGGCGATGGAAAAACGCAAGTGCTCCTTCAGCGTCTTGCCGTCCACCAGTTCCGCCGGGTTGTAATGTTTGAAACTCAGCGCCTGGTCACTGTCAGCGCCCGCGTATTTGATTTGACCGATGTGCAGGATGTCTTTGCTCATAGAATGGCCGTTAGCCTAAGGACTGCGGGCGGGTTTGTAAAACTCAAAACCGCCGCCTCTCAGAGCGAGTTAACGATCTTTCTGTACAATGCAAAGCAGTCCGCTTAACTGGGCCGGAAGCAACGAAAACCATATGGCAGAGATATCAGTCGAGCACAATTTGCGCGCGTGCGTGGCTATT
>JAISDC010000187.1 GCA_031265105.1 Verrucomicrobiales bacterium
CAAGACACAGCTCCGCCAGGGAAAAACGAGTTAAGGTTGCGCGTTGCGCGTTGCGCGTTGCGCGTTGCGCGTTGCGCGTTGCGCGTTGCGCGTTGCGCGTTGCGCGTTGCGCGGATCGAAGTTGTTATGTCGGAAGGTGCTCATGCTCAAGCTGTTGTCGCTGACGGTCTCCGGCTATTGCAAGTGGCCCGTCGGCGGCAACGGAATGGGACGATATGGAATCTGGCGTGATGACGCAAGTATTTTTTTTAGTTTTTTTAAGTTACACGGCGTCGCGTCAAGTTAAGTGTGTCCAACGGCTTCCTAACGCTCGCCCAGTTCGCGCACTACGGCGACTACGAACTGTGTCAGGTTGCGGCGCGCCGCTGGCAATGGCGACATGAATGTTTGCAACTTGGCGATTTGCCACGGATGGGTCAGCAAATGTAGCGCCATTTTGACCGGGGTGGTCCGGCCGGCGCGTTGATCGTAGCCGTGCGCCAGCGCCGCCGGCACGGTTTCACCGGCCTCGTCGCTGATTACCCGGATGCCCAGTATATCCAGCCCGTGACTATTCACCACCTCGGCCACGGCGGACATTTCCATGTCCACCAATTGACAGCCGCTTTGTCGCGCCAGCAGGGCTTTTTCGTCCGGTCGCGCAATCACCTGGTTTGCCGTGTGCAAAGCGGCAAGGTCATAACCCGGTATCGGGCGAATACGGTCCAGCACGGTCGGCGGGCTGTAGCGGTCGGCGACCAGTACCCGCCCTTTCTTCAGGCCGGGAACCAGGGCGCCGGCAAAACCGGCCAAGATGAAAGTATGGCCCGGCACTTGGGTCAGCACTTGCCGCGTCCGCCGCGCCGCCATGACCCGGCCCATGCCGCAGATGATTATTAGCAAGGCAGTGTCTGCCAGCGCGCCGCGATAACACGGCACTCCGGCGATGGTTTCCCGCTGACCGTGGGCCAGCAGCGCGACCAAGTCCCGCGCTTCGTATTCAGTTGGCAAGGCGACGATTAACACACCAATAGCCCAAAGGTTAGCCCCGCGCTCAGGGCACTTCAACCGCGGCCAGCTTCCAGATCTGGCGGGCATAATCCGTGATGGAGCGATCACTGGAAAATTTGCCCAGCCGCGCCGTATTCAACAGGGACATCCGCGCCCAGCGCAGGCGGTCGCCGTACACCCGGTCCAATTCATCCTGCGCGCGGCAGTAATCGGCGTAATCGGCCAGCACCATGAACGGATCGCCGCCGTCCAGCAGGCTGTACATGAGCGGGGCCAGGACGTCATGCGCGTCGTGCGGGATGAAATGGCGGGAACCAAGCCAGTCCACCACGGCGCGCAATTCCGCGTTGCCGTGATAGTAGTCATACGGCTGGTAGCCTCGCGCCCGCAGCGCCTCGACTTCCTCAACCTTCAGGCCGAAAATGAAAATATTATCCGCGCCGACCTCCTCCAAAATCTCGACATTGGCGCCATCCAGCGTGCCAATCGTTATCGCGCCGTTCAGCCCCAGCTTCATGTTGCCGGTGCCGGACGCCTCCTTGCCGGCGGTGGAGATTTGCTCGGAGACATCGGCAGCGGGAATGATTTGCGCGGCCAGCGAAACGCGGTAATTCGGCATGAACACCACCTTCAGTTTGCCGTTGATGCGCTGGTCGGCGTTAATAACCGCGGCGACGGAATTAATCGCCTTGATGATGCATTTGGCGACCAGATAGCCGGGGGCCGCCTTGGCGCCGAAAATGAACACGCGCGGGTTCATCGGATAATCCGGATTTTGCAACAGCCGCCGGTAGAGCGTGAGAATGTACAACAAATTCAAATGCTGGCGCTTGTATTCGTGCAGGCGCTTGATTTGCACGTCAAAAATCGCCTCCGGATTGACCGTTACGCCGCAGTCGCGCCCGATGATTTTCGCCAGGTGCGCCTTGTTGACCAGTTTGATGTCAAGGATTTGCCGCAACACCTCCGGGGCATCGGCCAGCTTTTCCAGTTCCCGCAGTTTGCCGAGATCGGTAATCCATTCGTCACCGATGTTCCCGGTGATGAAATTACTCAGCGGTTCGTTGATTGACAGCAACCAGCGGCGCGGGGTGACGCCGTTGGTCACGTTGTTGATTTTGCCGGGATAAAACTCGTGAAAGGATTTGAATAATTTTTCCTTGAGCAATCTGGTGTGCAACTCCGCGACGCCATTGACCGAGAAACTGCCGACCACCGCCAAGTGGGCCATGCGCAGCATTTGCACCGGCCCTTCCTCGATCAGCGACAGCTCGCGTTTCCGGTCGTTGTCGCCCGGCCACTTGGCCTCGACTTCCTTGAGGAAGCGGCTGTTGATTTCAAAAATAATCTGCAAGTGGCGCGGCAGGACTTTGCCAAACAACGGCACGCTCCAACGCTCCAGCGCCTCGGGCATGAGCGTGTGGTTGGTGTAGGCGAAAATCCCGGTCACCATCTCCCACGCCCTGGCCCAGGGCAAATCGTACTCGTCCAGCAACAGGCGCATCAACTCCGCCACTGCGACGGCGGGATGGGTGTCGTTCAGTTGAATGACGATTTTTTCCGGCAGCAATTCAATCCGGCTGCCGTGCTCGCGGTGAAAACGACGCAGGATGTCGCGCAGGGAGCAGGCCACGAAGAAATATTGCTGCACCAGGCGCAACTCCTTGCCGTTCTCGGTGCTGTCGTTCGGATACAGCACCTTGGAAATGACCTCGCCCAGGTTTTT
The DNA here is from genome assembly GCA_031265105.1 of Verrucomicrobiales bacterium. Classification (GTDB taxonomy): domain Bacteria; phylum Verrucomicrobiota; class Verrucomicrobiia; order Methylacidiphilales; family JAAUTS01; genus JAIRPN01. The sequence continues at coordinate 2,717 of JAISDC010000187.1, forward strand.
GTTTTGCAGGGCCTCGACATAGCCGCCTGCGTTGAACGCCTCGAAATCCAGTTCCTCCTTGGCGTGGGACCGCCACAGCCGCAGGAAGTTGACCGAGCTGCCGTCGTAGCCGCAAATCGGCGTGTCATGCGGCACTCCGATGATGGCGCGGGTGTCCACCCACTTGGCGCGGTAATTGCCTTTTTCGTCAAACACGTTTTCCACCCGGCCGAACAACTGGATTTCCTGGCGGTTTTCCGAGCGGACGATTTCCCACACATCGCCGAACTGCATCCATTCATCCGGCCGTTCCACCTGGTAGCCGTTCTTGAATTCCTGCCGGAACAGGCCGAATTCGTAATTGATGCCGTAACCGATCGCCGGCAAATTCAGCGTGGCCAGCGAATCAAGAAAGCAAGCCGCCAGCCGGCCGAGGCCGCCGTTGCCGAGCGCCATGTCATACTCCTCGTCGCGAATTTCGCGCATCTGGTGTCCCACATCTTCCAGAGCGCGCACCGCCTCATCGTAAATGCCGATATTCAACAGATTATTGCCCAGCAGCCGCCCCATCAGAAATTCCAGCGAAAGGTAATAGACGCGCCGCGCCTGTTGTTTGGCGTGCTCGGACTGCGTGGCGATCATCCGCTCGATAATCCGTTCCTGGGTGGTCTTGGACAGCGCGAACCACCAGTCGTGCCGCGAGGCGGTGGTCAGGTCGCGCGCCAGCTCATAGCGTAAATTGCGCAGCATCGCGCTGCGAACTGGTTCCGTGTGCAACAAAGACGGGACGGTATTCTCCGTGATTTTTTTCCTGCGCATGATCAACTTTCCAAATCGGAAGAATTATTCTGGGCCGGGCCGTCAAAAGCAAGGCATTATCGGGGATAATTGCGCCACGATTGCGAACAATGCCGACAAGGCAACAGGCCGCCGGCTATTTCGACTCAACCCGGATTATTATTTGTACTGAGGTGTTAGGGTCGCCGTTGAGCAGTTGGATTGACGATGGCAAATTCAGCTTGACCTGACGCTCGTAATTCCCCGCCTGGTCCACTCCCGACAGATCAATCGGAAACACCTGCAACAGGCCGCCGGTTTTCCATGATGAATCCCGGATCACCACCCTGGCGGTCTCCGGTACCAGCCGGGCCTCGGCCACCCGCAACTGAGGCCGCAAGCCCCGGATGGCGGGAACCTGGATGGCCAAGTCCATGGTGCGCTGATGTTCCAGCCTGACCCGGATCACCGCCGGGTCAAAGCGGTCAACCGTCGAGCCATCGGGCAGGTTCTTCACCATGTTATCGTTCAGGGTGAAATCCATCGAGCCGGCCGCGCCCTTGGACAAATCAAGCTGGACGCTCAGGTTGCGGCCGGCGATGCCGGCCTTTTGCGGGATGCGCAGGTCGAGATTGATGGGCTTGGCCGGCATGTTGGAAATGTACATGTCGGGCGGCACGTTGATAAATTCGATGCTGGCCGTCGCGCCAACCGATTTGGTGTCCTGCAAAGAGTTGCGATAATAGCGCTCGGTCGTGTAGGAACCCGCGATGGCCAGCAGCAGGGCCGCCGACCATATGGCGCCGGAAACCAGCCGGTACCGCCGCCGGTGGTCGTTTGGGAATTTCACCTCCAGCAATTCCAGCAGGCGGTCGCGCAACCCGTCAACCGAGTTGGCAATCAACGGCTGGATATTGCCCTGGCGCACATAGGAAATCACGCCGCGTTCCTCGGAAACCACCAGCACCGCGGCATCGCAACGCTGGGTCAGGCCGATGGCGGCCAAATGCCGAGTGCCCAGTTCCACATCCGCCCCTTCGGCGGTCGCCAGCGGCAGCACCGCGCCGACCCGAACGATTTTTCCCTGGCGCACGATGGCCGCGCCGTCATGCCGCGGCGAATAAGTGTTGAAGATTGACAAAATCATCGAGCGATTCAGCCGCACCTCGACATCTTCGCCCCCGCTCACCAGCGATTCCACCTCAAATTGCCGGGGAAACACAAACAGCGCGCCCCGCCGCAGCTTGGCCAAATCCCACAACGCCGCGGCCAGTTCCCGGACCGTCTCCTCCGATTGAAAGACGCGCGGCCGGAACAAATTGCCGCGACTGGCGGACTGGTAAATCCGCGTCAATTCCGGCAGGAACGACAGCAGCAGCGCCACCGCCATCATCAGCAACAGCGGAATGGCCAGCAGAATCGAGAACGGCAACTTCAGCCAGATGACCACGGACGCGAAAAATCCG
>JAISDC010000208.1 GCA_031265105.1 Verrucomicrobiales bacterium
GCCAATCTGCCAATCTGCCAATCTGCCAATCTGCCAATCTGCCAATCTGCCAATCTGCCAATCTGCCAATCTGCCAATCTGCCAATCTGCCAATCTGCCAATCTGCCAATCTGCCAATAAATTTTTCATAATAATTCCTTTCATCTTAACGCCTATTTGTTTTCAGGTAAACATCTTAAATATTTATTTTAAATCAGTCAAATGTTTTTTTATGGCGCTTGGGGTGTTAGCGCCGCCTATGGAGCGCGGGCATTTCGTCCGTTGACACTGAGAACGCCGGCTTCTAGCCGGCAACGGAGCCGGCAGGATGCCGGCGCTCCCAGTGATGGCGTGGTGTGTGCGCTGGGCATGATGGTTTCCAACGGGCAGGGGAGGTCGGCAAGTTGGTCAGCGACCTACGTATGGAGCGCGGGCGTCTCGCCCGCTGACACTGGGAGCGCCGGCTTCCAGCCGGCAGACGACAGCAGAGCCGGCAGGATGCCGGCGCTCCCAGTGTGGGGCCAATTGGTCAGCGTCGGCGGCGGAGGAATGCCAGCAGCGCGACACCGGTTCCCAGCAACAGCCAGGCCGAAGGTTCGGGGATGTTGCTCAGTAACAGGCTGTGGCCGTCGTCGCTGAGTTTTAGCTCGAAACCATCGGGTAACACGGCGCTCCAGTTGTCAAGGTCGGCGCTGAGGGTGCCGGCGGCGGTGAGAATCGCCAGTTCGCCGGTGAATCCATCCAAGGTCGCGCCGTTCTGGCCGATGAGGTTCAGCGTGTAACTGTCGGCGCTGAGGGTCAGGTCGCCGGCGAAGGTGAGTTGGTCGTAATCGAATCCGGCGCCAAGGGTGGGATCGCTAAAATCCCAGTCGTACACCAACTCAGTGCCAGCGCCGCCCCAGGTGTAGGCCGCTTCGGAAAAGTTCAGCTTGCCGATGCCGCCGTCGATATCGCCGGGATTGATGAAATGGGTGCCGCTGCCGATGAAGGAGGCTTGGGAAAAAGTGCCATTGCCGCCGATGAGGCCGCCGCTTTCCCATGATAGGTTGCTGACAGTCTTGGCGGCGTTGTGAATCAGGACGCTGTTGGCTTGCACTTGGATAGCCGCGGAAGTGCCGAGATCCGCCTCGCCGTCGAGAATCAGGATGCCGTGGGCGGTGACGGTCGTGTTCCCCGTGTAGGAGCCAGTGCCGGTGATGACGACTTTGGTGTTGGCGTACTCGCCGTCATTGATTATATCAAGGTTGCTCACCGTCACGTTGTTCACGGCAGCGCCATTGTTGCCCGCGCCATTGTTGAGAGTTTTGATGGTGATGGTGCCGCTTTGCCGGTACGTCACCCAACTGAGGTTAGCCGCGCCGATGGTGCTGGTATGGTTGGCCGTGCTATTGAGTTGGGCAATGGCAAATTCGTTGATATAAATGCTGCTGTTGACACCCAGGCCCTGCCAGATATTCAGACTAAAATTAGGATTATCGCGCCCGTTAAACACCGTGCCGGTGATGATGATTTTACCGCTGGTACCATTATCGCCATAGCGCGGCTGAAGAATCAGCGCCCCGGCGTTCAGCAGGATATTGGTATTAAAAGTCTGTGTGCTGGTGACGTTTCTATCAAAAGTAAAACCGGAATATGCGCCACTGGTGCCGATTTTAATCCGGCCGCCATCGAAAGTAAGATTATTTTGAGTTTGAAATATAATCGAGCTAACCGCTAAATCATCGTCATCCGCGCTATTCTGTATCGCTGTCGAAGCAGAACCGGCGCCAGCCCAAAAATTCATCATGTCATTGGCGGTGGGAATCCTGCCGATGTTAAAATTAGCGCCGTTGTTGATGTCATAATCATGCGGCGCGGCAGCCGAGTCGCCGATCCAATCGGCATTATCTGCGCGCACCAGCCCGCTACCCAGCGTCAGCCAACCCAACAGCACAACCGCCAATCCGCCAATCCGCCAATCCGCCAATAATATTTTTCATAATAGTTCTTTTTATTTTAAGGTTTATTTGCTCTCCAGTAAACATCTTAAAAATCTTTTTTATATCAGTCAAATGTTTTTATCATGACAATTAATATTTTTCATTGCCCCGACACCAGAATTTCCCTTCCGTGAAGGGGAATTCTGGTGTCGGGGCAACGGGGACGGCCGTTGCCGGTGCATGGTTGCGTTTTTAATTTTCCCGCTTATACTACCGCCATTATGCAACGTCATCTCCTCATCTTCAGCGCCAGCGCGCTGCTCGCCGCCTGCGCGGAAAACCACTCCGTCCGCTACGTTGACCCCGGCCAGCAGGGCGTCGTCGCCGGCACCGGCATCGAGTCGCAAGACATCGCCGCCGCCGCGCAGAAGGCCGCACAGTCCATCGTCAGCCTGCCCGCCATCGCCGGCGCCGCGCAAGCACCGGTCATCATCATCACCCCGGTCACCAACCGCAGCGCCAGTCCGGTGGACGCCACCTTGTACACCACCAAGCTGCGCGGCGCGCTGATGCAGTACGGCTCCAATAAAGTCCGCTTCCTCGCCCGCGACGCCTCATGGAATACCAACCAGCAGGAGCAGGGCTTGCGCGACAGCGGCGCGGTGAACAACACCACGCCCGGCGGCCGCCAGGGCGCGACTTACGACTACGTTTTGACCGCCGAATTGCAGGGCATCTCCACCGCCACCAGCCAGGGGCAAAGCGATTATTTCCTGATTGCCTTCAAGCTGGTGAATTATCAGGACTTGCTGCTCTGGGAAAGCCAGTACGAAATCAAGAAGGAAGGCAAAGAGGCCGGCGTGTACCGCTGAGTTTTTTAACGCCAAGACACCAAGGAGCAAAGAACGCAAAGTTTTTTTGAAGGATGGTGGCGTGAAACAAATCAAAAAAATTCTTGGTGCTCCTTTGCCCCTTTGCGCCTTGGTGTTAATTGCTTTCTCCGGTTGTGCTTCGAGCGGCTACAAGTCCGCGTCGGGCACTGACATTGACGCGCAAGTTTACGCTGACGCCCAGCGGCGCGTGGTTGACGAAAAAATTCCCGAACCGCTCCGCGCCGAGTTCACCGCGTTGTACAGCGAGGGCCAGCAGAACTCCGTCCTGCACTCCATGCGCGCCGGGTTGACGGCGCTGCGCCTGGGCGAGTACGGCATCGCCAGGCGGCTGTTCGACGGCGCGATTCGCGATGTCGAGGCCCTGCAAGCCGGCGCCGCACAGGCGGAACGCGCCGCCAGCAAGTTCGTCGGCGACCGGGAAAAATGGTTCAAGGGCGAGAGCTACGAGCGGTCGGCACTGTATTTTTACCGCGGCCTGCTGTATTTGCGCGACGGCGACTTCGGCAACGCCGCCGCGTGTTTCAAGCGCAGCGAGTTGGAAGACATTACCGGTGATGACGCGCCGGGCTTCAGCGGTGACTGGTACAGCGACGAACTCGGTCTCGCGCTGGCGTCTTACTGGAACGGCTACCCCGCTGACGCTGACGCCGCGTTGCGTCGCGCCGCCACCTATCACAGCATTCAAGGAAAAGTTCCGCCGCCGACGCCGCTGACCAACACGCTGCTGGTGGTCGAAGTCGGCGCCGGCCCGATTAAATACGCCGCCGGGCGTTATCACGAGCAACTGCGCTTCCGCGAGGAACCGCCGGCGACCGTCACCGTCAGCGCCGCGCCGCCCGGTCGGAGTTCACAGTCAGCGGCGGCGGAGAACCTGTATTTCCAGGCCACCACGCGCGGCGCGCGGCAGGTGGATTACATCCTCGACGGCAAGGCCAACTTCAAGGAAGGCGCCGGGGTCGCCGCCGTCGCGCTGGGCGTCGGCGCCATCGCGGTCGCTGACAGTCACGCCGACCGCTCCGGCATCGCCAGCGGCGCACTGGCATTGGCCGCGGTCGGCGCGGCCATCACCTCGGCCTTGACCACGCCGGAAGCCGACATCCGCTCGTGGGACAACCTGCCGCACTCGATTTTCTTGCTGAACCTCGCGCTGCCTGCGGGCGCGACCGGCGTCACCGTCAGCGGCCTTGACGCCCAGGGCCGCGCCACCGCCAGCGCCGCCGTGTCGCTCAACACTGTCACCGTCAGCGGCGGCAAAAAATTCAACCTCGGCTTCGCCCGTTTCAGCAACTAACCACTTATGAAAAACATCATCAATCCACTGGCGCTAACCGCGGCCCTGCTCACCGTCAGCGCCTGCACCAACCCGCCCTACGACTCCAAAACCAACGTCACCGGCAGCGCCACCGCCGGCGCGCAAGTCGTGTTCATTGACAAAGACCTGCGCCGGGTGCTGGTGGTGGACAGCGTCAGCGACGGGCGCTCGCCGGCCGGGCTGTTGCAACTCCAGGCGGCGTTGCGCAACAGCACCAACGACGAGACCTTGTCCGTCCAGTTGCAAACGATTTTCCTCGCCGCTGACGGTGCCGTGTTATACACCGATGTCGGCAGCGAGACCGCGTGGCAAAACTTCACGCTGACGCCCGGCCAGACGGTCTATTATAAACAGAACGCCCTTACCGCCGCCGCGCAAAGTTACACCGTCCGCGTCCGCTACATGAACCGCCGGGACGCGGGGAATTAAGAAAACTTAACCGCGGAGGCGCGGAGGCGCGGAGATTTTTTATTGATGAACCACTAAGGCACCAAGGCACGAAGGCTGCTTTTTCAACAAACCTTCGTGCCTTGGTGTCTTCGTGGTTCGAATTGTCTTTAGAACTGGTGCCGATAGCCAGCGGTCAGGCCCCAGGGTTTGTCGTATTTGTCGCCGAAGGAGGCTTCGTAGTCGAGGTGGAGTTGGTTGTTGGCGTCGAGTTGCCAGATGAGGCCGCCGCCTAACTCCGCTCTGGCACCGTCAGTGTTGGCGCGGGTGTGTTGGTAGCCGTTGCGGATGGCGCCGCCGCTGCTGATGGTTTCGACGCCGCTGATCTTCACGTAGGGCTGGAGCGCGCCGCCGTTGGTGAGGTTGATGGTGCGGCCAAACAAAGAGCCGATGCGGAATTGCAGGGCGTCGAGGTCTTGGGCGCTGATGGTCATGGGGCCGGCATGATACTTCTCAGCGAGGATATGCAGATAGTTCACTTGGAACTGGGGTTCTATGAACCAAGCATCGCTGAAGGTGAAGTTCTTGCCGAGTTCGAAGCTGCCACCGATATTTACATCACTGTAGTTGGCGGTGAGTTGGGTGGTGCCGTAGGGGGCTTTTAGGTTGTTATCCACGCTGGCGGCTTTGACGGTGGCATCTATATAGAAGCCGCTGCTGTGGAGCCAGGTGGCGTAGAGACCGCCGTAGTAGCTGTTGAGTTCGCCGTCGGTGTTGGGGGTGCGGTAGTCTATATCGCTGCGGCCGTAGC
>JAISDC010000211.1 GCA_031265105.1 Verrucomicrobiales bacterium
GCTACGGCCAACAGCTAAACGTCGGCAGCCAAGTCGCCGGCAAAGCCTATGAACAACTCATCTACGGCGTCGATCTCGGCACGGATCACAAGTTCACCATCAGCGCTGACAGTGACTTGTATCTTGGAGTGTACGCCGGTTATGGCAGAAGCGACCTCGACTACCGTACCCTCGGCACTGACGGTGAACTCAACTCCTACTACGGCGGCCTCTACGCCACCTGGCTCCACTCCAGCGGCTTCTACCTCGACGCCACCATCAAAGCCGCCAGTGTTGACAACAACCTAAAAGCTCCCTACGGCACCACCCAACTCAACGCCAGCTACAGCGATGTCAACCTCGGCGGCAGCCTCGAACTCGGCAAGAAATTCACCTTCGCTGATGCTTGGTTCATTGAGCCGCAGTTCCAAGTGAACTACCTCCACATCCTCGCCGAGAACTACACCGTCGGCCCGATGACCATCAGCGCCCAAGACCTCGACGCTCTGCAACTCCGCATTGGCAGCCTCTTCGGTCGCAGTATCAAGCTCACCAACGGTGGCGCACTGCAACCCTACATCAAGATCAGCGGCGTCGAAACCATCAGCACCGGCGGCACCATCCGCAACGGCTACCAATCCACCCGCGCCAATACTGACGGTGCCAGAGCCGAACTCGGCGCCGGCCTCATCTGGCAACTTGACGCTAACAATCAGCTCCACCTCGACTACGAAGCCTCCTTCGGCGACAAGTACGACAAGCCCTGGGGCCTAACAGCGGGCTACCGTCACCAGTTCTAAACCACGAATGCACACGAATTGACACGAATTAAAATGCAAAAGGCAGCCGCTGACCGTGGCTGCCTTTTTCATTAGTGTCCATTCGTGTTAATTCGTGGTTAAAAACCTCCGCGTCTCCGCGCCTCTGCGGTTAAGGTTTGTTTGAAAAAGCAGCCTTCGTGCCTTGGTGTCTTGGTGGTGAAAATTTCAGCCCCTTATTTTTTCCCAATCCGGTCCAAGGCCACCAGGCAGGCGGTTTTGACTTCCCGGTCGGTGCGCGGGTCGCGGCGGATGCCGTGCAGTAATTTGACGGCATCCCGATCCCGGTAGTCGCCGAGCGCTAGGATGGCGCTGACACTGATGTTGCGGTCGGGGCTGAGCGCCGCTTTTTGCAGGCCGGGCAGAGCGCCGGGGGCTTTGATTTTTGCCAGAGTTTGGATGATTTCCGGCAAATCGGAGTGCTCTAGGCGGTTTAATTCCGCAATCAATATCGGCGCGACGGCGGACGGGTCAGCGTCAGCCAACAGCAGCGCGGCGAGGACGCGGGCGGCCGGGGACTGGCCGGCGAGGGCGGCCCGGTAGGCGGACTGGTGCGCCGCGGTGGCGAGCCGCCGGAGCGCCAGGCGCGCGCTGTTGCGCACATAGGGGTCGGGGTCGTCCAGTGATTTGAACAACGCGCCGACACTGTCAGCGTCACCGATTTTGCCCAGCGCCAGGGCGGCGTTGCCGCGCACGAACCAATCGCGGTCATGCAACAGTTTGCCCAGGACGGGGATGGCACCGGGGGTGTCGAGCCGGTCCAAGGCCCGGGTGACGGCCAGACGGACCGACTGCTCCCGGTCGGCGGCGGCCTTGGTTAACGCGGCGAGGGCGTCCGGGCCGCGGAGTTCGCCGAAGACGCGCGCCGCGGTGACACGCACAGCGGGCGCGGGGTCGTCGAGGGCGCGGTGGAGGACGCGGTCGCCGGGCTGCGCCGCCAGCAGCTTGCGGTAGGCGGCGACGCTGAAGGCGACTTGCTCGGTGCAGAGAAAATAACGCGTTTGCAGGCGCAGGAGCTTGACGTTCTTCGGGTCGGCGCGCAAGGCTTGCTCAATCACGGCCCGCGCGTTGCCGTATTGCCGTTGGGCGATGAACTGGTCGGCCTCACGCGCCGCGCGGTCATCCTGGCCGCCGCAGGCGACGAGCAATACGCTGATGATGACCAGCCGCAGATGACGCATGGAGGGATTATAATGGAAGCGGGCCAAGTGTGAAATGTTAAGTTTGCCGGCGCGCCGGCCAAACTCTGTTTTTGACTTTGGCAGTCCTTGCTTTAGGGTTGCCCCGTGGCGCGTCCCCAACAACAGCACGATATTTTGACCGGGAAAGGTCTGCCCCAATTTGCCCGGAAATTGGCGTTGCAAGCGCATTTTAACCAGGTGCGCGACGATTTGCGGCAGGTTGAAATCCGGCTCCGTCAGCAGGCGGATTCTTTCGATCCGGAGATTCACGGGTATGTGGCGTATGCCACCGCCACCAACGGCAAGCGGATTCGTCCGGCGCTGACCCTGCTGGCGGCGCGGGCGACCGGCGGCAGCACGGCGGCGCATATTGATTTGGCCGCGGTGGTGGAGTTGATTCATCTGGCGTCGCTGATTCACGACGATGTGCTGGACCACGCGCAATTACGCCGGGCCAAGCCGACGGTGAACTCAAAATGGGGCGCCGAGTTGTCGGTGCTGCTGGGGGATTGCCTGTTCGCGCACGCGCTGCAACTGTGCAGCCGGTTCGCGGACCAGACCGTTTGCCGGCTGGTGGCGGACGCGGCCAACGAGGTGTGCACCGGGGAAATCCTGCAAACGCAACGGCGGTTTGACCTGAAGTTATCGCCGGCGGATTATTTTAAAATCGTGGCGATGAAAACCGGCGCGCTGTTCCGGGTCTCGACGGAATTGGCGGCGCACTTGAATCAACAGCCGCCCGACACGGTGGCGGCGTACCGTGTGTACGGCGACAGCATCGGCGTGGCGTACCAGATTTATGACGATTGCCTGGACTTGTTCGGTTCCGAGGACGGCTCCGGCAAGACGCTGGGCACCGACTTGAAGAAAGGCAAGCTGACGCTGCCGTTGCTGCACGCGCTGCAACAACTGGACGGGCCGCGTCTGGCGGCGGTGACGGCCACGCTGTTGCACGGCAGCGACGACGACCGGGCGGCGTTGAAAACGATGGTGGTGGAACTGGGCGGGCACGTTTACGCGGCGCGCCAGGCGCGGGAATACCTGGAACGGGCGGCGCGCAGGTTGGAGTCGCTGCCGGTGAACGCCTACGCGGAGACGTTGCAAACCATCGCGCGAACTTTTGCCGGGGAACTGGCGGAGTTGCAATAGCCGGCTCACCGTCAGCGCCAGTTTTTTGCAAATAGCGCCTTGAGCTTGGTCGGGAATCCATTATGTTCCTGCACGGTGGCGGAACAAACATTCAGACCCGGCGAACCGCAAATCCCGGACGAGGCGCTGGTTGACCAGGTGTTGCAGGGCGAGGTGTCCGCCTACGACTGGCTGGTGTTGCGCTATCAGGAACGGCTCTACGCTGTCATTTACCACATGACCGCCAACCATGAGGATACCAACGATTTGTTAATGGAAACATTCGACAAGGCGTTTCGCCGCCTGTCGTCGTACAAGAAAAATTCCTCCTTTTACACCTGGATTTATCGCATTGCCCTGAATCATACCGTTAACCACCTGAACCGCGGCAGGAAACGGCGCTATGATTTAAGTCTTAATGAGTTATCGGTGGACGAAGCCACGGAACAAGAATTTGCCGACCTGAGCGCGGTCACCGGCGCGCAAGCCGCCGCGCGGGTCGAGCTGCAAAATAAGTTGAACGAATCCTTGAAAAATTTGTCTGAATCGCAAAGGGCAGCGGTGGTTTTGTTTGATATCGAAGGCATGGGTCATGCCGAGATCGCCAAAATCATGCATTGCTCGGAGGGAACGGTGCGGTCGCGGTTGCATTATGCGCATCGTTACTTGCAAAAAGCGCTTGCATCCTGGTTGAATAAGTAGAAAGTAACAGCATTGAACGAGCAGAAATTACAGAAGTTGTTGCGGCTAAAGAAGCTGGAAACCCCGGGGCAGGATTACTTTGACGGGTTTCTGGCGGAATTTCATCGTTACCAGCAGGCGCAAATGTTGCGTCAGGCGGCGAAATGGGAGCCGTGGCGCGCGTGGTTCCGCGAGTTCCTGTGCCGCGAGCCATACCGTACTGTCGCCAGTTGCGGCGCGGTGGCGGTGGTGACGGCGTTGCTGGTAATCGGCTTGGGGAATTTTTCCAGGCATTCCGCCAAACAGTCCGGCTTTGCCAGGACGCCCGCCATGCCGAAGGTGCGACTGGTTTCGGACTCCGGGACAACGGAACAACCGCCTGCTCCCCGTTACTCAACAGGCCAGACCCCCCTGTCCTATGACAAGACTATCGCGTTTTAGGGTGATATTGTTCGCTGGTCTCTGGTTGGTTTTTACCGTTGCCGGCCATGCCGCTGACGGTGACAAGACCGCGGTGATGGACTCGCTGTCCGGCGAGGTGCAGCAGATTTTCAACCAAACCGCCGCCGCGGTGGTCAAAATTCGCGCGTTTAACCTTGAGCAAACCCTGGCCGGCACCGGCTTTTTCATCGACGACCACGGCACGCTGTTGACGGCTTACGATGTGGTGCTGGAAGCGACCCGCGCGACGATTGAATACCGTGGCCAACAGATAGCGGCCAGAATCATCGGCCGCGACTTGCGCAGCGGTGTCGCCCTGCTCAAGGCCGACTTGGAGCACACCCCGTTTATCCCCGCGGGCAATTCCGACCATTTGAAAATCGCCGGCGGCCTGGTTGGCGTCGGTTACGCTTACAATCTGCCGGTCAGTCCGAGTTTTGGCATTATCACCGGGTTTGATGTGCGGTACCTGAACAGCTTTTTCGCCACCACCCATGTGCGCTGCAATGTCACGGTCAGCCCCGGCCAGATTGGCGGGCCGTTGCTGAACAGCAGCGGCGAAGTGGTGGCCATGATGGTTTTTTCCGTGGATGGCGGGCGCGAATGCTACGGTCTGCCCATCAAGGCGGCCAACCGGATTGCGGCCGATTTGCGCGAATACGGCGCGGCCCGGCACGGCTGGGTCGGGGTCGGCGTGGTGGAGGCCGAGCCGGACAAACCCTACGCCCACGCCGTGTATGTCAACCAGCTTTACGACCGCACGCCGGCGGTTGACTGCGGCTTGGCCAAGGGCGACCAGGTCATCGCCATCGGCGACCGCAAAATTCGCAACCCGCAAGACATTCTGGACGCCGCGTTTTTCGCCAAGGTGGGCAGCGCCGTGCCGGTGCGGGTGATCCGGAACGAGCGGGAACTGACGTTCAACCTGAAAATCATCGAACGCCCGGCGCTGAAGCTGCCCGTGACGCTGCCGTTGCCGTACCAGGCACCGTCGCCCGCCGCCCGTGAGCCGGTGCGGGTGAACCTGCCGCAATAACCAATGTCGGATGACGCCGCCGGCTGGCGGCGAAAAACTTTTCTTTCCTTTTGCCGCGGCATCGCTAGCGTTTTAGCAATTATGCCAGTAGCCACACCCAAACAATATGCCGCGATGTTTGACGCGGCGCAGGCCGGCGATTACGCCTATCCTGCCATCAACGTAACCTCACTCAGCACCGTCAGCGCCGCCCTCAAGGCGTTCGCCGATAAAAAATCCGACGGCATCATCCAGATTTCCACCGGCGGCGGCGAGTTCGCCTCCGGCGTCGCGGTCAAGGACATGGCCTTCGGCGCCATCGTGCTCGCGGAAGCGACGCATATCCTCGCGCAAAAATACAACGTGCTGGTCGGCTTGCACACCGACCACTGTCAGCCGAAGAAGGTGGACAAATTCCTGCGCCCGCTCATCGCCGCCACCGCCGAGCGTCGCCAGGCCGGCCGGGGCAACCTGTTCAACTCGCACATGCTCGACGCCTCCGAACTGCCGCTGAAGGAAAACCTCAAGCTCACGCAGGAAATCCTCAAGCTCTGCGTGACACAGGAAATCATCCTCGAACTCGAGGCCGGCGTCGTCGGCGGCGAGGAGGACGGCGTGGACCACTCCGACCATCCCGCTGACAAACTCTACACCAGCCCCGCCGACATGCTTGAAGTTTACGAGACGCTCAAGGGCCAGGGCCGCTACCTGTTCGCCGCCACGTTCGGCAATGTCCACGGCTCCTACAAGCCCGGCGCGGTCAAATTGCGCCCCGACATTTTGAAAAGCGGCCAGGACGCGGTCATCGCCAAATACGGCAAGGAAGCCGAGTTCGACCTCGTGTTCCACGGCGGCAGCGGCACCCCGCTGAACGAAATTCGCGAGACGCTCGGCTACGGCGTGGTCAAGATGAACATTGACACTGACACGCAATACGCCTTCACGCGCCCCATCGTGGATCATTTCTTCCGCAACTACGACGGCGTGCTGAAAGTGGACGGCGAAATCGGCGACAAGAAAGCCTACGACCCGCGCAGTTATTTGAAAAAAGCGGAGGAAGGTGTCACCGCGCGGCTCGGCGAGGCGTGCGATGATCTGCGTTCCACGGGCAAGAGCATCTTCGGCAAAGTTTGACGCTGACGCTGAAACTCCCGCCGCGAAGACGCCAAGACGCGAAGGGAGAGGCTTTTTTAACCGCTGATGTTGAAACGGCAATTACCCGCCGCCTTAAACGCCGGTGCCGGTCACGAATAGGCCACGTCCTTGCCCGGTTCCATCTCAAAATTCAGCGCGGTTTCATGCTCGACATACTGGCCGAGAATCTGCTGCCGGTACTTGATGTACACGGCGTCGTCCTCGGCGATGCGCAACTTGGCCAGGCTTTCCAGGTCCATGGAAAAAAACACCTCGTGCGCGTGCTCCTTGGTGTCGATTTTCTTGCCGACATGCAGGTTCATGATTGCGGGAATCTTGAGCAGGCGGATGCGCGTTTCGACCATCAAATTTTCAATCTGATCCGGCTTGGTATTGGCTTTCAGTTTTAAAAAACGAATGTGATGCACCATATAATTGACTCGCTACGGAATACTATCCATATCAGGGACGCGCGGGCGCGCTGTCAAGTATGCTTACGCGGCAAAATTTTTTAGCGCCCCGCAAAAAACGGCATAATTTATGGGAATGTGCTGGACTTTAATCCCGAATAAGTTTGAATCAAGGCATGTTATCCGAGGTGTTTGGAAGAAAAAGCAACGAACCTGCACACACACAGGGCAAATCTATTGAACTGAAATCCGCACAAACTATGGAACCGACCCGCAAATCATCATCCGCCGCCGTCATCTCCGAGGACGTGGAATTCAAGGGCATCATCAGCTTCGCCAGCCAGCTCGAAATCAACGGCCGCTTCGAGGGCGAAATCCTGGCCGCGGGGCCGCTGATCATCGGCGAAACCGCGGTCGTCAAGGCTGCCATCAAGTCCGAGTCCAGCGTGATGGTGCGCGGCAAGGTGCAAGGCAACATCCAGGCCAAGGAAAAAGTCGAAGTGATCGGCAGCGCCCAGTTGTACGGCGACGTCAGCGCGCCGAAATTCAGTCTGGCGGAAACCGCGGTCTTCGTCGGCAAGAGCGACACCCTGGGCGGCAAACCGCCGGTGAACGATTTCGCGAACATCTTCGCCCGCCTGGACAAATCCGCCAAGCCTGCCGTCCCGTCGCCGGCATCGGTGTCGAACGGGAAATAACTCTTAGCACATTCAACGCGGAGACGCGGAGACACGGAGGTTTTTTGGGAGTAGCAGCACTGGGGCGTCAGCCCTGGGAGCGCCGGGCGCAAATTCCCCTACCGTGAAAGAGTGACGACAGAATAATGGGTTAGTTCAACGTTAAGAAACCTTACGGCCGACCACGCCAAAAACCGGTTCTTTACGTGGTGACAACGCAGCCTAACTTGCCCGGCCTTGACTTCCGCCCCGCGCCAAACCTAAGCTGGGCGGAGCCAATGACCATGAAACCTTTTTCCCACAGTGAAATTAACCACGCGGGCCGGGTGCTTATCGCTGACCAAGCAACCCCGCGGGAGCGCGACACGGCATGGCAGACCTTGAATGACTGGCGGTCGTTGCACCTGGTTCCGCTCAACACGTTTCAGGCCACCTTGCGCCATTACGTCAAGGAGGTGGCCGAAAGAAAAGGTATCGTAGTACAACGGTTGAAACGCGCCCCGACCATTCTGGACAAATTGAAAAATCGCCAGCAAACGATGCGCCTGCGGCAGATGCAGGATATCGGCGGCTTGCGGGCGATTGTTCCTGATATTAAAAAGGCGCGGGAATTGGAAAAAAAATTCAACGCTTACAGTGCCCGCACCAAGCACCATTTGACCAAGCAACGGGATTATATCGCGGCCCCCAAAAAGTCGGGCTACCGGGGCATCCACATCATTTATCAATACCATAGCCCCGAAAAACCGGAGTACGACGGCCTGTACGTCGAGATTCAACTGCGCACCCGTTTGCAGCACCTTTGGGCCACCGCGGTGGAGACGGTCGGCTTTTTCTTGCAAGAGGCGTTAAAGTCCAGTCAGGGCAATCAGGACTGGCTGGATTTCTTTAAGTTGGTCAGCGCGCTCCTGGCCCGCGAGGAAAACGAACAACCGCACGCGGATTTCGGACTCTGTACCAAGGCGGAGTTGGTGGCAAAAATCAACCAACTTGACCGGTCACGCCATGTGTTCAAACACTTGGAAACCATCCAGAAAACGAAATTCGCGCGGGAGAACTCGAAGCTCAACGGCGCGGCCTACTGGGTGATAGAAACGCTGTTGAACGGCAACTCCACGGTCAAATTCTATCCGTTCCTTGAGTCGCAGAAGGAAGCGGCCGACCTGACCTACCGCCAATTGGAGCAGACACCGGAATATCTGCTGGGCAAAAAACAAGTGGTACTAATTTCCAGCGATTCACTGTCTAAGATTGAACAAGCCTATCCCAATTTTTTAGGCGATATTGACGAGTTTATCAAGGAACTGCGCCGCATGGTATTTTCGATAAAATCTCAATAAGATTTTATTAAGATATTTCCCGGCAACCGGACTGGTGTACATCCAAGGCAATTGCAAGGGCAACAACTCGTTCAAATCGTCGGTATGCCATGAACCCGCGATGCGTGAAGTAGTACACCGTGCCCGCCCGTAACGAAAGTTTGAACCGCAAAGGTAGCGGGCTATCCATAGTGTCAAGTTTCTCAGTGCAACAGGCGGTGGATAGCGCGGGATTCGACAAACTCTTCCCGGCGAATTGAGCGTTCCTCCTCCGTTAAGGAGTGGCAGGGGTCGCAATCACCGGGCGGGTCTTCGAGAAAATCCACCGCATCCATCAGCACGCGGGAACTGTTATTAAGCACCGCCTCGTGCTTTTTCCATTCGGGATAACGATGGGTCAACTCGGCCAACTCGTATAAGCCCAGTTGACCGAAAGTTTGGTACGAAAAATCCAACGCTTCCAAGTCCGATTGCGAGAAAACCTCGTGATTGGGGCTTTGCCGCGACTGGATTTCATAACGCCGGGAGTCCGGACGGATGTACTGGGCCGCGTACTCCTGATCGGTTTCGCCCCGTCCCCAATCGTGTTGCCCTTCCGCCAGATCTTTTGCCCCGGACGCGACCGGGCCGTAGCGCATGGCAAAATACTCGTCATTAGTGACCAGCCGCCCGTATTTGCGCAGGTGGTAGCGGTCGGCAAAGTACAGCAGCTTCAGCGCCTTTAACTTATTGATGATTCCGCCGTTTTGCTGAGCGAAAAAATTTAACGCTTGGGTGGTTTTTTGATATGAAAAACTCAGAGGCATGTCACGCTCCATGTTACTCGTAAAAACCAGCCCAGTCAAACTAAAACCACAGATCGCGCTATAGGTGTAATTGTCCTACTGGAATATTCACGGGGCGAACTGGGTGTTGCTGATGATGCGCCAGCGATAGTCGCTTTCCAGGGTGTAGTTGGCGTTGGCGCTGTTGGTGAAGTCGCGCGTGCCAGCGTTGGGGTCGAGGTAGCGTTCCAACACGGTGTTGCCGCGATATTCGCCGGTGACGGCGCCGCGGGTCTCGTCCCACACTCCGGGGTCGGGATTGGCGTTCTTGAGGGTTTGGACGGTGTAGTACACGGTGAAAGTGTTGGATTTGGTGGTCAGGCGCGAGTAGAGGTACGCATAGGGGCGTTCACGCAGGTTGTCGCCGATCATGGCGAAGTCGCCGGTGCCGTCAGTGGCGTTAAATTGCGTTCTGAATCCACCCAGTTCGTAGCCTTGGGGGACGAGGTAGAGGGAACAAAGTTCCGCGGCGGATTTAAAAATTTCCCAATTGCTGAACTTGTCCGTGAACTGGCTGATGGTGGCGTCCAGGTTCAGCGGCAAGCGGGTGTTGGCGTTGATGTAGGGGACGATTTCGGTGTGTTTGTAGCCGTATATCAAGTTGGCGGGCAGCTTGGAGGCTTTGACACTGGCGAGGACGGCGCGCAGAGCGGTAGCGCGGTTGATGTAGGTGAAGGGCACGATTTGATAGTTCAGGTTGACCTTGCCGTCGGTGGAGAATGGCTCGCTGATGGCGTAAGGTTCAATGACCGGCATCCAGAACCAGTCAAGCAGCAGGTAGTCGGCGGGGGCGTCAGCGCCGGGATGTGCGCCATATTTGGGGCGGAACAGCAGGGTCTGCCAAGGACGCGGGGTACCGCCGCTAAGGTTCAGACCGGTAGGCAGGGAGCCGAACATGACGGGCGAGGGAATCTGGCGGTTGGGGGAGAAGTAGGCGTCAGGAAGAGACTGGGTGATACCGATATTGGGAAAAAAGTAGGGGAAGTGATCCCCATTGCCGTCAACAGCGTTCATATTGCCCTCGTCGGCCTTGTTAATCCACGGGCCGTCCACGAAGGCGCCAGGGCCGGTGTCCCAGTCGTTCTGGCCACCGGCGTCGGCAAGACCGTTGAACCCGGGGCGCATCACCGGGGCAGAAGCATTGCCGGGCAGTCCGTAGGCGGCGTCGCGCACCAGCCGTCCGATTTGTTGATTGTCTGACAGGGCACTGTTGCCCCTGAACGGGTTGCTACCTTTCCAGAAGAGATAGTGGGCGTGGTTGCGGGTAGGACTCCACCACGGGTGGGGAGTGAATGCCTCCGCTGGAACATTGTTGAGAGCCAGAAGGCGCGGATCACTCCACGCGGGGGCCAGAATCATGCTGCGGGTGACATCCTTGTCGTCGAAGTACACCGCGCCATTGTCGCCGCGGGCGACGCGGTTGTTGACTCCCCAGCGGTTATAGGCTGGGGGCTGGTTGCCATCGCCCGGAGGTGAACTTAACTCGTCTCCCCAACCGTCACCCACGCCAACCAAGCGAAAATTAGGGATGGTGGGAACGGGGGCGGTAAAGGCAGGCACATCGACGCGATAGGTTTGCACCACGTTCACGCCGCTGGCGTCGTAGAGGGTGATAGTCAGCGGAACCGGCATCGGCGCGAGTGGATCACCGATTTCCATGGTCTGCGCCGTGGTCAATAGCTGACGGTTGTAATCTACCAAAAAAATCCTGCTGTAGAACGGAAAGTCAGAGTTATGCCCGTGGGGCATATCCGTGCTTGGGCCGAAATTGTGGTAGGTAAACATGGACTTGGCCGACCAGTAGCCGCTGTTGTCAGATCCCATGAAACCGGCGTGGTCGTGCAGATTCATGGACGCAGAAGAGGGAAAACCCAGTGAGTCGCCCTTGTAGGTAAGCCCGTTGAGGCCTTCAATCTTGACCCGGAGCCAGATGTCGGCCGGGATGACAGAGACAGCGGGATTGACAAAAGTCAGCATTACCACGGCTTGGATGGCAGTTTTATCATTCGGTGGATTGCCGTCGGAGTCGATAGCGGAGTCTTTTGCGATAATACCGGCACTCATGACCTGCAGCGGCACCGGTATTGAGGCCTGCGCCGGCCTCGGCGGGAAGGTGGTGGTCGCTTTGGCACCGCCTTGACCGACAGCAATGAATTGCAACGTCACCTCGACCAGGCGCGGGTAGGCACCGATACCCTGGGTATTCCAGCCAGTGTGTCTGCTGGGCGAGATCATCCCGAACCCGTAGCCATCCCAAGGCGTCCAGCGTTGCGCGTAGCGATTGGGCGCGAGCACGGTGAGGTTGTTCTGGTCAATGCCCATGTCAAAGCGGTTGGTGACGCGGATGTAGTCAAACACTTCTGTGAGGATTTGCCGCGCGCCCCGTTCAGTGTATTTGGAGTAAAAGGAACCGCCGAAGCCGGGGATGTTGGTGCCGGCCAAACGGTCGAGGTAATTTAGCAACGCGATGTTACGCGGCAGGGCGATATCGATGGTGGAACTGGTCGCGCCATTACCAGCACGGGTGAAATAGTAGGGTGCCCCGGCACTGGCACCGGTGCCGGTAATGGTGGCGGCGAAGGCCAGCATACGGTCGTTGATGGTGCGGTAAGTGGCGTTGTCGTTGGAGGAGACCGGCCAGATGGAGACGCGCGGCTGGCCGAACAAATTCAGTTCCGGCGCGCGGCTGTGGGCGGTGAGGAAAAAGTTCGCCGTCTCCACGCGCCGACGGAGTTCCGAGTCGCTGGCGCCGGGGTTGAGGGTGGCAAGGTTTCTTTCCGCGCCACTGACGGTGGTGTTGAACAGCATTTCCGCCACTGACGGATACAGCCGGTCGGCGCTGGGGTTGATGGCCGCGCCTACGCCGCTGTTGGTGTTATATCTGGTGCCCCCGCGTGAGCCACCGCTGTTGTAGCGCGGGGTGACGCTGTAGAAATCGTCTTCATCTTCAGTGTTCATCCTGGCGAAGCCGAGGCTGGCGAGCGCGTTTTGCAGATTGGTGGTCGCCGGGTGGCCGGGATAGCGCTGATACTCGCCCCTGACCGGCTGGCTTTGGGCGAAATTATTGCCGAGGCCGACCGTGGCGCCTCGCTCGTCATTGCTGGCAAAAGACGGCGTATCCCAGAAAGCTCTGGACGCCTGGGTCGCGTCGCTGCCGGTGAAGACACCCTGACCGCCGGCGGTGTTGATGTTAATTTTGCAGGTGTTGTCGTCGGTCCAAAAGGCGATGCGGCCGACGATGGGGTTCTCCCGGCTGGGCTTGGTGCCGGAGTTGTCAAAGGTGGCGCTGGTGTCGCTGGCATCGTCCGGGGCGATAATCTGGCCGTCTTGCAACACGTACAGCCAGCGCACCGGCATCGGCGCGAGGATGGCATCGTCAGCGTCGGGCGCGTTGCTGATGCTGAAGCCGTCCATGTCGATGATTTGGCCGGCGCTATCCGCGGTATCAGGGGCGCGGGCGTCAAGGATGGGGAAGTGGCGGCGGCCGTCAGTGTCAGCGGCGGGAGCGTTCAAGTCCACCCACAGCGCCGGGCTGGCTGACCAACCGGGCTGGGGCACGTCACTTTGCAGGGCATTGGCGTCGCTGCTGGTCAAGGTCGCGGCCGAGTATAACCGGCGCACCTGGGTCAGTTCGCCGGAATCGTTAAACACCCGGATGGCGCCCGGCTGGGAAGCCCAGGCGTGGGTGTTGTCGCCCTGGTCGGTGGCCTGGTTGATTTGCGCTTGCACCAGGTTGATGGCGGTATCCGCCAACATGCGGGTGCCGGCGGTGGCGCGGTAATAGTTGACCGCGGTGCTGGTGTTGCGCGCGTGGATGAGGAAGCCGACGACCAGGATGGTCAGCAAGACCAGGACGGTCAGCACGCAGATGAGAGCTACACCACGCTGCGCTTTGCGCGATGTGGGTGCGCCCGCGCAAATTCCAAAGTCCAAGTTCCAAATTTCAAGTAAATGAAGAAAAGGTTTTAAACTCCAATTTCCAAATAACTGCCGCTGACGCTGGCTCCAGGTTTGGAGTTTGGCATTTGAGATTTGAAGTTTATTTGACGTTTGGCGCTTGGAATTTGGAATTTTCATAATCTCACGGCCGGTATATCAATTCAGTCCCGGTGTCGGGCTGGATTTGGACAATGACGTAGTTGGGAAAATCGCCACGGTCAGTGGCGCGTTCCGGAATGACGGTGAAAAACATCTGGTTCATGTCCATGGCCGGGGAGACGCGGCCGGACGGGGTCACCTGGAGCATGGCGTAAGCGCAGTCGCCGGTCTGTCCGCCGACGGGCATGGTGTCGGTGTCGGCGATTCGCTCGAAAATCGGCGACCGCTGACGGTCGTCCGCGATGATGATGCCGGTCGGCAGGGGGGCCAGGCGGGTGACTGGCGCCAGCTTACCGCCGGTGACGGCCCACAATTGCAGGGCGCGGTAGCGGATGTCGGTGTTGACGGCGGGCAACTGGATCAGCCGGACTTCCACATTGCAGTTGCGCGCGGAGGCGATTTGCCGCGCCAGGTTGATTTGCGAGGCCACCAATTGTCCGCCCTGGCTCAGGTTGGCGTTTTCCATCATGCCGCGGAAGGCGGGGATGGACATGCTGGCCAGCAGGACCATGATGCTGATGGTGATCATCAATTCTATCAAGGTAAAGGCCCGGCGGTTCATGGGGTGTCGCTCCATTTGGATTCCCGCAGGCTGACGGTGGTGGTCAGGATTTTAAATTTAACCCGCTGCTCGTTCAGGTAATCGGACACCGCCTGCAAATCCCGCCGGTAGGCGGACTCGTTGGACTGCTGGAAGCGGCCTTGCAGGGCACCGGTGATGGCCGACGGCGGGGTGCCGCTGCGGGTGTCCAGGCGCAGCCACGAGTTTTCGTCGATGACTATCAGCGTCAGCATCAGCTCCGGGGGCAGTTGATAATCGGTGACCGTCTGCCGGGCATTGTCAGTGTCCGGGCGGGAATTGTAGGTGTAATCGGTCGTCAGTTCCGTGCCGTCATCCAGATGGCCGGGCGCGTTGGCGGGCAGGCGGGGCCAGACAATCAGCGCGATGACATTCTCGGCGATGGGGGTGACATACCCGCCGTTCGGGGCGATATCGGTCAGCCAGTTCGGGCTGGCGGCGGGCGCGGACATGGCGTCGGCGAACACCCGCAGCGCCTCGGTCGGCTGGACGCCCTGCATGAGCCGGTAACGATAGCGGTCGCCGCTGACCGTGTCCGGGCGGAACTCCCGGTCACTGCCATAGGTGACAAAAAAACTGCAAGCGTTCAGCAAACCCTGCGTGGATTGATAGGCGGTCTGGCCGGTATCGGGGTCGGCATACGCCAGCGGCGCCTGGAAATAAAGCTCCTGCCCGGAACCGGCCAACTGACTCTGGGTGTTCTGGCGAATCAGAAATTGCAAATCGGCGGCGCGCCCGTAGCGGGTGGGGACGAAATTGGCGGCGTTGGCCGGCGTGCGGCGGCCGCTGTCGTTGTAGTAATCCCAGTAGGTGTTGAGCGTGGCCTGGGAAATTTTCTGGTTCATGACATCGAAGGCGGCGCGGGCGGCGGTAAACGCGCCGATTTGCCCCTCGGCCCGCCGGATGGTGGACATGACGCTGTTGGTGACCGCGGCAATCAGCGCCATGATCAGCGCCAACACGGCCACCGCCACCATTAATTCCAACAAGGTGAACCCGGCGGACGATGATTTTCTGACGAGTGGCGGCGGCATAGGCTGAACCAATTATCGACTGTCCTCCACCCCGGTTTGCCGGGCGGCCAGCAGGGAGAACACGGCGGACTTGCGCGCCGCGCGCGGGGCCGCGTAAGGGTAGCTCAACTCCACCCGAATCAGGCGCGCGCTGCGCTGGCTAAAATCGGCGCCGGCGAACTCCATGTCCGTCGCGGACACTTCTTCCAACTGGGCCTCGAAATAATAGTCAGCGGCATCCTCGGCCGCGAGGCCGTCATTGGTGTAAAAATAACTCGTGCCGCTGAACGACGCGGCGGACAACTGCTGGAGTTCGCCGCGAATTTGACTGGTAATGTTCGCCGTGGCCTGGTCGATGGCCGAGTCCCGCACCATCCGCAACCCCAGCGGCAGGATGCTCACGATGGTCAGCAACGCGAACGTGGCGATGCCCAACGCCAGGGTAACTTCCACCAAACTGAAGGCGCGCCGCCGGTGACCGCTCCCGTCAAACCTGCATAATTGCATCACCCGCATCGTCATACTAGGATACATTACCGCCATATCTCAAATATGTCATGACTTTTTTCCAATTTATTAACCGCGGAGGCGCAACACCTCAGCGGGCTATTACGCGCCCGCTCTAACGACACTAGCGAAGCGAATCAAAGGCGCGGAGATTTTTTTAATTAACTAAAACTCCGCGTCTCCGCGGTTAACCAACATATTTCAGAAATCTATTTCCATCCGCGAATTTTCCGCTTGGATGGGGGCCGTATGAAATTCAACCTCGCGCGCGTGACGCTGGCCGCTGTGCTGGTCACCGTCAGCGCCACCCAACCAGGATCCGCCATGGAAATGAACCTCCAGTTACCCTACGCCAACAAAACCTCGTCGCCCGCGCGCCCCGAGCTGGCGTTTTACTCCAAACAAAACGACGACCTGCTGTTCGCCGGACAACCGGAAATCGAAATTTACTGCCGCGCCGGGTTGCGCTCCGTCGGGCTGAAATACAGCCTCCGCCGCAACACCTTCGCCACCCCGTTCCTCACCGGCAGCGCCGCCGCGTTGCCCGCCAACACCTTCGTCATCCGCATCCCCGCCGACCGCCTGCCCTTCGCCGGCTTCTACGATATCGCCGTCGAGCTGGACAGCGGCGAGCCGCTGCCGGTCAAGGGCCAGTGCACCTTCGGCTGGAACGTCGAACAAATGCCCGTCACCGACTCGCGCCCCGCCGACTTTGACGACTTCTGGCGCCAGGCCAAAGCCGAGCTGGCGCAAATCCCCCTCG
>JAISDC010000221.1 GCA_031265105.1 Verrucomicrobiales bacterium
GAGAGAACATGGAGGAATTGGAGGGGGCTTTTGCTTGCCGCTAACCTTTCTCCAATAACTCTATGATCTCTTTGTAAAAAAATCCTTCGCGCCTTTGTTCCTTTGCGTCTTTGCGTTAACCTCTTACGAGGCCAGGAGCGCGTCAATGACCGCGGCGGGGTCGGCGGCTTGCAGAATCGGGCGGCCGATCACGATGTGGCTGCTGCCGCTGGCGATGGCCTCGGCGGGGGTGGCGACGCGGCTTTGGTCGTCAACCGCCGCGCCGGCGGGCCGCACGCCCGGCGTGACCAGCGCGAAGTCCGCGCCGAGTTCCTGGCGCAACAACGCGACCTCTTGCGGCGAGCAAACCAGGCCGCGGAGGCCGGCGCCCTTGGCCAATTTCGCCAACAACAGCGCCTCCCCGGCGGTGCTGTGCTCGAAACCGAGGTCGTCAAGGTCGTCGTTGTCGTGGCTGGTGAGAACGGTGACGCCGAGCAAGGTGGTATGCGGCGCTGCCAGTGCCGCGGCGCGGACGGCGGCTTCCAGCATCGCCCGGCCGCCCAGCGTGTGCACGGTGAGGAATTGCACGTCGAGCCGGCCGAGCACCTCGACGGCTTTGGCGACGGTGTGCGGGATGTCGTGCAGCTTCAAGTCCAGGAACACGTTCGCCCCCGTTTGCCGCACCGCGCGCACCAACTCCGGGCCGTGCGCGGCGAACAGTTGCAGGCCGATTTTGAAACAGCCGACTTTGTCGCGGCAGCGGCGCACCCAGGCGAGGGCTTCGTTGGCGTCGCTGACATCGAGGGCGAGGATGAGTTGCGCGGGCTGCATGGGCCTGACTGTAACGCAAAGTGTCGGGCAAAGCAAAAAATCTTTGCGAACCTTTGCGTTCCGCGCGCCTTTGCGTTACAAAGGTGCCATGCAAGTTTGCTGCCCCGCCAAAATCAACCTGCTGCTTCGCGTCCTCGGCCGGCGGCCCGACGGGTTTCACGCCTTGGAGACCCTGATGTGCCCGGTGTCCGTCCACGACGAACTGACCTTCGAACCCGCCGCTGACGGTGAGTTGTCGCTGCGCATCGAGGGCGCGGATCTCCCGGCGGGCGAGGACAACCTGGTAATGCGCGCGGCGCGGCTGGTGCGACAATTGAGCGGCACCCGGCGCGGAGTAAAAATTTTCTTGCGCAAACATATCCCCGTCGGCGGCGGCCTGGCGGGCGGCAGCTCCGACGCGGCGCACACGCTGACGGCGCTGAACGAGTTCTGGCAGTGCGCGCTGACCGTGCCGCAACTGGACGCGGCGGCGGCGACGCTGGGCAGCGACGTTAATTTTTTCCTGCACCGGCAACCGGCGCTGTGCACGGGGCGCGGCGAGCTGGTCCAACCGGTCGCGCTGCAAGCCGCTGACGGTCGGCCCTTGCGACTGGGCGCGCTGCTGGTGCATCCGGGCTTCGGCGTGCCGACCCCGTGGGCGTTCCAGACCTACGCGGCGCACCCCGCGGTCGGTGAGGAAGGACGGCTCACGCTGCGCCAAGTCGCCGCTGACGGTGCCGTCGTCGAGTTCAAACCGCGCAACGACCTGGAGCCGGCCGTGTTCGGCAAATACCTGTGGCTCGCCGAGGCGAAGGCGTGGCTGGCGGCGCAGGACGGCGTGCTGGACAGCCTGATGAGCGGCAGCGGCGCAACTGTATTCGCGCTAACCGCGCATCGCGAGGACGCGGAAAAACTAGCACAGTCAGCGCAAAAATATTTCGGCCCGGAAACCTGGCTGCAACCCATCGACCTGCTAACCGCCCCCCAATAATCAATAATCAATAATAAATTATGCACCGTCACCCCACCCTACTCGGACTGTTACTCCTGCTGACCTTACCCGGAGCATTGCTCGCCGCCGGACAGAAAACCCGCGAGGAACCGATTTTTAATTCGCCGTCCGATCCCGGACAAGCCGGCGCTGACCGTCCGCCCGAATTGACCGCCGCGCAACAGGAGCAATTTTTTGATTACATCGTCCAGGGCGCCGCGGCGGAAGGGCGCGATGATTATGCCGCGGCGCTGGCCTGCTACGACCGGGCGCTGACGTTGAACCAGACCTCGGTCACGGTGTGGATTCGGCACGCCTATGTGGCGGCCAAGCTGGGCCGGTATGAGGTCGCCGCGCGGGATTTGCAAACGGGGGTTTCCCACGCCCCAGTCTCGGTGACGGATTACCTGACCCTGGCGTGGTTTCGCGCCACCTGTCCCTTCGCCGCCATGCGCGACGGCGTGCAGGCGGTGGCCTACGCCTTCAAGGCCCTGCGGGAACAGGAGTCCGCCGACGCCTACGACATGCTGGCCGCCGGCTACGCGGAAATGGGCAACTACGGCAAAGCCCAGGAAAACATCCGCATCGCCATCAAGCGCTACCCCGACTCGGGCCGCAGCCAGTTGCTGCGCGAGCATCTGGAATTATACAAACAGCGCAAACCGTGGCGCACCGTGTGGGGCGCCGATACCAAACAACTGGACGCGGCGCTGCAAGACGCTCTTTAATCCGTGGACGACGCGGAGATTTTTTTTAACCACGGATGGACACCGATGAACACGGATGGTTAATCCGCAGATTACGCAGATTAAATTATTAAAAAACAAAAAAATCCTTGCGCCAGGCAGATAGATTCCATATCGTCCTACCCCGTTATCGGGAATAAATAGATGCTACCTACTACATGCTATCTACTAACCTTCGATAACCCGCTGAAGATGAGAGACCTAAGTCATAACGTAAGTGAATCGCGCTCACGCGCTCACGCGCTCACGCGCTCACGCGCTCACGCGCTCACGCGCTCATTATGACTCTTGCGCCAACTCCTTAATTTCCCCGCGGAAATTTACCTTTTTCATTCCCCATCCGACACATGCCACGGTACTCCGTGACCTTCCCGTGCGTCGCCACGCGACCGTCGGGGTCGGCGTCTCAGCCGCCAATCGAAGCGTCTCGACTGTCAGTCGAGACCCCTCGGCCGAAAATCGAGACCTCTCAATTTCCAATCGAAACCTTTCGATTTCTAATCGAATCGTCTCGATTGTCAGTCGAAGCGTCCCGATTTCTAATCGAATCGTCTCGATTATCAGTCGAAGCGTCCCGATTGCCAATCGAAGCCTCTCGATTACCAATCGAATCGTCTCGATTATAAATCGGAACCTCTCGATTACCAATCGAAGCCTTTCGATCGTCAGCCGGAACCCCTCTACCCAAAATAGAAATGACGGTTTTCCCGAATGGGAGCCTACCGCCGCAAATATAAACAATTAATTATCAGGAGACTACATGTACAAAGCAAACTTCAGTTGTAAAAAATACATCACCAGAACCTGGGCCGGCCTTCGGGAATTCTTCACCAAATACACCGGCGCCCTCCCCGGTATGAAAGAACGCCTCAGCCTCAGCGCCGACGACCTCAGCCTCATCACCGACTGC
>JAISDC010000056.1 GCA_031265105.1 Verrucomicrobiales bacterium
CAGCGTTCCAGCGTTCCAGCGTTCCAGCGTTCCAGCGTTCCAGCGTTCCAGCGTTCCAGCGTTCCAGCGTTCCAGCGTTCCAGCGTTCCAGCGTTCCAGCGTTCCAGCGTTCCTAAAAACGCCAGGGTTAGCGTAAGCGGAACCGCAAGTGGTTTTTTCCCTGTTTTTCTAGGTGTTGCCGGCGGTTGCCGCCCGGCTGCGCCTGGTATTGCCGTCGTGCCGGGTATCGGCGATTTATCTGTTATAAAATCCAAATGGAGGAAGTGTTATGATGAATGATAATAAAACCATCAAAGGGCTGGCCGTGGCGTTGTCACTGTCAGCGGCAATCATGGCCGGCGCGCCGTCAGCGTTCGCGCAGGCGACGTGGAACGGCAGCAACTGGACGGCGGGCGGCGGGGCTTACACCATCGGTTCGGGTACCACGCCGCCCAATGTCGCCAACGGCATATTTTTCCGCTATTTCACCAACTCGGGCACCGCGCTGCTGGACAACACCTACAGCATCCAGGCGATGACATGGGGCGGCGAAAGCTGGACTAACGGCACGAGCGGCCTGACTTACCTAATCAGCAACTCCAACGCCAGCAACTACGCCATCGTGTTTCCCGGCAACGCGTACAACGACGGCGCCACTTCCGGCGTCCGGCTGCTGCCGACCCGTTACACGCATGATTCCATGCTGGCGCTCAACACGGACCTGTATCTGAACAATGGCAAGGTGCTATTCGCCAACAACACCATGCCCGGCTCGAACATCTCAATCCAACTCGGCGACGCCACCGACCGCGCGGCCATTCGCGGCCTGCAAACCAGCGACAGCAATACCGTCACCGAGATGCAGATTTACGGCCCCGGCGGCGGCACGGTCAATGACTACATCATGGACGGCACCGGCCAGGGTTCGTTCACCGGCACGGCGGCGCTCAGTTTGCGGATGATTTCGTCGAACACCTGGGCGCTGACCGGCAGCAACACCTACAGCGGCAGCACCACCGTCAGCGGCGGCGGCACGCTGATGCTGGACAACCGCGGCCTGAACGCGCAAAAAATCTCCGCCACGACGCTGGTGTTGGGCGGCGTCATCTGGACCGGGGGCGATACGCGCGGCGGCGGCGGCAATCTCCTGTTCATCGGCAGCGACACGGCGGCCAGCAGCCAGACGGTCGCGACGCTGCGGGTGGACCTGGGCGGCAACACGCTGACGGTGAACGCGGGCGCGGGGCAGACGGCGGTGTTCGACACCGGCACCATCACGCGCACCGCCGGGGCGACGGTGGATTTCGCCGTCAACAGCGGCGCCAGCATCACCACCGGCAACGCCGACGGTGACCTTGGCGCATGGGCGACGTTCGGCGGGAATGATTTCGCCACCGTCAGCGGTGGCGTCATCGGCGCGACCACTTACGCGGGCTGGGGCGCGGGCAACGTCAACGTCAGCACTGACGAATCGCAGTCCGACGTGACGGCGAAGAACCTGAAATTCGGCGCGCCGGTGACGCTGACGCTGACCGGCAACAACACGCTCAGTGACGGCGGCATCCTGTTCGCAGCCAACGCCGGGGCCGGCGCCGCCGCCATCAGCGGCGGTGTGTTGACCGCGGGCGGCGGCGAGTTGGTCATCAGCCAGCACAACACGCAGGGCGCGCTGGACATCGGCTCGACGCTGACGGCGGCGACACTGACCAAGACCGGCGCCGGTCTGGTGAATGTTTCCGGCACCAGCAACGCGACGACGGTGAACCTCGCCGGCGGCGTGTTTCGGCTGGGCGCTGACAATGCGTTGAACGCGGACGCCACCGTGCATCTGACCACCGGCGGCGCCGAGCTGGACTTGAACGGCCATGCCCTCACCGTGCGGAGCCTGGATTCCTACGATATATGGTCAGGCCAGGCGGCGCTGGCGGCCGGGGTGTCCACGGTGATTGCCAATCGCGCGGCGGGCACGGCGGCGACGCTGACGGTGAATCCGACCGTCGCCATGACATTCATGGGTGACTTGGTCGAGGCGGACGGCGCGGTTTTGAACATCGTCAAGAACGGCGGTGTCAACTGGACGGTGGGCGGCAACATCTCCCTCAATTTTTATGGCGGCTATGAGTCGAAGGGCACCGGCTATGACCCCCAAGTGGGCATGTACAACCTGCTGGCCGGCAGTCTCACTGTCAACGGCGGTTATTTGGTGACCACCAAGGACCTTTACCTGTATGGCGGCGTGAATCTGACCGGCGGCAACTGGGCGGTCAGCAGGGTAACCAATCTGGCGGCCACGCGGCTGACCGGCAACGGCTTGTTGCAGGGTGGCTCTCCGGGCGGATTTTTCCTCAACCTGGCGGGTTCCTCCGAGGCGGATGTGTTTGACGGCAGGAACAACTCCACCGCGTTGATAGTCAACGGCGCGGGCAAGCTGATTCTGACGCAGGCGCAGACCGACGTCAATTTCCGCGGCGTGTTCGCGCTGGGTACGACCGAGGTTGACCTGAGCGCCATCACCACCAGCAAGGGTTACGGCTACTGGGATTACTGGATAGCGCCGGTGAACGTGGCCGGCCAGGGCGTAATCAAGCTCACCGGCACCAGCGGCGTGATCGCCGGTGTCGGCGGCGACAGCAATGATGCCCTGACCGGCCTCAATATGGCCGGCGGCAAGGTCTGGATTGCGCCGGCGGGCAGCGGCCAGGATGTCACCGTCAGCGGCATGACGGCCGCGAATGTGCAGTTGACCTACGGCGGCTACGGCGTGGTGTACAATGCTGAACTCAACGGCAACGGCACGCTGCTGCTGGACCAGGGGGCCAATAACAGCCTGGATTTCCAAATCGGCAACGCCGCCTCCACCATCGCGGCGCTGTCCCGCTATAATCGCGGCACGCTGGTGGTCGCCGCCGCCGGCGGGCTGGCCGGGCTGGGCACGACGGAAAAACTCACCGTGCTGGGCGCCGCCTCCGCGCTGCCGGTGCTGACCAACGGCATAGTCAACACCTCCATCATCGGCGCGGACGGCCAGACTGGCGCCGGCAGTTTCCTCACCACCGCCACCGTCAGCGGCGGGGTGGTGTTGCAGGAGGCGGTTTACAGTAATGATTTGACCGCCGCCACCGGCACCTCGGTGGTCAAGGTCAGCGCCCCGGTCACGCTCAGTGCCAACACCACCGCCTACGCGCTGCGCAACGACAGCGTCATCGCCAACAGCGCGACGCTGACGCTGGGCACCAGCGTCACCAACAATCAGGCCGGCCTGGTCATGAACAACGCCAGCATCACCGGCGCCGGCGTCATCACCATCGCCACCGGCACGGAGACGGCGGCGGAATTGATGCTTTATGTCAGCGGCAGCAACCTGATTGAAAACAAATTCGCCCTCGGTCCCTACCTCACGCCGGCGCTGACGTTGTTTGGTGACGGCCTGCTGCACCTGTCGTCGGCGCAAAGCTTCGCGGGCTACGTGACCCTCAACAGCGGCGTGCTGGAGATTGATAATTTCCAGGCGAATTGGAACAGCTACAGCACCATCATGCTGCAAGGCGGCGTGCTGCAAACCAGCGGCAGTTTAACGCGCAGTCTCGGTTCCAGCGTCAACAACAACACGTTCGTGTGGTATAGCGGTGGTTTCGCCGCCAGCACGGAGGGCGGCCTGATTGTCAATGCGTTCAATGACAAGCGCACCCTGTCGTGGTACCGGGGCAATAATCCCTTTTTGCACGACGCCGGGGTGCTGGTGTTTGGCAGCAAAACAGCCAAGGGCGTGGTGACGCTGCTGAACGGCATCGACTTGGGCTACACTAATGGCACGGACAGCGGCGGCACGTTCATCAACAGCAATTACCTGGAGTCGAACGGCGCGACGTTGTGGCGCAACATCCAGGTGGTGGACAATCCCGACACCGACTACGACTACGCCACCATCAGCGGGGTTATCAGCGGCACCGCCAGTGACTACAAGGGCATCAGCAAGACCGGCGACGGCCTGCTGAAGCTGACTGGGGTGAACACTTACGCCGGGCCGACCTCCATCGCGGAAGGCACGCTGGTCATCGTGGACGACAGCAGCCTGGGCGCGGCACCGTCAGCGGCGGCGCCGATTACCGGCTACGTGAACCAGGGGACGGTGCTGATCAACGGCGGGGCGACCCTGCTGATGAGCGGTGGCACCATCAGCGCGAACCGCAACATCCTGCTGGCGTCTGGCAGCAACGGCTCACGCGGGGCGAACATTGCGGTTTATCCTGACATGACAGTGACCTTCGGTGGCAAGCTGGGAGATTCGGTCGGCGAACAAGGCTCGCTGCTGGTGAACGGCACGAACATCGGCGGCTACCGCGACCCGGACACGCTCGCGGCAGTCACCGGCACCTTGCGACTGACCGGCACCTCCACCATCAGCGGCTTCACCGAAGTGGTGCAAGGCACGCTGTTAGTGGACGGCGGCCTGACCACCGCGCATGTTGTCATTGATACCGGCGCGAAACTCGGCGGTTCCGGCCTGTTGACCACCAGCACCGGCGGCATCAGCGTCAGCGGCATCCTCGACGCTACTGACGATTTGATGTTGAGCTTGGCGGCGGAACAGAAACTTGACTTCGCCATCGATTCGGTGCTGTTGGTGGGTGCCGACACCTTGACCTTCGCCAGCGTTGGCGACTGGCTCAGCGGCAGCGGCAACGCCACGCTGAACGTCAGCGGCATCAGCGATTACAGCACGTCATACACGATATTTGAAAACGTCACCACCAGCGGCTTCACCTTCGCCAACATCAGCGGCTACGACGACGCGAACTTCAAAGCGCAGTGGGACAGCAGCAGCTACATCCTGTCCTTCGAGGTCATCCCGGAACCGAGCACCTGGGCGCTGATCGTGACTGGTGTCGCATTGCTGGCCATACTACGCCGTCGCCGCTGACCCACTGGGAGCGCCGGCTTCTAGCCGGCAACGGAGCGGGCGAGACGCCCGCGCTCCATAGGTCGGCAGGATGGGGCGGCAGCGCAAACAAATCTCGCGCAGAGCCGCAGAGCCGCGGAGTTAATTTAATTAAAAAACTCTGCGGCTCCGCGTCTCTGCGCGAGATATTTGC
>JAISDC010000108.1 GCA_031265105.1 Verrucomicrobiales bacterium
GACTCTCGCGGACTCTCGCGGACTCTCGCGGACTCTCGCGGACTCTCGCGGACTCTCGCGGACTCTCGCGGACTCTCTGAAAAGTTAGTCACAGAGCAGACACAGAGAAACACAGTGTCTGTATTAACAACCACAACTCCGCGGCCCTCTGTGCCTTCTCCGTGACCCTCCGTGACCGCCCTTCCCTTTCTATGAAACCCAATACCCAAAAACTCAAACTGTTCCTCCTTGGCACTATCAGCGTCCTGGCGATGAACCTATCCACCCACGCGGCCACCCGCACCTGGAACACCGGCACCGGTGACTGGCACACCGCCGCCAACTGGAGCGCCGCCTACGTCCCCGTCGCTGCCGACACCGTGCACTTCAGCAACGGTGGCACTGCCTTCATCACCGGCGACGCCCAGAGCAAAAACTCCCACCTGGGCTATGGCGCGGGCAACGCCGGTGCCGTGGTCATCACCGGCACCTGGACGGCCAACGAATTGCACGTCGGTTCCGGGACTAACAGCAGCGGCTACCTCCTCGTCACCGACAGCGGCGTGATGATTAATGAGGCCAAATCCTATCTCGGTGACAGCGTCGGCAGCAGCGGCACCGTCCGCGTCAGCGACTCCGGCACCTGGAGCATCGGCACCAACGAAATCAGAATCGGCGACGCCGGCCACGGCGAACTCATCATTGAAGGCGCGGGCGTCGTTGAAAACGGCCGGGCCTACCTCGCCTATGCGGTCGGCTCCACCGCCAATGTCACCGTCACCGGCAGCGGCAAATGGTTGACCGACGGCGAACTCCGCATCGGCCACAACGGCACCGCCTTGTTCACCATCAGCGAACACGGCTATGTCGAGAGCGACGCTGTAACCCTCGCCAACAACGCGGACAGTTCCGCCACGGTATTCATGCAAGGTGGTGGCTGGGACATCTACGGCGCGCTGACGGTGGGCAGTTCCGGCACCGCCAGCCTCACCGTCAGCGACGGCGGGGAAGTGCGCGTTGATTATGATTACGTCACCATGCTCGGCGAGCGGGCTGGCTCCTACGGCGAACTCAATATCAGCGGCACTGCCGCTTCGGTTAGGACAGGGGATTTTATCATCGGCAACACCGGCGTCGGGCATCTCGCCGTCACCGGCAACGGCGGCATTGTCAGCGAGGGCAATGTCGCCATCGGCAAAAATAAAAACAGCGTCGGCACGGTTGAATTCGACGCCATCGCCATCTCCGCTTGGGGCACCGGTATCTGGGACATTGACGATGGCAATTTGGAAATCGGCGTAGCGGGCAGCGGCACTGTGAACCTAAAAAATGGCCGCATTGTCACCGAGTGGCGTATCACGCTCGGCGTGAACGAAACCGGCATCGGCGTGGTCAATGTCAGCGGCTCGGCGAATTTTGACGGGGGTGGCGAACACAATCACCTGACCGTCGGCGACGCCGGCGTCGGTATCCTTAACATCAGCGAACAGGGGAGCTTGGACGCCTGGGGCGGTTGTGTGGTGCTCGGCTCCGCCAAGAGCGGCACTGGCACCATTATCCTCAGTGATAATGCCAAATTCCATATCGTGGGTGATGAGGAGTACGAAGGCTACATCATCATCGGCGACAAGGGCGTCGGCAGCTTCATCGTCAACGATCAGGCCCTACTTGAAGCCGACGACGTGACCTTGGGCCAAAGTTCCGGCGGCACCGGCCTGCTCAGCGTCGGCGGCTCCGCTTACGCAACCTTGACGAGCCTGTCGGTCAACACGGGAACCCTGGCAATGGCCCAAAGCGGCAGCATCCGCATCCATGGGAACGAGGGCCTTAGCACCACCGGTGCGCTGACCTTCAGCGGCGCCGGCGCGACCCTGGACTACGCCCTCAACAGCGCCGACGCGCGCATCACCGCCGACAGCGCCATCATCGGCAGCGGCGCGACTCTCAACCTCAGCCTCGACAGCCTCTTCATCACCAAGGCCAGCCAGTTGGCGGACAGTTTCGCCCTCATCGACACCGCCAGCGGCGTCACCGGCAACTTCACTAACCAAAACTACACGCTGGACGTGGATTACCTCGCCGCCCCCGCCGAGTGGCTCGTGAATCAGGACGGCGTCCTCGCCGCCCAATTCATCCTCGCCTGGAACGATGACCCCGCCACCGCCCACGGCAACTTCACCCTGGAAGCGGGCCGCAGCTTCGAGGTGGACGTACCGCTGGCCGACCGCGAAGGCCCCTTCGGCACCGGTTGGGACGGCAAGTCCCTCACCAAGGATGGCGCCGGCCTCCTCACCCTCAGCGGCACCCAAACCTACACCGGCACCACCACCGTGAATGACGGCATCCTCGCCATCGGCGGCGTCTTCACCGGTGGAGGCGACTTGGTCAACAACAGCATCCTGCTCATCAGCGCCACCGACAGCACCTTCGGCGCCATCACCAGCGCCACCAACGCCGCCACCGGCGTCATCCTGACCAATAGCGCCATCAACGGCGACATCACCGGCAGTGACACCAGCACCACTGTTATCGAACTCAACCACAGCACCCTCACCGGTGACACCGCCGCCACCGACCAGGCCAGCATCACCATCATCGGCGACCACAACTCCACCGTCAGCGGCGACCTCACCGGCAGCGATAACGCCACCGTCGCCCTCACCATCAGCGGCGCCGGCAGCACTTACCAGGGCGACCTCACGCAAACCGACAACGCCACCGTCAGCGCCAACCTCGGCGACGGCGCCACCGGCACCGGCGGCGTCAACGGCGGCAACCTGCTCGTCGGCGAAAACAGCGCGTGGACCTTCGATAAAGACAGCCACGGCACTAACGGCGAGAACCGCGGCGACTGGCACATCGGCGATTACCACGTCACCTTCGACAACCTCGACAACACCGGCGCCATCAACCTCAACGTCAACAGCGACACCGGCGCGGGCGGCTCCGTCACCGTCACCGACACCGCCAGCGGCAACGGCAAAGTCCACCTGGACACCACCGGCAACGGCCAACTCAACCCCAACGCCGTCCTCCCCGGCCGAGTGACCGGCGACGGCACCGAACACTGGACCTGGGATCCGGTGAACTGGGGCCTGGAAGAACTGCTCGTCACCCCCCACGCCGACGGCACCCTGACCATCACCCAAAACGGCACCAGCCCCGCCGGCGCGGTGTTGAACAGCGCCATCGCCGTCCAGCAAAGCATGTGGTTCGCCCAGCAAAACAGCCTGCTCAAACGCCTGGGCGAACTGCGCTTCAACCACCCCGGCACCGTCAGCGGCCAGGACGACAAAACCGTCACCCTCAGCGCCGACAGCCTCATCGAAAACATCTGGCTCCGCAGCTACGGCCAACAGCTAAACGTCGGCAGCCAAGTCGCGGGCCGCGCCTACGAACAACTCATCTACGGCGTGGATCTCGGCACCGACCACAAGTTCACCTTGTCCGCTGACAGTGACTTATATCTGGGCGTCTATGCCGGCTACGGCCGCAGCGACCTCGACTACCGCAGTCCCGGCACTGACGGTGAGATTAACAGCTACTACGGCGGCCTCTACGCCACGTGGCTTCACTCCAGCGGCCTCTATATCGACGCCACCTTCAAGGCCGCCAGTGTCAACAACGACTTGAAAGCCCCGTATAACGGCGCCCAACTCAAAGCCAGCTACAACGACGTCAACGTCGGCGGCAGCATCGAAATCGGCAACAAGTTCACCTTCCAGGACGGCTGGTTTGTCGAACCGCAGTTCCAGGTGAACTACCTGCACATCCTCGCCGAGGACTATCAAGCCGGCCCGATGAGCATCAGCGCCCAGAACCTCGACGCCCTGCAATTCCGCCTCGGCAGCCTGTTCGGCCGCACCATCCGGCTCGCCAACGGCGGCGCGCTCCAGCCCTACCTCAAAATCAGCGGCGTCGAAACCATCAGCAGCGGCGGCACCCTCCGCAACGGCTACCAAAGCATCCGTTCGAACACTGACGGTGCCCGCGCCGAACTCGGCGGTGGCGTCATCTGGCAACTCAACACTGACAATCAGCTCCACCTCGACTACGAAGCCTCCTTCGGCGACAAGTACGACAAACCCTGGGGCCTGACCGCCGGCTACCGGCATCAGTTCTAAAAACCATTTGCACCACCAAGACACGAAGGCACGAAGTTTTGTTAATAAACATACTTCGTGCCTTGGTGTCTTCGTGGTGCATATTTCTCAACGTCTCCGCTGACGGTGAAATCGGCCATAACAAAATTTGACAAATAACGCGGCGGGATAATAATACCGCCATGTCTTTGACGCTGAAACAGCGGGAATTATTGAAAGACGTCCTGAAAATAGGGAGACGGATTCAACACCGCTTTGACCCGGAGCCGGTGTTTGCCCGAACTGGCGTCGGCTCCATGCGCGGCGAGGGAGTGATGGTGTTGCAAAAAATCAAACAGGGCGTGACCCGCACCGAAGCAAAAAGAACCTTGGCGCTTCACCAATGAATACTATTTGCACCAATTCCAATCTCCGTCGCCCGCTCCGCAGCGCCAACGGCGCGTTCACATAACAGCCTGGGGCAACGCCCCAGGAATATATAACGATGATATGGATAAGGGCTGTAAGCCCGACGCATTACCTCGGCGACCATGCATCGGGCTTACAGCCCTAACCCGCTCTCATCGTATGATTCCCAGGGCGACGCTTCGCTACGCGGCGCTTTGCCCTGGGCTGTTATGCGGACGCGCCTTCGGCGCTGTGATCCTCCGCAGCGCCAACGGCGCGTCCGCATAACAGCCTAGGGCAACGCCCTAGGAATATGTAACGGCGACATGGACAAGGGCTGTAAGCCCGGCGCATGGTCGTTGCCATTGCGCCTTCTGCGCGGTTAATCCCAAACGTACCTCTCGTCGTAGGGCACGTTATATTTGCGCAAAAATTTGCGATACTCTTCTTGAAACACGACCGTGCGATGATGCTCTTCCTGCGCGTCGATATAATCACACAACGCCGGCAACCCCTGCGGGCTGACGGAAAACGCCCCGTAACCGCGCTGCCACGAAAAATCTCGCGCCGCGCCGGACTGTTGCTTATACCACCGCGACGAGGCGGTTTTCAATTCCTCGACCAGTTGCGCTTGCGTGACCGTGCGCGGCAGGATAAGCGCCAGATGCGCGTGGTCGTTCATGCCGCCGACGCGAAAACATTCGCCGCCCATTTCCCGCGCCACCCCCGCCAGATAGGCGAACACGGCGGGGCGCAGAGTTTGACTCAACCATGGTTGCCGGTCCTTGGTGCTAAAGATGACGTGCAATAACACGCGGGAAAGAGATTGCGGCATGGCAAATTGAACCGCAGCGGGAAAGCGACGTCAAGCGCCGCCGCCCAAGGAAAATAGCCGCTGACAGTGAACTCTTGCCATTGGAAAAAGTTCCGCTACGGTAAATGGCCTCTGATTATGAGCAACAGGTTCAGCGCCAACGCGAAAGTCCTGCAGCGCATCGACGGTATTCTCGTGCCGGCGCTGTGCGCGGCGCTGACGCTGGTACGCAAGGCGCTTGATTGCTGCCGCGCGCGCCGCGCTGACGGTGAGCCGCGCAGCATCCTGTTCCTCAAGCTCGCCGAGCAAGGCTCCACGGTGCTCGCGTACGAGGCCATCAAACGCGCCACGGCCCGCGTCGGGCGCGAGAACGTGTTCTTCCTGTTGTTCGAGGAAAACCGCTTCATCCTCGACGCGTTGAATTTGGTGCCGCAGGAAAATGTCATCACCATCCGCACCCAATCGGCGCTGACGATGGCCCTGAGCGCGGCGCGCCGGCTGTGGCAAATCCGCCGCCGCAAAATCGACGCGGTGATTGACATGGAATTCTTCGCGCGCTCGTCGGCGGTCCTCAGCTACCTCACCGGCTGCCCGCTGCGGGTGGGCTTCCACACATGGTTCGGCGAGGGGCCGTATCGCGGCGACCTGTTCACGCACCGCGTGATGTACAACGCGCACTTGCACACCGCGCAGATGTTCGTGTCGCTCGTCGCGGCGCTGGAGCAGGCGCCGGCCACCTTCCCGACTTACGGTTTCGTGCCGCCGCCGGCGGTGGAACTGCCGCGCTTCACACCGTCAGCGGCGGAAATTACCGCGGCGCAACAATTGCTCGACCGGGTCATCGGCAGCGCCCCGCGCCGCCTGATTTTACTGAACGCCAACGCCAGCGACCTGCTGCCCTTCCGGCGCTGGGAACCCGGCAACTATGTGGCGCTGGCGAAACAATTGCTGGCGACGTTTGACGACCTCAGCATCGTGTTCACCGGCGCGCCGGACGAGGCGGCGAACATCGGCGACCTCGCGCGGCAAATCGGCGGCGACCGGGTGTTCTGTCTCGCCGGCCAGACCACGCTGCGGCAGTTGCTCATCATTTACGGCCTCGCGGAAGTGCTGGTCACCAACGACAGCGGCCCGGCGCACTTCGCGGCGCTGACGCCGGTGGACACGGTGGTACTGTTCGGCCCGGAGACGCCGCTGCTGTTCGGCGCGCTGACGCCGCGCAATCACAATCTCTGGGCGCGCGCCGCGTGCAGCCCGTGCGTCAACGCCTGGAACAACCGCCAGACCGCCTGCCGCGACAACGTGTGCATGCAACTGATTTCCGTCAACCAAGTATTCGAAACCGTATGTCAAGTATATCAAAAAAGGACCGGCCGCTGACTGTCAGCGCCATTGCCACCACCGCCCCAACCCACCACGCCGCCCGGTTTGAACAAACCTGGCGGTACGCCGCGATTATCATCCTGGCCTCGCTGTTCGTCGCCGCCCCCGCCTTCAACGGCACCTGGCTGTGGGACGACGACCAGGAAATCACCGCCAACGGCGCGTTGCGCACGCTGGGCGGCTTGTGGGCGATTTGGAGCGGCAACGCCGGGGCCGACTACCTGCCGCTGAAGTCCACCATGCTGTGGCTGCAATATCATTTGTGGGAGCAGAACAACACCGGCTATCACCTCGTCACCGTGCTGTTCCACACCATCAACGCGCTGCTGGTGTGGAAACTGTTCCACAAACTCGGCCTCAAGGCGGCCTGGCTCGGCGGCCTGCTGTTCGCGGTGCATCCGGTGCTGGTGGAATCGGTGGCCTGGGTGTCGGAGCAAAAGAACACCCTGTCGCTGGCGCTGCTGCTGCCGTCCATGTTGTGGTGGCTCGATTTCGACGAGCAACGGCGCGCGCACCGGCCCGAAGCGGCGTTGTGGAGCTGCCTGTGGTCGCTGCTGTTCTTCACCGGCTCGCTGTTGTGCAAGAGCAGCGGCATCATGCTGCCGCTGGCGTTCCTGCTGTACGCCTGGTACCGCTACTCGAACTTCGCGCTGAAAGACTTGCTGTGCTTCGCCGCGTTGGGCGCGGGCGCGGCGGCGTTCCTCGGGCTGACGCTGATCGCGGAACGCGAGTATTTCGAACAACCCATCGGCGCCACGCCGGCGGCGCTATTGTTGGGCGGCGCGGTGGTCTGCCCGCTGCTGGCGCTGGCGTGGCGACGCTGCAAGCGCGCTGACAGTGACGCCGGCATTGCCTACGCCGCGCTGGCCAGCATCCCGTTCCTGATGGTCGTCGTCATCATCAGCGTCATCACCATCCACTTCCAGTTCAAGAACGCCATCGGCAGCGAATGGATTCCGGTCGGCGACTATCTCTCCCGCACCGCCTGCGCCGGGATGCTGGTGTGGTTCTACCTCTACTGCACCATTTTCCCCTTCGACCTGTGCCCGATTTATCCCAAGTGGAACGTTGACCCGCCGGACTGGTATCTGTTCCTGCTCTGGCCGCTGCTGGCGGCGCTGCTGGTGTGGCTGTGGACCAAACGCCACACCTGGGGCCGGCACGTCCTGCTGGGCCTCGGCTTCTTCCTCATCTTCCTCGTGCCGGTGCTCGGCTTCGTCACCATGTCCTACATGCGCATCACCTGGGCGGCGGACCATTTCCTCTACATCCCCGCCATCGGCCTCATCGCGCTGGCGGTGGCGGTGGTGGAAAAACTGTACACCGCCACGCCGCCGCAATATAAACAGGCGACACTGGCCGGCCTGATCGTGCTGGGCTGCGTCCTGACCGGTTACGCCCACCGCTACAGCGGCATCTTCGCCAACGAGGCCGCCATGTGGACCTACACCCTGTCGAAAAACGAGAACGCCTGGCAGGCGCATAGTCGCTACGGCAAGGTGTTGCTCGACAGCGGCAACATCGACGCCGCCTGGGTGCACATCTTCCACTCCAACCGCCTGCGCCCCGACCTGGCCGAGACCAACAACAACATGGGCGTGCTGTTGATGCAAAAGAACCGCCCGCAGGAGGCGGTGCCGTACATGCAAAAAGCCGCCAGCATCATGCCCGAGGCCATCCCCTTCCGCCTCAACCTCGCCAACCTGCTGGCCAACACCGGCCACGCCCGCGAGTCGTTGCCGCACTACGAATACTGCCTGAGCCGCGACCCGCGCAACCCGGTGTTCCACACCAACTACGGGTTCGCCCTGTATCTTGACGGTCAGCGCGACCGCGCCATCGCCGAATTCCGCACCGCGCTGCAAATCGACCCGAACTTCGCCAACGCGAAGAAGAACCTCGACATGGCGCTGAACAACGCCAAACCACCAACCACGCCAACCCAAACCCAGCCGTCGGCGGGAAACTAACAGCTACAGAGCTTCATTAACGCAAAGACGCAAAGGTACAAAGGCGCGAAGATTTTTTTTACAGGGAGAACATGGAGTTCATGGAGAAAGATTAGCTGCACTCAACCGCCCCCTCCAAGTTCTCCATGAACTCCCTGTAAAAAAATCTTCGCGCCTTTGCCTCTTTGCGCCTTTGCGTTAATGAAGCTAAAAAAAAAACTTGCGGTGATCCGGCTATTGTAATACAGTCGCGCCCCGTTGCCGCAAACGGCTGATAGTGAAAGCCCCGCCAGCAGGGGGGGTTAAGCCAAAGCGGAAAAGCGGCAACTCCTTGAAAATGATTGACATAGGCCATAAACTAAACACGCCGCGCTCACGCGCTCACGCGCTCACGCGCTCACGCGCTCACGCGCTCACGCGCTCATTATGACTCTTGCCCTAATTCCTTAATTTCCCAGCAGAGTTTTATTCACTTTTTTCCTTATCCGGTAAAAAAAGATCATCCCTGCCGCTGCTTCCGTCAACCCAATCCAAGGAACCCGGCCGGGAAAGAAGTCATCGTCCCTCCCAACGACCGCGAGACCGCCCCGAAGAACACGGAACAGGCCG
This sequence comes from Verrucomicrobiales bacterium, assembly GCA_031265105.1. Lineage (GTDB taxonomy): Bacteria > Verrucomicrobiota > Verrucomicrobiia > Methylacidiphilales > JAAUTS01 > JAIRPN01. Next base: position 9,225 of record JAISDC010000108.1, read on the forward strand.
ACGGAGTAGCCGGGGCTGGTTCAGCGGTAAATATCCTTGCGGTCGCCGATGTCGATAATCACCACCGTCAGCACGTTGTCATGGACGCGGTAAACAATCCGGTAATCGCCGACCCGCACGCGGTAGCCGGGGCGTCCGTGCAGTTTTTTACAGCCGGGGGGCCGCGGATTCAGGCGCAAGGCGCGGATGGCGTTCCACAAACGCGTGGACAATTCGGCGTCGCGCAGCTTGTCCATGAAACGCTCGGCGGCCGGTTCCAGCCGGTAAGCGTACAACCGCGCAATCACGTCAGACTCCGCGCGAATTTGGGGCCGAATTTTTTGATCAGCCGCGCCTCGACTTCCTCGCCGGGCACGGACTTGAAATTACCCGCCGCACTGCGGTCGAAAGCACGTTCATCAAGAATGTCCTCGATGACTTCATGCAGCCTGGCCACCTGCTGGTCACTCATCCTAGCGGTGAAGCGTCTGGTTTTCAGTTCAAGTTCGGTCGTGGTCATAGGTCGCAGCATAACACGCGCCACGGGACAAGGCAACCCGTGCTTTGCAGAACCAAGTCGAACCTTTTAACTAACCAATAATTAACCAAAACAAGTCAACGGAAGGAACCACCAAATGAAAACAACCAAACCAAAAAAATCTTCGCGCCTTTGCCCCTTTGTTCCTTTGCGTTAATGCAGCTCAAAAAAACAACCAACAACCGAAAGCACCAACATGAACCCCAAACTAACACTCCTAATCCTCTGCGCCCTCAGCGTCTCCGCGTTGAATGTGCTTGCGCAGAACTTCGTCGTCACCTCCGACACCACCGTCAGCGACGTACAGTACGAAAACAAAGCCACCGGCACCGCCGCCCTCACCAACAGCGGCACCTGGACCTTCACCGGCAGCAACGTCACCCTCACCGGCACCGCCGCCAGCGGCAATGGCCAGGACGGCGCGCGCTTCACCGGCGGCGGCACGCTCAACCTGTTCAGCGGCACCGTTGACGCCAACCATTACGGCATCTACCTCTCCAACACCTCGGCGGCAAACGTGGACGCCACCACCATCACCGCCACCGGCTCCGGCGCGCGAGGGATTGATACAAGCGCGCAATCCGCCGCCACCATCACCGTCACCGACTCCATGATAGAGGTTCACGGCAACAACACCACCGGTATCAACGCCAACAGCAGCACGCTAACCCTGACCGGCGGCACCATCACCGCCACCGGCACCAGTGCGCGGGGACTTTATGCAGGCCAGCCGACCGACGCCACCATCACCGACACCAAGATTGAGACCCAAGGCGACCGCACCACCGGCATCTTCCTCTCCCGCGCCGGCACGCTGACCCTGACCGGCGGCACCATCACCGCCACTGGCACCGCCGCGTGGGGCCTGTATGCAGCCTTCGACATCACCGTCACCGCCACCAACACCACGATTGAAGCCCACGGCAACAACGCCGCCGGCGCCCTCGCCTATATCACCAGCACGCTAAACCTGACCGGCGGCGCCATCACCGTCAGCGGCTCCGACACGCGCGGGCTTATTGTGGAGTCGCAATCCACCGGCACCCTCACCGGCCTCACGATTACGGCCCAGGGCGACAACGCCATCGGCCTCAGCGCCGTCAACACCAGCACACTGACGGCGACCGGCGGCGCCATTGTGACCACGGGCGAAGCCGCGACCGGCGTGCGGGCGACCCAAGCCTCGACCGTCCGGCTGTCCGGGCTAATGGTTGAAACCACCGGCTACCGCGCCCGCGGCCTGACGGTGCTGGCGGGCGGCACCGACGCAGCCACCGCCAGCACGGGTATTTATGACCGCGTGCAAATCCTCACGTACGGCGACGAAGCCAGCGGCGTGCTGCTCGGCGACGGCATCATCACCGGCAACACCGTCGCGTATAATCGCGCGGAGTTCACCGACAGCGTTATCACCACCCCAGGCGACGGCGCGACCGGCATCGTCATGTCCCAACCCACCGGATACACCGTCAACTCGCAACTGATACTGGACCACACCACCGTCAGCGCCGAACAAGGCCGCGCGCTGGTCATCGGCGACGACGGCAAAACCCCCGTGAATTTCGGTTCGACGACGCCCGACTTCGCCGCCACCGACGCCACCTTCGAACTCATCCTCCGCAACGGCGCCGAACTTAACCCCGCCGACGGCAACCACGCCATCTTCATGGACACCAAAATAACCGGCACCCTCGACAACGACCCGACCATGATCACCGGCACCCAAGGCCGCATGGTGCTGACCGCGCAAGTAACCGACGCCGCCATCAACGGCAGCGTCGCCATCCAAACCAGCGCCACCGCCACGCTGAACCTGGCCCACAGCACCCTCAGCGGCGACACCCTTGCCGACGGCAGTTCCAGCCTCACCCTCAGCGGCAGCAATGGCACCGTCATCACCGGCAACCTCACCGTCAGCGACCACGCCGTCATCAACGTCACCCTCAGCGGCAGCAATAACACCCTGTTCGGCGATATTGCGCAAAATGACCAAGCCGCCATCACCGTCATCCTCGACCACGGCGCCACCGGCACCGGCGGCTTCGACGGCGGCACCCTCAGCGTCGGCGGCGACAGCGCGTGGGACTTCACCAAGAACTCCACCACCGACCGCATTGACAACCACGGCACCATCCACCTCGGCACTACCGGTAACTATATCGCCCACCGCAGCGACACCATCAGCGGCGACGGCACCTGGTACTTCCCCATCGACAGCGACACCGGTGC
>JAISDC010000246.1 GCA_031265105.1 Verrucomicrobiales bacterium
ATCGACACCATCATCAAAGACGGCGACCACTTCATCAAACAAGGCACCAGCCCTGCCGGAGCGGTGTTGAACAGCAGCGTAGCCATCCAACAAGCCATGTGGTTCGCGCAGCAAAACAGCTTGCTCAAGCGCATGGGCGAACTGCGCTATGGAGCGCGGGCGTCCCGCCCGCTGGCGGACAAGGATGTCCGCATTCCATACCATAGCCTAATCGAAAACATCTGGCTCAGAAGCTACGGCCAACAATTAAACGTCGGCAGCCAAGTAGCAGGCAAAGCCTACGAACAACTCATCTACGGCGTCGATCTCGGCACGGATCACAAATTCACCATCAGCGCTGACAGTGACTTGTACTTGGGCGTGTACGCCGGCTACGGCCGCAGTGATATAGACTACCGCACCCCCGGCACTGACGGTGAACTCAACAGCTATTACGGCGGCCTCTACGCGACGTGGTTACACAGCAGCGGCTTCTACATCGACGCCACCTTCAAAGCCGCCAGCGTGGACAACAACCTAAAGGCCCCCTACGGCACCACCCAACTCACCGCCAGCTACAGCGACGTAAACCTCGGCGGCAGCATCGAAATCGGCAAAAAGTTCACCTTCACTGATGCTTGGTTCATCGAACCCCAATTCCAAGTGAACTACCTCCACATCCTAGCCGAAGACTACACCGCCGGCCCGATGACCATCAGCGCCCAAGACCTCGACGCCCTGCAATTCCGCATCGGCAGCTTATTCGGCAGAACCATCAACCTCACCAACAGCGGCGCACTCCAACCCTACGTGAAGATCAGCGGCGTCGAAACCATCAGCAGCGGCGGCATCATCAGAAACGGCTACCAACACACCCGCGCCAACACCGACGGTGCCAGAGCCGAACTCGGCGCCGGCCTCATCTGGCAACTCGACACCAACAATCAACTCCACCTCGACTACGAAGCCTCCTTCGGCGACAAATACGACAAACCCTGGGGCCTAACCGCCGGCTACCGCCACCAGTTCTAAAAAAACTTGAACCACAAAGACACCAAGGCACGAAGGTTTGTTTAAAAAAACAGCCTTCGTGCCTTTGTGTCTTGGTGGTGCAAATTTCTTCGCGTCTTCGTGGCCGGAGTTAGCACTTGGGCGGCTCGTCGTCGCGGATGTTGATGACTTCGACTTCAATGACCTCACCCTCAGCGGTTGTGCGGTCGGCGGCGGCGCGGCGCGGCGGCGGGGCCGGTTTAACAGCGGGGGCGAACAGGGCGCGGACGATGAGGCTGATGATTTTCGCCAGCAGGGCGAAAAGGCCGAGCAGGCCGAGAAAAACGAATACCACCACGGTGCCGATGACGCGCAGCGCGCTCATGTCAGTTCCTCAGGGCTGGCGGCGCGGCGAGGATTTCGCTCATGATGACGGCCTCGCGGATGGATTGGCGGCTGTGGAAACGGGCGCGGACGGGGTGCGCGGCGCGGCGGTTGGCGCTGACGGTGGGCGCGGCGACGGGGGCGATGTTGGTGGCGCTGGCGGTGAATTTTTCCGCCAGGTCGCGCTGCACTTCAAACGCGCGCTCGTCAATTTGGTCGAGCGGGCGGGATTCGTAGTCGGAGACGCGGGTGAATTTTTCGCCGCCGTCCGTGTGGCCGCTGACGGTGGCGGTTGCGGTCGCGGGCAGCAGCGGTGGTTTGATGGCGCTGGTGGTGACGGGCGGCAGGCGGACGGGCGCTGACGGTGGCGGTTCCTCCAGTTCGGTGATTGTTGCCGCGTCGTGGTCGCCCTGGTCTTTGCCGAGGGCTTCAAGCAAGTCGGCCCAGTCGTCGCGCGCGGGTTTGGGCGGGCGCGCGGGCGTCCATGCGGGACGCGGCGGCGGCGGTTGTTTTTTGGCGGCCTTGGAAATTTTGAGGATAAGATTGACGATAACCACCGCGAAGATGATTAGCGGAACGATAATATCCCCAAGTTTTTCCATAATCGGTCACCGTCAGCGACGGGATTACTGCTGCGTCTTGTGCGGGTTGCTGTCGCCGGCGATGGAGGAGCGCATGGAGGTGTCCGCCTGGATGTTGCGGTATTTCATGTAGTCAATCACGCCCAGGTTGCCCTGCCGGAACGCCTCGGCGATGGCCATCGGCACCTCGGCCTCGGCCTCGACGACTTTGGCGCGCATTTCCTCGACGCGGGCTTTCATTTCCTGCTCGGTGGCGACGGCGGCGGCGCGGCGCACTTCGGCCTTGGCTTGCGCGACGCGCTTGTCGGCCTCGGCCTGGTCGGCTTGCAGGCGGGCGCCGATGTTTTCGCCGACGTCAACGTCAGCGATGTCAATGGAGAGAATTTCAAACGCGGTGCCGCTGTCGAGGCCGCGGTCGAGCACGGTCTTCGAGATGCGGTCGGGGTTTTCGAGCACGTCTTTGTAGGTGTTGGAGGAGCCGATGGTGGTGACGATGCCTTCGCCGACGCGGGCGATGATGGTCTCCTCGGTGGCGCCGCCGACGAAGCGGTCGAGGTTGGAGCGGACGGTGACGCGGGCGCGGGCGCGGACGCCGATGCCGTCTTTGGCCACGGCGTCGATGGTCACTTTGCCGGAGGCGGGGTTGGGGCAGTCGATGACCTTCGGGTTGACGCTGGTGCGGACGGCCTCATAGACGGTCTTGCCGGTGCCGGTGGTGGCGAGATCGATGGCGCAGGCGCGGTTGAAGTCGAGGCTGAGTTGCGCTTTGTCAGCGGCGATGAGGGCGCGGACGACTTCGTTGACGTTGCCGCCGGCGAGGTAGTGAGTTTCGAGTTGTTGGGTGGTCAGGTCAATGCCGGCGCGGACGGCGGTGATGCGGGCGTTCACTATCAGCGAACTGGGCATTTTGCGGAAGCGCATGGCAATCAGCGTGCCGATGCTGACGGGCGCGCCGGAGGCGAAGGCGCGCAGCCACAGGCTGAAGAAGTTGGCGATGACGATGATGAAGATCAGGAGGAACACTCCCACGACGATGGCTACGATTGGCATCATATTTTTGCTTTGGTTAAATTTTCCTCACCACGATACGCGCGCCCTCGACTTTGACAACTTTAATCTTGGTGTTGACCGGCAGCGGCAGGCCCTCGCTGACCACGTCGCGCCGCTGACCGTCAATCCGCGCCACGCCGGCGGGGCGCAGCGGGCTGATGGTGACGCCGGCGCGGTGCAGCAGGTTGCCGAACGCGGCGGGCGCGCTGGTTTGCGGGGCCGGCCGGCGCAGGCTGAATTTTTTGCCGAGCGGCGAGGCGGGGAAATATTTCATCCAGGTCATGAACAGCGCGATGCCCGCGACCACCTCGGCGAGCAGCAACAGCAGCCCGGCGCTGGCGCCGTAGGTGTGACTGGCGGCGATGATGGAGCCGACGAGGCACGCCGCGCCGAGCGCGCCCGCGATTAGTCCCGGCAAAAAAATCTCCGCCGTGAACAGCAGCAGCGCCGCGATGATGAGGGAGACCATCAGCGTCATACGGCGGCCTCCACGATGACGGTTGGCCCCTCGATTTTCACGACGCTGACGCTGACGCCCGCCTGGATGAAATCGCCCTGGGTGAGAACGTCCACGGGGCCGTCGCCAAAGTCAGCGGTGCCGGCGGGACGCAGCATCGTCAGCGCCCGGCCCCTGGCGCCGACGCTGACATTGACGCACTCGGCGGGCTGACCGTCAGCGCCGACGGGGCGGGGCGGATTCACCTTGGTCAGCGTCAGCGCGCGGTAGAGCGGGGTTTTGGGAAAAATGCCGGCGAGCGTGATGATGCCGACCGCGCCGATGACGAGGGCCACGCCCATTTTATAGAGCGGCAATTCCAGTTGCGGCAGGGTCGGCAACACGGCATCGGTCGGATATTGGTCCACCATCGCGCGCAGCAACGCGTACAGCGCCAGGCCCGCGCCGAGCACGCCGGGCAGCACGTAGCCGGGCAGGATGAATAATTCGGTCACAATCAGCGCGACGCCGACGATGAAAATCACCGCGTTCTCGTACCCCGACAAGCCCGCCACGTAATGCCCGAAGAAATACACCGCCGCCAGTGTCAGCGCCGCGATGCCGAACACGCCGAACCCCGGTGTTTTGAATTCGATATACCCGCACACCATCGCGCCCGCCAGCAGCAGCGGCGAACAGAGCACGATGAGCCGCGCCAGTTGCTCGAAGCCGGTCGGCGCGACATGGACTACCCGCGCGTTGCCGGCGGGCGCGATGGTCGCAATCACGGCGTCGAGGTTCGCCTTGGTGCCCGCGCTGAGCAAGTTGCGCGGCGGCGCGCCGTAGGGCGTTTCCGCCTCAAGGTTGGTCAGCGTGAGGATTTTTCCCGCCGGCACGATTTCCTCGCCGCTGACCGTCAGCCCCTGGTCCTTGTCCACCATCGCGTCGAACACCGCCGCGTTGTGCCCCTGCCGCTGGGCGGTGGCGCGGACGAGCGCGCGCGCGGCGGAGGTCATTTTTTCCTCGACCGTCCGCGGCATTTCCTGCGCCCCGCCGCCCGGCGCCAGCATAATCGGCGCCGCCGCGCCGATGACGGAGCCGGGCGCCATGTAAATCTCCCGCGTCGCCGAGGCGATGAACGCGCCCGCCGAGAACGCCTTGGTGTTGACGTAGGCGTAGAGTTGGTCCTGATGCGGGAAATTGTTGAGGATGGCAATGATTTGCTCCGTGCAATCCACGCGCCCGCCGTTGGTGTCCAGGTCGAGGATGATGGCGTCAGCGTTGGCGTCAATCGCCTCCTTCACGCCGCGCCGCACCAAATACACCAGCGAGGCGCTGACGTCCTCGCGCGCGGGGATGACGTAAATCGTCTTGCCTGGCGCCGGCGCTGACGCTGACGCCGCGCTGACGGTGTCCGGCTCCGCTTCAGCCAGGCCGCTGACGGTGACGAGCCAGAGGATGATGCCAATCAAGTGTTTCATGCCGCAAGCCGATGTTAGCGGCAGGCCCGGTGCCGCTGACAAGCGCAAAGTTGGCGCCGCGCGGGCGCGGGCCGTGGCGGCCGGGATTACTTTTTGTCGCCGGCCCGGTTTTGCAACAGCTCCAATTCACGACGCGGAATCAGCAGAAAGGGCATGCGAATCTCGCCGTTTTTCTCCACGTAATGACAGATGGCTTCCAATGATTCCAGCACCATGGTGGCGGGCGTCACGCGGGTGCGCTGTTCGATTTTGGCGAGGCGTTCCTTCAGTTGGCTGGGCATTCTGACCGAGAGCAAGGCGTCTTTTAACGGTTTTGGGTTATAACGGGTTTTCATAAATGATTGCTGGTTAACTTTTTTGGGTTCGGCAGACGCGACGGTAACGATTGTCATAATTGGTTGCCAATCCCTCCGTATCGGTTCTTTCGTCTGCGACCATTATCATTTTTATTGAATGTAGGGCATTGGATGCAAATAATTCTTTCGTATATTTTATTCATATAAATCAATATTAGTTATAAAATAATAATCAACAGTATATATACTATGTAAATGTATATACATTTGAATATATCCGGGGGTTGATTTTTTTATTTGGGCTTCGGCGCGGAGTGGCGTAAATTGCCCGGATGATTGTTCCCGCTTGCTCCGCGCCGAATGCCGACATCGCCGTGCTCGTCGCGCGGTTGGAGGATTTTTTGGCCGGGCATCTCGCTGACAGTGAGAAGCACGGCCTCACGGTCAGCGCCGCGCAACTGGGCGCGGCCATTGACGAGGCGCTTCGCCGCTGCCGCGGCCTGTCACCGTCAGCGCCGCCGCCGGACAGCGGCGTCGAGGTCTTCCTGCTCGACGGCATCAGCGCGACGCTGGTCGAGGAACGCGAGGGCGTGTTTGAGAAGCAAAAAGACGCTGACGGTGAGGAGCACTACCGCGCGGTCAGCGTCGAGGTGTGGATTGAGTGTTTAACCGCGCTGCGGGCGCGCGTAGATTCCTATCGCCCGGAGCCGGACGCGGGGCGCAAAAACACCGTGAATTAACCGGCGCCGCTGGTGCCGCAGGACGAGCGAGTCGTCACGGTCAGCGGGCTGAACGAGCGGGATTTTCCGCTGCTGAACGAGCCGTGGCAGTCCGTTTCCGCCGCATTTCCCGTGGCCGCATTTCAACGGCTGGTGGGGCGGGCCGCTGCTGAAGCAAGGCTATGTCGGCGATGAGGAGCGCTGAGCGGCTTTATACTGGGAGCGCCGGCATCCTGCCGGCTGGTTCACCTGTCAAGGTTGGTCTGCCGGCAGGATGCCGGCGCTCCCAGTGGGCAGGACGCCGACTCGCTGATGATGGGGCGGCAAAAAAACAGTGGCTAATTGCCGCTATTCGGGCAACCTATGACGCTAATGATTAAAAAATGGTTTGCACTGTTAGCGCTGGTTGGTGGTTATTCGGTTGCACTGTCAGCGGCGGAAAATTTCGGCAGCGACGAGGTGTTCAAGCGGCTGACGCTGCCGGCGCCGGAAATCGTGCCGGTGGTGAAGAACCTCGACCGCGCGTGGGTCGCCAGGCTCGCTGACCGTGGCGAGCCGGAAGTTTACACGCGCGAGAACAGCCAGGATTTCGCGTATCTGGGTATGCCGGTCGGCGGCGTCGGCGCGGGGCAATTGTATTTGAGCGGCGACGGCCGCTTGTGGTGGTGGGACATTTTCAACCGCCGGGTGCCGGAGGCGCGCTTCCCGGTCGAGCAGGGCGCGATTTACACCAAGCCGCCGACGCCGGACAGCGAGTGGGGCGCGGGGCGCGACCGGCAGCCGCCGCGGCAGGGCTTCACCATCAGCGTCGCGGACGGCGGCCAGACCGTTGACAAGCCATTGTCAGCGGCGGGCTTTGCCGACGTCAAGTTTCGCGGGCAATATCCGGTCGGCACGGTGGATTTCGCGGATAAGGAAATGC
>JAISDC010000254.1 GCA_031265105.1 Verrucomicrobiales bacterium
CTTGGGCAACTGCCCGCGGAGCTTGGGCAATTGCCCGCGGGGCTTGGGCAACTGCCTGAGGAGCTTGGGCAACTGCCCGATGAGCTTGGAAAACGCCAGGAACGCTCCCCAAAACATTAGGAACACCGCCGCCAGTCCTTGCCCTCGCGAATGCCATGCGATTCATTAAAGGGAATGTTCCCAAATCTTCAATAATCAATCTGCAATAATCAATATTCAATTAAACATTGTCAACCCCGCCGCCAGTGATAGCTTACATCTATCTATGCACAAACATCCCAGACTAACCGAGGGGCGCATCGCCAATCTATTGCCACAAATCCAGGCCATTATCTATCACGGTCAGCGACCGTTGGAACTCGGCATTTACGAGGTGCGCGGCGAGCCGGTGCCGGCGGCGGCGGCGTTGCGGCAGGGTTACCGCCCGTTCGCGGCCGGCGATGAGTGGGGCGCGACTTGGGACACGGCGTGGTTCCGCGCGCGCGGCCAGGTGCCGGCGGAATGGCGCGGGCGCGAGGTGGTGGCGCTGGTGGATTTGGGCTTCGCCGGCGGCGAGGGCTTCACGGCGGAGGCGCTGGTGTGGCAGGACGGGCAGCCGACGCGGGCGCTGAATGTGAACCGGCGCGATGTGCCGGTGGCCGCCAGTGCCAAGGGCGGCGAGCGGGTGGAGTTTTTCCTGGAGGCCGGGGCCAATCGCGGCTCGCAACTTATTAACGACAACGAACTGCTGCTCGCTGACTATCACGGCAAACCGCGCTTCCGCTTCGTCAGCGCGGAGCTGGCGTTGTTCGACCGCGCGGCGTGGCAGTTGTACCTTGACGTGAAAATCACGTTCGAGCTGTTGCAAGCGCTGCCGGCGGACGAGCCGCGTTACGGCCAGTTGCTGCGGGCGCTGAACGAGGCGGCCAACCGTTTCGACCCCGCTGACCGCGGCACCGTCGCGGCGGCGCGGGCGGCGCTGAAGGCGGTGTTGGCGCGGAAGAACGGCGGCTCGGCGCACCGCGTCTCCGCCATCGGGCACGCGCACATTGACACCGCGTGGCTGTGGCCGTTGCGCGAGACCATCCGCAAGTGCGCGCGCACGTTCTCGACCGCGCTGCGTTACATGGAGGAATATCCCGATTACGTGTTCGCCTGTTCCTCGGCGCAGCAGTATGCGTGGATGAAGGAGTATTATCCGCGGATTTACGCCGACATGCGGGCGGCGGCCAAGCGCGGCCAGTGGGAGCCGATTGGCTCGATGTGGATTGAGGCGGACTGCAACCTCACTTCCGGCGAGTCGCTGGTCCGCCAAATCCTGCACGGCAAGAAATTCTTCCAGGAGGAGTTCGAATGCGAGCCGCGGGACGTGTGGCTGCCCGACGTGTTCGGCTATTGCGCGTCCATGCCGCAAATCATGCGGCAGAGCGGCGTCAAGTGGTTCCTCACGCAAAAAATCTCGTGGAACCAGTTCAATAAATTCCCGCACCACACGTTCTGGTGGGAGGGCATCGACGGCACGCGCGTGTTCACGCACTTCCCGCCGGCGGACACGTACAACGCGCGGATGACGGCGGCGGAGTTGCGGCACGGGGTGAAAAATTTCGGCGAGCACGACCGCGCCAGGCGCTCGCTGTTCGTCTATGGCCACGGCGACGGCGGCGGCGGGCCGACGCGCGAGATGATTGAAGTGGCGCGGCGGGCGAAGGATTTGGACGGGCTGCCGAAGGTCGCGCTGGAGCGGGTGGCCAGTTTTTTCCCGCAGGCGCTGCGCGACGCCCAGGATTTGCCGGTGTGGATTGGCGAGTTGTATTTCGAGTTGCACCGCGGCACCTACACCACGCAGGCGCGCAACAAGCGCGGCAATCGCCAGGGCGAGTTCGCGTTGCGCGAGGCGGAATGGTTCGACGCGCTGGCGGTGACGCTGGGCGGGGCCACGGTCAGCGGCCGGCGCCGGGCGGTGCCGCACGCGGTGTATGATGTCGTCGCGCGCGAGAACAACCCCAGCCGCCAGCGCCGGTTGGAGCGCGCGTGGAAGCTGCTGTTGTTGAATCAATTTCACGACATCATCCCCGGTTCCTCCATCAACTGGGTCTATCAGGACAGCGCCAGCGATTACGTCACCATCAGCGAGTTGTGCCGGCAGGTGCTGGACGAAACCAAGCCGGCGCTGGCGCTGAAGATTGACACCGCCGATTGCGTCAAGCCGCTGCTGGTGACCAACACCCTCAGCCACGCGCGCAACGAAGTCATCACGCTGCCGGACGGCACGGCGCGGCGGGTGCACGCGCCGGCGCTCGGCTACGCGGTGGTGGACGCTGACGCTGACGCCGCCGCGTTCGGCTACGCCGTGACGGCCGCTGACGCTGACGCCGCCGCTGACAGTGACCATCCCGTTGCCACGGTCAGCGTCCGCCAGCTCGCCGGCCAAATCGTCGTGGACAACGGCCTGCTGCAGGTGACGTTTGATAAGCACGGACTGATTGCCAGCCTGCGCGACCTGGCCGCTGACCGCGAGGTCATCGCGCCCGGCGAGCGCGGCAACCTGTTCCAGTTGTTCAAGGATTACCCGAACAACTTTGACGCCTGGGACTTGGACTTGCACTACCAGGAAGTGGGCGAGGATTTGGTGGCGGCGGACAGCGTCACCGTCAGCGAGCGCGGGCCGTTGCGCGTCACCGTCAGCGTCGCGCGCCAGTTCGGCCAGTCCGCCATCCGGCAGGACATCATCATCCGCGCCGGCTCGCGCCGGGTGGATTTCGTCACCAAGGTGGACTGGCAGGAGTCGCACAAGCTGCTGAAAGTCGCCTTCCCCGTGAGCATCCGCTCGCCGCGCGCGACGTATGAAATCCAGTACGGCCACCTGGAGCGGCCCACGCATTACAACACCAGTTGGGACCTGGCGCGCTTCGAGGTGTGCGCGCAAAAGTGGGCGGACTTGTCCGAGCGCGATTACGGCGTGGCGCTGCTGAACGATTGCAAGTACGGCCACGACATCTTCGGCCACACCCTGCGCCTGAGCCTGCTGCGCGCCCCCAGCGCCCCCGACCCGCTCGCCGACCGCGGCGAGCACGAGTTCACCTACGCCCTGCTGCCGCACGCCGGCGACATCGTCAGCGGCCGGGTGGTAGAGGAAGCCTACAACCTCAACGTGCCGCTGACCGTCAGCGCGTTGCCGAAGCAAAAGGGCGCGCTGCCGGCGAGCCGCAGCTTCTTCAGCATCGACCGCCCCGGCATAGTCATCGAAGCGGTGAAAAACGCCGAGGACGGCAGCGGCATCATCGTGCGCCTGTACGAGGCGCACGGCACCCGCGGCCCGCTGACGCTGACCACCACCCTGCCGTTCACCAAGGCGGTGACCACCGACTTGCTGGAACGCACGACCGGCAAGGTGCCGTTCCACGACGGCCAGTTAACGCTGACCGTGCGGCCGTTTGAAATCGTCACGCTGAAGTTCACCAAATAAAAAAAAGCCTCATTAACGCAAAGACGCAAAGGAACGAAGGCGCAAAGGTTTTTGTTAATTTAAAAAACAAACCCAAAAAAATCTTCGCGCCTTTGCTCCTTTGCGTCTTTGCGTTAATGAAGCTAAATTGACTGGAATTCAACCCGGTCAACCGCTAGGCTGGCGCACATGCCCAAAGGTTACCTCGCCCTGGTCCTGCACGCGCACTTGCCGTTTGTGCGGCATCCCGAATACGCTGAATTCCTCGAAGAAGACTGGCTGTATGAGGCCATCACGGAGACTTACATCCCGCTGGTTGATATGCTGGACGGGTTGTTGCGCGACGGGGTGGAGTTCCGGCTGACGATGAGCCTGACGCCGCCGCTGTGCTCGATGTTGCGCGACCCGCTGTTGCAGGAGCGTTATCTGGCCAAGCTCGACCAGCTCATCGAGCTGAGCGTGAAGGAAATCAAGCGCACCGAGCACGACCAGAATTTCCGCGAGGTGGCGTGGTTCTACCACCACCGGCTGACGCATTGCCGCGAGGTGTTCGTTGACCGCTACCACCGCGACCTGGTCGGCGCGTTCAAAAAATTCCAGGACACCGGCAAGCTGGAAATCATCACCTGCGGCGCCACCCACGGCTTCCTGCCGCTGATGGCGGACTACCCGGAGGCGGTGCGCGCGCAAATCCTGGTGGCCCGCGACCATTACCGCGAGTGTTTCGGGCGCGACCCGCGCGGCATCTGGCTGCCGGAGTGCGCGTATGTGCCGGGCATCGAAAAGTTCCTGCGCGAGGCGGAAATCCGCTGGTTCATTGTCGATACCCACGGCGTGATGTTCGCCGACCACCGCCCGCGCAACGGCGTGTACGCGCCGGTGTTCACCCCCAGCGGGCCGGCGGCCTTCGGGCGCGACCTGGAGTCGAGCCGGCAGGTGTGGAGTTCCAAGGAAGGGTATCCCGGCGACGTGTATTACCGCGACTTTTACCGCGACATCGGCTACGACCTCGACTTCGACTACATCCGGCCCTACATCCAGTCCAACGGCCTGCGCAAATTCACCGGCTTGAAATACCACCGCATCACCGGCAAGTCCGACTGGAAGGAACCCTACCTGCCCGCCGTCGCCCGCGCCCGCGCCGCCGAGCACGCGGGGCACTTCATGTTCAACCGCGAGCAGCAAATCGCGCACCTCGCCGCCCACACCACCGTGCCGCCGGTGGTGCTCTCGCCCTACGACGCGGAGTTGTACGGGCACTGGTGGTTCGAGGGGCCGGACTTCCTGAACTTCCTGCTCCGCAAAACCGCCTACGACCAGCAAGTGTTCAAGACCATCACCCCCGCCGAATACCTGGAACAATTCCCCACCCAGCAAGTCGCCACCCCGTCCGCCTCATCCTGGGGCGCGGAAGGCTACTGGAATGTCTGGCTGGACGGCAGCAACGCCTGGATATACCCGCACCTGCACGAGGCGGCGCGGCGCATGACCGAGCTGGCGCGGCAGTTCCGCGACGTTAGCGGCGACGCCGGCGGCCTGACCGAGCGCGCGTTGCGACAGGCGGCCCGCGAACTGCTGCTGGCACAATCGAGCGACTGGGCCTTCATCATGAAAACCGGCACGATGGTGCCCTACGCGGTCAAGCGCACCAAAGACCACCTCCTACGCTTCACCCGCCTCTACGAACAACTCAAAGCCAGCCAAATCGACGAACCCTTCCTCGCCAACTGCGAGTGGCGCGACAATATCTTCCCGCAGCTCAACTGGCGGCATTATCTTTAAGAAAGCCACATTAACGCAAAGGCGCAAAGGAACAAAGGCGCGAAGGATTTTTTGAATTTTTTACAAAGAGGTCATGGAGTTATTGGAGCAAGGTTAGCTACAATTAACAGCCCCCTCCAATTCCTCCATGTGCTCTTTGTAAAAAAAAATCTTTGTGCCTTTGTTCCTTTGCGTTAATGAAGCTAAAAAAACGTTGACACCCACCCGGTCAACACTAGATTGCCCCTTGTGTTTGCCCCCATATTAGACTCGCAGACTCGCAGACTCGCAGACTCGCAGACTCGCAGACTCGCAGACTCGCAGACTCGCAGACTCGCAGAGATCGGAAGAGC
>JAISDC010000091.1 GCA_031265105.1 Verrucomicrobiales bacterium
GAAATCCATGAGATGTTGTCTGATTATCGAATAAAGGATGGTCAATGAATTTGGTTGGGAAAATAATTCTGCTGCTAAATTTGGTCTTATTACATAACTTTAGTTCGGAAAATAAACCACATTTACGCAAATCGTTCAACACCTCTTTTGCTGTCTCTATCGGACAATCAATCATTCTTCCATAATTTAATATTAATACTAAAAAATGGTCTTCAACAAAAGGTCCCCCTTCAATTATGTATTCACCTATGATGGCTATCTCACTGTCATCAATTACATCAAAGCCAATTTTAATTTTCATAGAATTTTATCAAAAACATTCCGCAAAATTACTGAAATTATAGTATTTCGCTTTGACATAGCGACAGCAATTCCCCTCTCGAAGAGGGGTGTCCGCGTATGCGGACGGGGTGTTTTAGCGTTCGGGGAGCCGAGCACAAAACGCTGAACTACCCCGTCCGCTAACGCGGCCACCCCTTCACGGAAGGGGAATTTATCCGCCAAGCGACTGCTTGAAATTTTCCACCGCTTGTTTAATCCGCACCGTCAGCGCCTCGTCCAGCGACTTCTTCTCGCCAATCTCGCGTAGCAACGCTTCCTCCCGCGTGCCGAAATAATCAAACAACTTCGCCTTCGTCGCCAGAATGTTGTCCACCGGCACGTCGTCGAAATAACCGTTCTGCGTCGCCCACATGACGATGACTTGTTGCTCGACGGAGACCGGCTGGTATTGCGCTTGCTTGAACACCTCGACGATGCGCGCGCCGCGGTCGAGCTTGGCTTTGGTCGCGGCGTCAAGGTCGGAGGCGAATTGCGAGAACGCGGCCAGTTCGCGGTATTGCGCCAACTCTAGCTTCACTTTGCCGGCGACTTGTTTAATCGCCTTGATTTGCGCGGCGGAACCCACGCGCGAGACGCTGATGCCGACGTTAATCGCCGGGCGCACGCCTTGGTAGAATAAGTCCGATTCGAGGAAAATCTGGCCGTCGGTGATGGAGATGATGTTGGTCGGAATGTAGGCGGCGACGTCGCCGGCCTGGGTCTCGATGATGGGCAGCGCCGTCAGCGAGCCGCCGCCGGCCGCGGCGCTGAGGCGCGCGGAACGCTCCAGTAGGCGCGAGTGCAGGTAAAACACGTCGCCCGGATACGCCTCGCGCCCTGACGGGCGTTTGAGCACCAGCGAGATTTGGCGGTAGGCGGCGGCGTGCTTGGACAAGTCGTCGAACACGATCAGCGCGTCCTGGTTGTGCGCCATGAACCACTCGCCGATGGCGGCGCCGGCGAACGGCGCGAGGTATTGCGCGGTGGCGGAGTCGGACGCGGTGGCGGCGACGATGACGGTGTGCGCCAGCGCGTCGTGCGCGGTCAGCGTGTTCACCACGCGCGCGAGGTTCGAGCGCTTCTGCCCGATGGCGACGTAAATCGAATACAGCGGGCGGAAATTTTTATCGCCGCTTTGCTCGCCCGCGCGGTTGATGCGCGCCTGGTTGATAATCGTGTCAATCGCCACCGTGGTCTTGCCCGTGGCGCGGTCGCCGATGATGAGTTCGCGCTGCCCGCGGCCGATGGGAATCATCGTGTCAATCGGCAGGAGGCCGGTCTGCACGGGCTGGTTGACGGGCTGGCGTTTGATGATGCCCGGCGCGATTTTTTCGACCGGGTTAAACTCGTCCGTCCGCACCGCGCCCTTGCCGTCGATGGGATTGCCGAGCGCGTCCACCACGCGGCCGAGCAGCGCCCGGCCGACGGGGACGCGGATTTGGTGCCCGCTGGCGGTCACCTCGTCGCCCTCCTTGATGCCGAGGAAATCGCCGAGCACCAGCGCGCCGACCTCGGTGTCCTCCAGGTTCAGCACCAGTCCGACGCTGCCGTTGGCGAAGGTGACGGTCTCCTGGTAAGCGACATCGGTCAGCCCCTCGATTTTCACGACGCCGTCCATGATTTCGCGCACGCGCCCGACGTTCGCCCGGCCGCCGCCGCTGTTGAACCCTTTAATCTTCGCCTCAATCTCTTCCAGCAATGTACTCATAATGTTATCTCAAAACTCAAAGCTCATAACTCAAAACTGTTTGGCCAGCGCCGCCAATCTCCCGCTGATGCTGGTGTCCCACTATCAGCGAAGAAAATGAAATTTGTGCCATATTTTTTCATTTTCAAATCTCCAATATTTTCAAACGCATGGCTTGCCGTGCCTCGCGTTGAAACGCATCCACAATAGCCGCGGGATTTTGTTCAATGGCGGCGAGGTCGGCGCCATCTAACAAAATGACGCAAAGATTGGTGTCCGTCATGATTTTATTGGCATAACCGCGCGCGGACGCGCCGATTGCGCCGGTGCTGACGATGACAATCACATTGCTTTTGAGCAGGTGTGTCAACCCGACTTCTTTGGCCACATCCTCAAGGCTTACGCGCGCGGTATTTTTGCACTGGACTTGCCAGCGCGAAAAAATCAGCCTGGCGGATTGAAACACCAAGTCAACTTCCGCGCCGCCGGTGGCGGTACCGCGCAATCGTGTCGCCACATAATCCATGTCCAGCAGCCGCATTAGCTTGAAGGCCAGTGCTTCCAGTGCCAGTCCGCGCGCGTGCGCTGACGGTGCCTTGAGCGCGCCAAGAATATCACTCATGGATTGTCGCAACAGCGGACGCAAATTAACCGCCGTTTGCTTTTCAAATTGCGCCAGCAGCGGCAAAACAATTTCCCGTCGTAATTTTTCCGTCGGCGTGACGGCAAACGGTTTTGCGCCGCGCCCAGCCGCCTTGGTGCCGCGCGTCAGGGTAATAAAACCCGCCGCTGACAACGGATAAAGCACCTGTTTGGGCAGCATTTTTTCATTGAAACGCACTCCATAGGTCACGGTCGCCAGCCGTTCAATTTCGTTTGACGGAAACGGACCAACGCCACCCATGTTGGCGAGTGTCTTTAGAAAAGCCCGCTGCTCCGCTGACAGTGACGCCAGCGCCTCCACTTCCTCACTGTCAGCGCCGGTCAATTTTTGCAACACGCTGACGTTGATGTTCCAGCCCTTGCCAAACACACCGGCTTTTTCCAACCACAACCGCATCATGCTCGGATGTTTGCCGCCGCGCGGAAAATGCAGGCCGCGTTCTTCGAGCCATTCGCGCAGCTTGACCAAATCAACGGTTTCGCCAGACGCCTGAATATCCTGCACACACTGCACGAGCGTCAGGCCGTTCAGGTTTAGCAAAATATGCTGCGCCAGTTCTGTGTGCAGCTTTTTTTCGTCGCCGCACAAGGCGAAAAGTTTTTCACCAAATTCTGTGAGTCGCGCGTCGCGGTCAATCAATCCGTAGGCAATCATGCCCAGCTTGGTGTTGTTGGCGAGCTTGGCTTTGTTGTATTCGCTGGTTCGGTTCTTGCTGAAATACTGTTTTTTAATCGCGGCCTCAAACGCTTGCCAATCGCCGCCGTGTTGCTTGGCCGATTCCAGCACCATGGTCAGCGCGATTTGCGACGGAGAAAATTCACTGCCAAAAGGCAAGTCGCTTTTTTTCATTTTGTCCTCCGGCGTTTTGTTTTGGCTTGTGGCGTATCTTCCAGCAATTTTAGCTGCGCTGACGCCGCTGTTGGCTGATAAAAAACATTTTTCCGAACCGGCGCTGACGATGACAAGCTGGAACGGCGCGCCCCACCGTCAGCGGCCAGTGGCGCGTCGCTTTCCACGCCGTTCCACATGAGACCGGGTTTGAAAACGCGGTAGGATTCCTCACCATCATTTTTTTTTGATTTGCCGGCGCTGGCGTTTTGAAAGCGTCCAAGCGCGCCGGTTAAATAATCCTCGACCAAATCACAAGCCAGCCATTTTCGTTTTGTGCGTTCCGCTGCCTCGCCAGTCGCACAACTGCCGCCAAACGGGTCCACCACCAAATCGCCAACCTCGGTGAGCATACGGATGAAAAATTCCGGTATTTCGGTTGGAAAACGCGCCGGATGCGGCACCAATTTGTTTTCACGACAGTAGCGGATGTAAACCGAATTGCTTTCGGTGTGCGCCAGTGAAATCAAATTCGGCGGAATGGCCGCGCCGTTATCCGTGCCAAAACGGTTGGAAATGTCATGTCCCGACGGACGCAACATCGGCTTGTAGCCTTTGGTCAACAGCGTTTTCATGCTCGCCGAATACGGCTGCAACACCCGGCGATTGCTGGCCTTGGGCCACGGCGTCGGCGATAACCACCAGATACAGTTAATCGCGTCTTTTACGCGAATGCGGCGTACCGTCACCCACTCAGCCGGCGTCGGCAACCGCGCCGGATTCCACCAAAAGAACTCCTGCGCCAAATGAAAACCAAATTCGCGGCACAGCATAATAAGTAATTCATAATGATAAAGGCTGCGGGTGGGTTGTCCTGGCACCCATGCGCCGCCGATGTCAATGACCAACGAACCTTGTGGTTTTAGTGCCCGGCGAAACGCGGCGGCGAATGGGCGAAACCAATCCAAATATTCATCCGCAGTGGCATTGCCATAATCTTTTTTGCGAACCAAGCCGAACGGCGGACTGGTCATGATGAGGTTAACACTATGCGGCTTGACTTCACTACGAAACACCGTCAGCGCATCGCCAAGAAAAATTTTCCCACGTGCTGTTTGATGGAACAATCTCCCAGCATCATTAGCGACTTTCCCTTTGGTCAAGACAGACATAAATTTATCTTAAAGTTCAAAACTAAAATCTCAAAAACTTTTCCCTAACTCCGCCAATCTCCCGCTGATGCTGGTGTCCCACACGCGGCTGCCGACGCGGATTTTTAATCCGCCTAACAACTCCGGCTTGGTGACCACTTCACGGTCAGCGAGGTGGGGGAACTCAGCGTCGAGCGCCGCCAACACCGCCGCGCCACCGTCAGCGAGCGGTGCGGCTGTCTCAACGACGGCGGAATGCTCGCGCAAATCAATCTCCACCAACCGCGCCAGCCGCGCCAAAATCGCGCGATAGTTCCGCGGCTTCCGCGCCGCGACCGCGCTGACGATGAGCCGTGTTGCCGCGTCGTCCAGTCGTCCGTCCTTGCGGCAGAGCAGGAACAGGCGCTTGGCAAGGTTACGGGCTTCGCGGTTGATTTTCATGGTGGTAAATTCAAAGTTAAAAATGAAAAATGCAAAATTACAGTTGAAAATTCAAAATGAACGCACCTCCACTCGCCAGGCGTCTTTTCGCAAGAAAATTCCCCTCTCGAAGAGGGGTGTCCGCGTTAGCGGACGGGGTGTTTCAGCGTTGGCGGAGACCTGCAACGCGGAGCCGCCGAGGGCGCGGGGGAGTAATCGGTGTGGTTTCATGTTATGGTTTTTTAGTTTTTTGGTGGTTTAAGTTAGCACGGCGCCGCATGAAGAACAGCACGCCGAGGACGAGGGCGAGGAGCACCGCGCCGTGGCAGATGTTGAGGAGGAGCCGGTGGCTGCCGAACACGGCGGTGGCGGAGAAGTACAGTTTGCCGTTCTTCACGCTGAAGGTGCCTTCAGCGCCGGTGGCGGTGAAGCGGCTGGCGCTGATGGGGCGGCCGAAGTTGAGTATCTCCTTTGCGGCACTCCAGTCGAGCACCGTATAAATCCCCGCCGCCTCGGTCAGGCCGCTGAAGTTTATGGTGATGTTGGTGTCTTCGTTGATGGTGAGGATGTTGGTGATGGTCAGCTTCCCGTGGGCGGGGTGGTAGGCGTAGATGGCGCCGTTTTGCAAGGTCAAGCCAGACAGTTCGCCGCCGCCATCAAAGACCGCGCCCGCGCCGAGGGTGAGCCAGCAGTCACCGCCGTCGGGGGCGAAGTTGCCATGCAAGACGGTGCCGGCGCCGGTGAGCATGATTCTGATGCGCGAGTGGGTCCCACTGATGACATCGCCGGTGATGACGCTGCCGTTGCTGGCGGTGAGGTTGAAGTTGTTGTTACCGGAGTTGTGGTAGATGTCGCCGATCAGGGTACTGTGGTTCAAACTCACGTCGGTAATGTTTATGCCAGGATCGGTGCCATCAACATCAATTCCATGCGCGCCGCTGCCAGTGACGCTGATATTACTGTTGACCAGCCACAAGTTATGTCCGCCCCCTTCATCCATGATACGCACCCCATGACTTTTATCCCCGCTGGTCTTCACGTTCACCCTGGTCAATCCGGTGTTGCTCCTCTCGTGTAAATAAAGCCCGTGCGCGGCGTCACCGGTGGTGGTGATGGCGCTGTTGGTGAGGTACAAGCCTGAGTCAGGTCCAACATAGACACCGCCGCCGCTGATGGTGATATTGGTTCCCGTGTAAATCGCTCTAACAAGGCGCAGGGCGACCAGCTTGCCGTCGTAAGACTTGTCCGTCTCCGCCAGCGTGGAGCTGCTGACGGTTAGGCTGTCCGCAAAGGCAGTGCAGTTCAGCGCGGCGACGCCGAGGGTGCAGAGGATTAATCGGTGCAGGTTCATGGTGGTAAATTCAAAGTTAAAAATGAAAAGTGCAAAATTGCAGTTGAAAATTCAAAATGCAGCTGCCAACTCCGGCAGGGCATCCGCGTTCAATTTCCAATTTTGCATTGCAACTTTTCATTTTGCTTTTTGCTCTTTTAATTTTTCAACCCCTCCACCGCCTCTTTCTGCAACCGCGCCTGGTCCTCCACCGTCAGCGTCCGGCCTATCACCTTGCTCGTGGTCAACACCACCAGCTTGCCCATTTCCTGGCGCAACTCGTTGGCCAGACGCTCCCGCTCCTGCGCGGCGGTTTCCTCGGCCTTCTTCAGCATCGCCTCCACTTGCCGCGCCGTCTCCAGCGCCTGCCGCGCGGTCAGCGAGCCGGCGTCGGCCTGCGCCTTCGCAATCAGCGCGTTGGCGGACTCGTTCGCCTTGGCGAGGATGTCCCGCCGCGTTTGCTCGGTGGCGGCGAGTTCGGTCTTGATTTTTTCGACATTCGCCATGCTCTCCGCGACGCGCCGCTGACGGTCATCCAAGAGCTTCAGAATAGGGCGGTAAGCATATTTCTTCAGGATAAAAAACAAAATCAGGAAGATAATACACTGGCTCAACAACAGCCGCCAGTCGATGCCGAGGCCGTGGATGACCTCCGCCACGCCGCCCTGACTGTCAGCGTCCGCCGCCGCCAGCAGCGCGCTGCTTTGCGTTACCCATGCCGCTAATGATGACCACATAAAATTACGGGGGCCTTGACCCGCCCCCACGGGTTTGAGTTTCAGACTTTGATGAATAAGGCGTAAAACACAATCGCCTCCGCCAGCGCCGACCCTAGAATCGCCATCGTCAGCACCTTCGGAAACGCGCCGGGGTTGCGACCAATCGCCTCCACCGCCTTCGCCCCCACGATGCCCACGCCGATGGCCGCGCCCAACGCCGCCGCCGCCACATTGATACTACCTGTCAGTTCCATATTTGCCTTTCTATTTTTATCGCCGCCGCCCACTCGCTGAGAATGGTCACACCGGCAAAGTGTCATCGTCAGCGCTCAGTGCGCCTCCTCCTCGTGCGCCGTCGAGAGTTGCGTGTACACCGCGCACAACAACAAAAACACCAGCGCCTGCACCAGCCCCACGAGCAATTCCATCCCGTACGCCAGCGTCCCGAACACCACGCCGCCGACCGGCCCGCCCAGCCCCATCAGCGCATGCACCAAATTCTCCCCGCCGAAAATATTGCCGTACAACCGCATCGGCAGCGACAGCGCGCGCGAGGCGATGGAAATCAACTCAATACACCCCACGCCGACGAAGATGAACGCCAGGAACGCGTTCAGCGCCACCGTCAGCGACTTCGTCACCACGCCCAAGCCCGTCGTCTCCAGCAACCCTTTCGGCCCGAAATTATGCTTGATGAAACCCCACAGCCCGACCTCCTGAATCGTCCACACGAACCAAATCACCATGAACGACAGCGCCAGCGCCAGCGTCATGTTGAGGTCGGCGTTCGCCCCGCGCAACAGCGGCACAAACACCCGCTGACCGTCATGCGCCTCGAACACGCCGACGGAGCCGACGCCCGGCAGCAGCGCCGACCAGTTGGCGACGAGGATGAAGATGAAATACGCCACCAGCAGCGGCGCGACCTTCCGCACCAACTTCGCGCCGACGATGGCCTCCACGACAGCGAACAGCGACTCCACCGTCCACTCCAGGAAATTCTGCGCCCCGACGGGCACCAGCGCGAGCCGGCGCGTGGCGATTTGCACGAACCCGACCACCAGCGCGACGGCGACGACGGCGCTGACGGTGGAGTTGGTAATCCACGACCCCAAACCCACCGCCTCCGCCGTGGGGCTGACTGATGCCAATAACATAAACCAGCCGGAAATAATCGCGCCGCGCCGGGCGCAAGACAAGCAAAACCTAAATCACCCGATCCTTCGGCTGCGCTTGGAGCGGCGGGGCAACTTTGAACCGCTCGGCGCTGTCTGCGAATTACGCGCATAGACAGGGCCTGGGACCGCCCTCCAAAAAAAACATCACCGCAGTGTGGCTGAAGTTAACGCCGCAGTGAAAACACCACCGGCAAATCAATCGTCTCACCGACCGCCACCCCGCCCACCGTCGCCGGCGCAAACCGCCACCGCCGCACCGCCGCCACCGCCGCCGCGTCCAACACCGCGTGACCGGAACTGTTCTTCACCCTGACGTCACTCACCGCCCCGCTCGCGCTCACCGTCACCCGCAACAACACCCGGCCCGCCCGCCCCTGTTGCCGCGCCGCCAACGGATACGGCGGCGGCGGATTACTGAGATACCCCGGCGCCGTCGCCATCCTGGCCCCGCCATCCCCGGCGGTGAACAACTTCCCCGCCATCGCCCCGGCGGCCCCCGCCGCCGGCGGCCCGGGGGGATTACGCCGCGCCCCCGCGGCCACCGGCAACAGCGCGTCCACCATCCCCGCCCGCGCCGCTGCTGGTGCCGTCGTCACCGGCGGCGCGTCCGCCTCCGGCTCCGGCACCGGCGACAACTCCCGCTCCCAATCCGCCGCCACCACCGGCGGCGACGCCTTCACCGCCGCCGCCTGCAACCGCACCTCTGCCTGCAACACCTGCCGCGCCGCCGCGCCCTGCGCCCCGCCCCGCCCGGTCGCCACCCCGAACCTGGCCGGCTGCATAAACCACAGCCCGCCCCCCACGATGACCGCGACGTGCAACGCCACCGAGACCGCCTGGGCATAAAGATTAATTTTCAGCGCCGGATACTCCATGTAACCGCTCACCCTAGCGCCCGGCCCCGCTCCTTGCACCTCTCTTTTGCCGCTCCCGTTGCGCCCGCTGGCGGGCGGGACGCCCGCGTTCCATACATAAAACTCTCCACGTTCTCCATGCGCTCCCTGTAAAAACCTCAACCACCAAGACCCCGAGGCAGGGGAATGATACAAAATAGTTGCAACGGGCGGAAATTGGTATAGGCTCCGTGATAGTAATCGTATGACGTTAAGTCCGAGTCAGGAACTGTGGTCTGTTGACCAGCGCGGCGGTAATCGCTCTGGCGCTCTGGCGCTCTGGCGCTCTGGCGCTCTGGCGCTCTGGCGCTCTGGCGCTCTGGCGCTCTGGCGCTCTGGCGCTCTGGCGCTCTGGCGCTCTGGCGCTCTGGCGCTCT
>JAISDC010000283.1 GCA_031265105.1 Verrucomicrobiales bacterium
CAGAGTTTTTTAATTAAATTAACTCCGCGGCTCTGCGGCTCTGCGCGAGATTTGTTTGCGCTGCCGCCCCATCCTGCCGGCCTATGGAGCGCGGGCGTCTCGCCCGCTTCGTTGCCGGCGGGAAGCCGGCGCTCCCAGTGGCTCAGCGGCGACGGCGCAGTATGGTCAGTAACGCAACGCCGGTCACCAGCAGCGCCCAGGTGCTCGGTTCGGGGATGACGTCGAAGGACAGGATGTAGCTGTTGCCCGACAATCCCCATTGCGCCTCGTAGTTCGCGGTGTCGTAACCGCTGATGGTGGCGAAGCTGAAGTCCTCAGTGGTGATGTTGGTCAAAACGGTGTATTGCGTGGCGTAATCAAAGTCACCGGTCAACTCCAGCGTCGCGTTGCCGCTGCCGGTGAGCCAGTTGCCAGCGACGGCAAAATTCAGCGCACTGTTAGCGTCAACCAATAATGTCGAATCGGCGGCGAAGTCGAGTTTCTGCCCCGTCGCCAAGCTCAGCGTCAGCGCGTCGGTGGCGTCGAGGATGCCGCTGACGGTGATACCGCCGACGCTCGTCGCCAGTTCGCCAGCGCCGCCCAGGGTCGCGCCGGCGTCGATGACGACATTCGCCGTGGTCAGGCCGCCGTCCACCAGCAGCGTCCCCTGCGCCACTTCGGTGAAGCCGCTGATAGTGGAGGTGCCGGTCAGTCGCAGCGTGCCGGTCGCGAGGGCGGAGTCGAGGCCGCCGATGTTGACGCCGTTCACCAACAGCGAGCCTTGTTCGCCAACTGACTCGCCGAGTCGGCCGCCGAAGGTCGCGGTCGCGTTCTCATACACGGCGATATTCGCGCCGCGCGCGCCGTCGTTGCCGGAGGCGAGCAGGATGTTGCGGTTGGCGTTGATGGTCAGGTCGGTGCCGGCCAGCAGCGTCGCGCCGCCGTTGAGCAGCACGGTGCCCTGGTTGACATAACCGGTCAGCGGCGCCGCCGCTGACGGTGCCGCGCCCAGGCCGCTGTCGTCGATGATGGCCAGCGTGCCTTCCGCGATGGAGGTCGGGCCGGTGTAGGTGTTGACGCCGTATAACATCAACATGCCGTCGCCGATTTTCTGGATGCCCTTGTAGTCCATCTTGCTGCTGATGACGCCGCTGATGGTGGCG
Source organism: Verrucomicrobiales bacterium (assembly GCA_031265105.1). Classification (GTDB taxonomy): domain Bacteria; phylum Verrucomicrobiota; class Verrucomicrobiia; order Methylacidiphilales; family JAAUTS01; genus JAIRPN01. Next base: position 1,143 of record JAISDC010000283.1, read on the forward strand.
TAGTCGCCAGTGGTGTCGGGGTTGTCCACGACCTCGATTTGGCGGAACAGCGCGCCGCCGCTATTGTCAATGCGCCCGTTGTAATTGGCGTCGCTGCTGGCCAGCGCCCCGTAGGTGTTCTGCCCCAAATCCACGTTGTTCACCAGCAGCACCTCGCCCTGCGCCCATCTGGAGCCGAAAGTCATCGCGGTGTAGTCGCTCAAAATCTGCGCCTGCCACGTCAGCGTCTGGCCGTTGTTGCCGATGTTCACCGTCAGCCTTGACGCCTCACTGGCGGCAAAACCGCCGGCCAGCCACATGATTGACGTGGACTCGCTGCCGGTCAGGCTGCGCGTGATTATGCCGCTGGTTTGCAACACGCCGCCTTGCAGCCAAATGCTGCCATAGGGGCTCCAGTTGCTGTTGAGATTGGCCACCTCCAGCACGCCGCTGTTGAGATACGTCCGGCCCTGGAAGGTTTGCGACCCGGCCAGCCGCAGCAACCCATCGCCAAACAGCGTCAGCACCACGTTGTTCTTGTCGGTGTTGGCGGAGAGCAGCTTGTTTTCAATCACATTGCTGCCGCTGACGTAGAGCGTCAGTTCCGCCGAGCCGACGTCGATGACGCCGACGCTGTCCTCGCCGCTGGTGATGGCGGCGCTGTTCATGATCAAGCCGGTCTGCGTGTTGACGTCGCCGGCGCCCAGCGTCAGCGTGTTGCTGTTGGCGATGACGCTATCGTTGCGCAGCGCGTAGGCGGTGGCATTGGCGGCGAGCGTCGTGCTGGCGCTGACCTTGACCACATCGGCGGCGGTGGCGACATCAAGCGTCGCGGCGCTGTAAGCCGCCTCCTGGAACACCACGCCGCCGGTGACGGCCGCGGTGGTGAGGAAGCTGCCGGCGCGGCTCGTGCCATCCACGGCGAGGATGGAGGTGTTGATGATGTCGTTGGTCAGCGCGGGCAGCGCCGCGGCGTCGCCGAACAGCGTGAGTTTTTCACTGGCGCCGAAGCCGACCAGCCCGTGCGCGGCGGTGAACGTCAGCGTGGCGTTGTTGACGCGCGTGAATATGGCGTTGGCGTTGGCCGCGTTGCCGAGTTGGAAATCAAGGCTGAGGTTGCCGCCGCGGTCGAGCAGAATGTCGCCGTTGCTGCCGACACCGACGCCGTTCGCCGACCGCAAATTCCCGATGTTGATGAACGGCGTGCGTCCATACACAATGCCGGTGAAGTTGGTGGTGGCGGTCGTGACGACGGTCATGCCGCTGACGGTGATGTCCTGTCCCGCGCCCTCCGGCGCGATCCAAATCGTGCCGCCGGCCAGCATCAAGCCATGCCCGCCGAAAGCATTGCTAGTATTGCCCACCACGCCGCCGCCGACACCGGCCACCACGCCCGCCGTGCCGGTCAACTTGGCCACGCCGCCGCCAGCCACCATCAGCGGCGCGGCGTTGATGAAGTCATTATAGAAGCCGGTGGTGGTCACCAGGCCGGGGGTGATGACCAGCGCCTTGCCAGCCACCACCAGGCCGAGTTGGTTAACATAGCCATCCGCGGAGTTTTGCGCGGCGATAAATTGCGTGCCATAGCCCAGCATTTCCACTGTTCCCTGCCGGAAAGTGCCGGTGAAATTATCCGTGTCGGCGGAACCGTCCAGATTAATGACGACTCCGGCGCGAGTGGAATTGACCGCCAACTGACCGGCGCCGGTCAGCCGCGTGAAGGCCGTGGTCGCCTGCCCTCCGTCGCCCGCCCCATGGCCGAAGATAGCCCCGGCGTCGATGTTCAGCCCGCCGAAGGTGTATAAATCATGGCCGACATACAACCCGCCCTGCATGACCGAGACATTGCCGGAAATCACGTCATAGATTTGGTGCAATGAACTGTTGCTCCAGCCGCCGCGCAGGTTGTTACCCTCGTTGTTGTTGCGGACCAGAATCTGGTAATAACCACCGCCGGTCTTGGTGATGTTCAGCACCGCGCCCGCGCCCTCGGCCACGTCGCCGAAAAATCTCTGGTTCATCGCCGGGTTGTAATTGACACTGTTCAGCGTCAGCGTGGACTCCGTGCCCGCCGCGAAGTTGCCGACCACCGCGGTCGTATTCTCTTGCAGGGCGCGGTACCCGGCGTCCAGGTTCGCGGATAGCAAATACGCGGTCGTGAGGTCGTGGCCGTTCAGGTCCAGCGTCGTGCCGATGTTGTTCAGCGAAATCGTGCCGGTGGCGGCGAACACATTGTCCGCGCCGAGTTTCACCGTGCCGCCGTTGATGTTGACCAAGCCGGCGCCGACCGTGCCGGTCACCGTCAGCGCGCCGTCACCGGCCTTGGTCAGTTGGGCCGCCGACAACGCGGAGGTGATTTCCAACCCGCCCGCCGTGTTATGCTGCTGGATGACGAACTCGCCGCCGCCCGCCGTCAGCGTGCCGCCGCTGATGGTGGCATTTCCTTCCCCGGCATTGGCGGCGAACAGAATACCGCCGTCGGTTAGCGTGTTGTTACCGGTCAGTGTCAGCGTCAGCGGCGCGGCGATTTTTAAATTCTTCGCCGCCGCGTCGGACTGGCTTTCACTCGCGCTGATGCTGACGTTGTTATCCTCGCTCCACGCGCCGTAAGTCGCCGCGCCGATGACGCCGCCGCTGACAGTGGCGTAATCGCTGCCGTTCAAAGTCGCCCACGCGCCGAGGTCGCCGTCGGCGTTGGTCGTCGTGAAACTCGCGTCCGCGCCGCTGGTCTGGAAATCAATCGTCGCGCCGCCGGTGTTCACGCTGCCGCGCGTGATGGAGCCGGTGTTGAACGTCAGCGCCGGCCCGTTGCCGGTGAGCAAAATTTTATTGCCGCCGTTGAGCAGCGTCAGCGCCGCGACCGTTTCCGCGCCGGCCGCCGAGTCGCTGCCGATGACCTCGACCGTGGCGCCGCCCGCGCCGACCAAGACGCCGTTGCCGCCATATTCCATGCCGCCCATGATGAGTTCGCCGCCGCCGAGCTTTGGCGTGTTGAGCGAGGCGTGGTCGAGCACCAGCCGTCCGCCGCCCATGACCTGCGTCGCGCCGGTGAACGTGTTGCTGCCGGTCAGTGTCCACGTGGCGGTGGAGACGAAGGACAGCGACAGCGTCGTGTAGCCCGACGCGCCCTGCCCCGTGCCGTCGCCGAGGTGGTCGTGGATGACGCCGTCGCCGCTGCCGAACAGTTGCAGCTTCACCGTGCCGCTGGCGTTGGTTTGCAGGCCGCGGATGTGCTTGCGGTCGTCCTCCGTGCCGAACACCAGCAGGTTGTTTTGATAATGCGCGGAGTTGTTGGCGAGCACCACCAGACTGTAGTTGTTGGCGTTGAAATTGCCGCCGACATAGAGGTCCGTGTTGAAGTGGTAGGTGTTGTTGTAGTAAGACATGTCGGCGCCGAGCGCGATGCCGCTTGCTCCCCAGTTCGGATCGTCATGCCCGCCGAGCACCAGCGCGCCGGGGCCGTTGATTGTCATGCCGGTCGTGGAGTTCCACGGCGGGTCGTTTCCAGGGTTTCCCGCGATGAAGGGCTGGTCATAGAGCCGCAGCCAGAGAATGTTTTCAGTGCCGCTGAACGTCATCGTGCTGGAATAGCCGTAGCGGACTGTGATGCCGCCGCCGGCCATATTCGGTGCCGAGCCGGAGCCAAGCACATAATCCGTGCACAGGGTATCCTGGTTGCTGCCGTCCCACTGACCCCCGGCGAACGCTGACGGTGCGCCGGCCATGATTGCCGCTGACAGTGACAGCGCCACGGCCAGCCCCTTGATGGTTTTATTGGTATTCTTATTCATAACACTTCCTCCATTGGAGTTTGATAACAGCCAAATCGCCGCTGCCCGGCACGACGGCAATACCAAGCGCAGCCGGGCGGCGACCGCCGGCAACACCTAGAAAAACAGGAAAAAAACCACTTGCGGTTCCGCTTACGCTAACCTCAGCGTTGTTAAGAACGCTGGAACGCTGGAACGCTGGAACGCTGGAACGCTGGAACGCTGGAACGCTGGAACGCTGGAACGCTGGAACGCTGGAACGCTGGAACGCTGGAACGC
>JAISDC010000097.1 GCA_031265105.1 Verrucomicrobiales bacterium
GCAAAGAACGGCACCACCCCGGCCGCGACGCCGCAAATCACCGCGCCGCCCGCATCGACAAAACCCGCCGCCGGGGTGATGACCACCAGCCCCGCCACCACGCCGGAGCAAAAGCCGAGCACCGAAGGCTGCCGCTTGATGAAAAACTCCAGCGCCGCCCACACGAAGCCGCCGATGGCCGCTGCCAGTGTGGTGGTCAGGAACGCGCTACCCGCCAGCCCGTTGGCCGCGCCCGCGCTGCCCGCGTTAAAGCCGTACCAGCCGATCCACAGAATCGCCGTGCCGATCATGCATAACACCATGCTGTGCGGCACCATCTGTTCTTTGCCGTAGCCCCGGCGCGGCCCCAGGATCAGCGCCAGCACCAGCGCCGAGAAGCCCGACGACATGTGCACGACCAAGCCACCCGCGAAGTCAATCGCTCCGAGGTCGCCGCCGATGTACCCGCCGCCCCACACCATGTGCGCGAACGGGAAATAGACCAGGAACAACCAGCCGCCGATGAACGCCAGCAGCGCGGTGAACTTCATGCGCTCCGCAATCGCGCCCACAATCAGCGCCGGCGTGATGACCGCGAAGGTGTATTGGAACATCACCCACACCGATTCCGGCACGCCGCTGAGGGTGCTGGAATAATTGATGTCGTTCCCGTCCGGCCCGTAAATGCCTTTTAAAAAGGCCATGTCCAGGTTGCCGATGAACTTGCCGTCGCCGCTGAACGACAGGCTGTAGCCCACCGCCCACCACAGCACCGCCGCCAGCCCCGCGATGCCCAGGCACTGGGCCAGCACCGACAGCACGTTTTTCCTGCGCACCAGGCCGCCGTAGAACAGCGCCAGGCCCGGCAGGGTCATGAACAACACCAGCGCCGTGCTGGTCATCATCCACGCCGTGTCCCCGGCGCTGACGGTCGCGGCCGCCGCTTCCTCCGCCCCGGCCGAGGCGCAGATTCCCGTTAAGATTACCGCCACCAGCAGCGGGGTTTTCCAACGGTTGAAAAATTTTCTCATCCTTGCGGTCCAGTTGGTTGATTGCATGTCTTGGTTGATTAATCGAGGTTTTGTTCCCATGACCTTCAATCAAGCAGGAGTCGTGCCACCACTGTCAGCGCGGGTGAAATTTCCTGATGTTAATTTTCCGGGCAGGGCATAACTTGTCCCAAAGCGAATCAACATGGCGGCTATCAACACCAACACCCTGCGACTCGGCCTGCTGTCCGTGACGGCCAACATCGCGCTGATGCTGGTCAAAATCAGCGTGGGTTATCTCGGCAATTCCTACGCGCTGATTGCCGACGGGATTGAATCGGCCGGCGACATCCTGACCTCGGCCATTACCTGGACCGGCTTTAAAATGTCGTTGCGGCCCGCTGACGCCGGACATCCCTACGGCCACGGCAAAATCGAGGCGCTGGCCGGCCTGTTCGCCGGCCTCAGCCTGTTCGCCGCGGCGGTTTTCATCGCCGTTCATGCGGTGCAGGAAATCAAACTGCCGCACCACGCGCCGGCCTGGTTCACGCTGCCGGTGCTGCTGGCCGTGGTGGTGATCAAGGAATTGCTCTCGCGCAAAATCATCGCCGCCAACCGCGACCTCGACAGCCGCGCCATCCAGGGCGACGCCTGGCATCACCGCGCCGACGCGCTCACCTCCGCCGCCGCGGCAATCGGCATCAGCGTCGCGCTGCTCGGCGGCCCCGCCTTTGCGGCGGCGGACGACTGGGCGGCGCTGGCCGCCTGCCTCATCATCAGCGTCAACGGCGGCGTCATCAGCCACCGCGCCTTGCACGACCTGCTCGACGGCCAAGTCGCGGTCACCGTCAGCGACCCCATCCGCCGCGCGGCGCTGACCGTGCCCGGCGTAGTCAACGTGGAAAAATGCCGCGTCCGCAAAAGCGGCATCGGCCTGTTCGTGGAACTGCACGTCGAAGTTGACCCCGGCATCAGCGTCGCCGACGGCCACCGCCTCGCCCACCAAGTGAAAGATTACCTCATGACCCGCCACGCGCAAATCATCGATGTGCTTGTCCACATCGAACCGGCCCGCCACCAATTCTAAACCACGAATGCACACGAATTGACACGAATTAAAATGCCAGCGGCAGCCGCTGACCGTGGCTGCCTCTTTTATTAGTGTCCATTCGTGTTAATTCGTGGTTAAAAACCTCCGCGTCTCCGCGCCTCCGCGGTTAATAAAATTCCTTCGCGCCTTCGCGTCTTCGTGGCCGGAGTTTTCCGCGGGCTGACGGCGCGCTTTCCGCTTTGCGCGGCGCGGGGATTGCCGTAGCTTTTGCGCATGGATTTATTGCAGGATTTTGCCGTGGTGCTGGTGTTCGCCGGCGCGGCGGGACTGTTGTTTCGCCGTTGCGGCCTGTCGGCGATTGTCGGGTATTTGGTGGCCGGCATGATTATCGGCCCGTACACGCCGCCGTTCTCGCTGGTGGAAAACAAGGACAGCGTGGAGCAACTGTCGCAATTCGGCCTGGTGTTCCTGATGTTTTTCGTCGGCCTGGAACTGAGCCTGGCGCGTATTCGCACGCTGGGCTTCAGCCTGGTCTGGGCGACCGCGCTGCTGGCGTGGCTGGTGTTCAATCTCTGCCAGTGTTTCGCCTGGCTGATGGGTTGGAGCCAGGTGGCCAGCTTCGTGTTCGCCTCAATGTTCGTGGTCTCCAGTTCCGCCATCATCAGCAAGATGCTGCTGGAAAGCCGGCTCAGCCATGAGCGGTACGCGCAGAACGCGCTGGGCATCACCATCCTGGAGGACGTGGTGGTGATTATTTTGATGACGCTGCTCTCGTCGCAAATCCAGCTCGCCGGCATGGAGGGGCACGGCGACCTCGCCAGCGGGCCAGCCAGGACGCTCGGCCTGTTCGCGGGCTTCGTGGTGCTGACGGTGGTGGTCGGCGTGCTGTTCCTGCCGAAAATCCTCAAGCGCTTCGACCGCAGCGGCGACATGGATTTGAAAATTATCATCGTCGGTGGCATGGTGTTCGCCGCCGCGGTGGTGACCGGGCGCGTCGGCTTCTCCTCGGCGCTGGGCGCGTTCCTGTTCGGCGTCATCGTCAGCGGCACCTCGTTCAAGCACAAGATTGAAAAATCACTGGTCGGCACGCAGGACCTGTTCAGCGCGGTGTTCTTCGCCTCCATCGGCATGATGATTGACCTCCGGACCGTGCACCAGCATCTGTGGCTGGTGCTGGGCGTGACGGCGTTCATCGTGCCGGCGCGCATTCTCGCCGGCGCGGTCAGCTTCCTTCTCACCGGCAGCGACCTCAAAACCGCCGTCCGCACGGCGCTGATTCTCACGCCGATTGGCGAGTTCTCCTACATCCTCGCCCAGCAAGGGGTCAACGCCGGCGTGGGCGTGCCGGATTATTTTTACGTCATCGCCGTCGGCACCTCGATTCTCACCTCCATCCTCGCGCCGCTGCTGGTGCGACATTCCGAAAAAATCGCCGAGTGCGTCGCCGGCCGGCTGCCGCGGTTTCTGCAAAAATTCCTCGGCGCCTACCAGTTCTGGCTGCGCGAGATGACGCATAAACAGGAGCAGATTGTCTGGTGGAAACTGACCGCCAGCCGGCTCGGGCAGTTGTCCGTCGAAGTGCTGCTGCTGGCCGGCGTGCTGATGTATTCCGCGACGCTGCAACACGGCCTGCGGCATCTGCTGGAGCGCGCGGCGCTGGACTTTTCCTTCAGCCCCTACCTGTCTTGTACCGTGGTCGGCGTGGCGGTGCTGGCGCTGATAGTGGCGATCTGGCGCAACATCGGCGCGCTCGGCGCGATTTATGCCGATACCTGCGCCGGCCACGGTCAGCAGGCGCGGCGCCTGCGGCAAGTCATCGAGTTGGCCATCCAGACCGTCGGCGCCGTCGGCCTGCTGTGGCTAGTGTGGGCGTTGTTCCCCGTGCCGCTGGCCGGGCCGTGGACGGGCGGCGCGGTGGCGGTGATCGCCGTCGTGTTCGCCGCGTTGTTCTGGCGCCGGCTCATCCAGTGGCACAGCCAGTTCCAATATTCGCTCAACCGGGCGCTGACCGGCACCGCGCCGTCGCTGAGCAGCACAGTCACCCCGCGGCAATCCGAGTTTTGGCGCGTGCAACTCGCCGAGTGCGTCCTGCCGGACCACGCCGCGTGCCGCCTGCGCACCATCGCCGCGCTCGGCCTGCGCCCGCGCTTCGGCTGCGCCATCGTGGAGATTGAACGGCACGGCGAAATCATCACCAACCCGCCGCCGGACACGCTGCTGTTCGCCGGCGACAAGCTGCTGCTGTTCGGCGCGGACAGCCAAATCAAGCCCGCGCTCGACTTTTTGCAGACCGAGGAAGAACCCGCCGGCCGCCAAGCCTCGATTTCCGAGAGCAAACTGACCACCGTTGACCTCCCGCCGGACAGTCCCAAACTCGGGCGCAGCCTGGCCGACCTGGGCATCTTTGCCCAGACCGGCGTGCAAGTGCTGGGCGTGGAGCGCGACGGGCAAGCCATCCTGAACCCGGCCGCCGGCCAGCAACTCAAGGCGGGTGACAAGCTGCTGGTGCTCGGCACCGCCGAGCAGGGCAAGAAATTCCGCCGCTGGCTGAGCGAGCCGGGCCGGGCCGGTTAAAACGCGAACACCTCACCGTCAGCGAAGAAACGGCGGATCTCCAGCGTCGCGCTGGCGGGCGAATCCGAGGCGTGGACGACATTGCGCATCTTGTCCGTGCCGAAATCGCCGCGAATAGTGCCTTTGGGCGCCTGGGTCGAATCGGTCGGGCCGAGCAAATCGCGAACCTTGCGGATGATTTGGTCGCCCGCCAACACCAGCGCGATAACCGGCGTCTCCTGCATAAACCGTTGGATATTGGGAAAAAACGGCAACTGGGCCACGTGAGCGTAATGTTCCTGCAACAAAGCGTCGCTGAGGGTGAGCATCCTGGCGGCACGGATTTTGCCACCCGCCAGTTCGAGCCGCTGAATAACCGCGCCGCAGTGATTGAGTTTAATACAGTCCGGCTTCAACAGAATCAGGGTCTTCTCCATAATATGACTTGGCAGCCTAGCGACCCCGCTGCCAGTGACAAGACTTATGGTATTACCTCAACCGCATCACAAGACCATGTTTAACCACGGATGGACACTGATGCACACGGATAAAAGACAAAAAAACAATCCGTGTTCATCTGTGTCCATCCGTGGTTAAAAAAAACGAAAAAAAACTCTTGCGCAAGACAACCAGATTCCATATCGTCCCATCCGTCAAATCGTCCAACCGAGTTGTCAAAACCCGCTGAAGATGAAAAAGATCAGTCATAAAGTAAGTACACCGCGCTCACGCGCTCACGCGCTCACGCGCTCATTATGACTATTGCCCCGACTCTTTAATTTCCCGGCTCGTTCTTACCCATTCCATTCCCCATCTGGCAAGCAACCACCCGCCAGCGTCAGCGGCGCGGGGCGGGGACTTTCTCACGGGAAAAGACCGTCTTGACACGGGTAAAAACCGTTTTGTCACCTGTCAAAACCATTTTGACACGTGCAAAAATGATTTTGTCACGTGTAAATCCCATTTTGTCACCGGTAAAAATCGTTTCGACACGTGTAAAAACGATTTTGTCAGGTGTAAAATTCATTTTGTCACGTGTAAAAATGGTTTTTACACCTGTAAAAATCGTCCCGTCACGTGTCAAAATCACCCCGTTTTCAGTCTTAACAACCTGAATATCAACAACTAACCAAGGAAAATCGCATATGTCCCACCGAAACATCCCCGCCGAACCCCACGCCCTGTTGGGCTACAGTCGGCTAATCGAAACCACCGCCCAGGCCAACCAAAAGTCCGACCAATGGGATCTCGACGCCCGGCGCATCCTCGCCCTCAAGGCCGCCAATGACCACTTGGAACTCGCCCTCCAGGCCAACGACGCCAAGGAAACCAAAAACCACTTCACCGTCGTTGCCAAGGACGAGGCCGTCAGCGCCTTAATGGTTATTTTACGCGGCTTCATCAACTACCTCATCGGCAAAACCGACAAAGTTACCGATGAAGACCTCAAACAACTCGGCATCCCCCCGCGCCACCACGTCAAACACGAACCGCTGCCACCGCCGACCGACGCCCCGGTCGTCGTCATCCACACCGGCCACAATCACGATGCCGACTTCTATTTCTTCAACAACCAGGCCGGCCACCCGACGAAATATTTGGCCGCCCCGAACTGCCACGCCGTCCTGCTCAAATACCGGTTACAAGGCACTGACGACTGGCAACAACAAACCGTCACCAGAAAACACCTCACCAAGCACTTCGGTATTGAGGCGCAGGGCAAGGCCCTGGAAGCCGTCGCCGCCTGGCTCAGCCCCACCCTTCAACTCGGCCCCTGGAGCGACCCCGAAACCGCCATCGTCACCTGAACCACTCAATGGCCACGAAAAAGCACAAAAAACACAGAGAAAAAACGTTCTAAAAATTTTTGTGTTTTTTGTGATTTCTTGTGGCCAGCAAAAACTGTCAACAACTAACCAATAAAAAGAAGAACCCATAATATGCAAACCAACAAACTCAAAACCTGGGCCGCGTTGCTCGCCGTGGTCGGCGGCATGGCGGTAATGACCAACGCCGCGCCCCTGGTGGTGGACGGCACCGCCTATCCGGCGGAAAACGGCGCATCTTACACCGGTGTTTCCGGCACGTCGGCGTTGTACGTGCGTAATCCCGGCGCGTCTTATAGCGGCACGAACATTACACTGAGCACCACGCTCAGTGGCCGTTCCACCGATCAGGGCAAGAACGGCTTTTACGTCGAGCAAGGTTCGGTGGCGTTGTACAGCAGTACTATCACCACCTCGGGCACCACCGGCTTCGGCGGTCAGATTACCAACACTTCATCCGTTATCCTGAATGATGTCGCCATTATCACCACTGGAACTGGTGATTCCTACGGGCTCTACGTGGTGGGTACGTCGAATGTCGCTCTCGACCGAGTCACCATTACCACCGACAGTGGCCGGGGGCTCCTGGTGTATGATTCTTCTACCGTGACCATCGCCAACTCGGAGATTAATGCGAGCGGCACCAATGCTCGCGGCATAGATGTTAGCAGTGGAGGCGATTTGATCGCCACCAATGTGAAAGTACACACCACCTCTACCATTAGCAATGCGCTGCATGTCGGCGCTGATGGCAGCACCGCTGTGATTTATGACAGTGAGTTTTCCTCGGAACATACCGTCGGGTTGATAGCTAATGCCAAGGCGGTGGTGGAAATCCACGACTCCGTATTTTCCGGTCCGAGAAGCGCCGTGATCATCCAGACCGGGGCCAGCGTGACGGTTCACGACAGCTACCTGTTCGGCGGGACCAATGCGCTGGAAATAGCCGCCACCGGTACTTGGGGAGATTCGCACCTGGTGGTCAGCGGCGGTACGATCGCCAGCAATGGGAACCTGCTTGGCGAACATCTGCAATTAACCGAGGGAGACGCCCACGCGGTGATTGAATTGAATAATGTGGATGCCGGCGCTGCGGGCGGCATCGCTGTCGGCAAGATTGGCAATATCGAGGTGACTGTCAACGGTGGCAGCGGTATCAAGGGCAACGTGAGCAACGACGGCAGCACCGATTTGTTCATCAACTTGAACGACAGTTCCTTGACCGGCAACAGCGACAACAACGCCAATGGCTCACTGACCATCAACGGCACTAACAGCGCCATCATTGGCGACCTCACCGCCAGCGGCAGCGCCACCATTGACCTCACCGTCACCGGCAGCGACAGCATCTTCACCGGCGACATCACCGCCAGCGGCAGCAGCAGCGTGACCGTCACCGGCAGTGACAGCGCGACCATCACCGGCAACGTCACCGGCAGTGAGGACAGCGTTATCACCATCGGCGGCGGCGACATCATCATCGGTGACGTCACCGGCAGCGGCAGCGCCACCATCGACCTCGGCCTAACCGGCACCAACAGCGGTGCCACCGGCGACATCACCGGCAGCGGTGACAGCCAAATCATCATCACTGGCTCCGACGGCGCCATCATCTCCGGCACCGTCACCGGCAACGAGAACGCGGTCATCGACCTCACCGTCACCGGCAGCGACAGCATCATCACCGGTGACATCATCGGCAATGGCGACAGCACCATCACGATCACCGGCAGCGACGGCAGTGTCATCACCGGCACCGTAACCGGAGGCGATAACGCGGTCATCGACCTCACTGTCACCGGCAGCGACAGCGCCTTCACCGGCGACATCACCGCCAGCGGCAGCAGTAACGTCACGGTCAGCGGCGATGACGGCACCACCATCACCGGCAACATCACCGGCAGCGAGGACAGCACCATTGCCATCGGTGGCGACGGCAACATCATCATCGGCGATGTTACCGGCAGCGGCAGCGCCACCATCGACCTCGGCCTGACCGGCACCAACAGCGGCGTCACCGGTGACATCACCGGCAGCGGCGACAGCAACATCACCATCACCGGCAGCGACGGCGTCATCATCTCCGGCACCGTCAGCGGCAACAATGATTCCGTCATCGACATCACCGTCACCGGCAGCGACAGCATCTTCACCGGCGACGTGACCGCCAGCGGCAGCAGCAATGTGATCATCAGCGGCAGCGATGGCGCGACCATCACCGGCAACATCACCGGCAGCGACGACAGCACCGTCACCATCGGCGGCGATGGCCCCATCATTATCGGTGACGTAACCGGCAGCGGTAGTTCAACCATTGACATCGGCCTGACCGGCACCAACAGCGGCATCACCGGTGACATCACCGGCAGCGGCGACAGCCAAATCATCATCACCGGCAGCGATGGCAGTATCATCACCGGCACCGTAACCGGTGGCGATAACGCGGTCATCGACCTCACCCTCACCGGCAGCGACAGCATCTTCACCGGCGACCTCACCGCCAGCGGCAGCAGCAATGTGACAGTCACCGGCAGTGGCAGCGCGACCCTCACCGGCAACATCAAGGCCAGCGAGGTCAGCACCGTCACCCGCGGCGGCGACGGCCCCTTCGGTTGCGGTGAGGTTACCGG
>JAISDC010000102.1 GCA_031265105.1 Verrucomicrobiales bacterium
GGCCGCCACCGCTCGTTCCCGTAAATCTTGCGATAATGGTTTCATCCCCAAGTTTATCGCCCCGGATGTCGGGATTGTACAGTACTTCTTGAATTCATCTAGTTTTGATGTGCTCTAGAGGTGGCTCGATTGGATGATTTGACGATGGGACGAGATGGAATCTGGCGGACTTGCGCAAGGTTTTTTAAGCCACGGATGGTTTTTGGTTTTATGATTTTTGCGGCTCGCTCAAATCTTTGACGTAGATCATTTTTTCCAACTGGGGATCGCGGGGGATACTCAGTTCCAAGGCGCGTTCGTAATGGCGCTTGGCCAGTTCGCGGGACGGCGGGCGCTGGGTGGCGTAAATCACCGCCAGATTGAAATGGGCGTCGCCATATTGCGGGTCCAACTCGATGGCTTTGCGGCATTCCTGCTCGGCGGCTTCCTGCCAGCCTTTTTGCGAGGCGCTGATGCCGAGGTAATTGTGCGTTTTCGGGTCGTTCGGGGCCAGCGCCACGGCGCGGGTCAGGACTTGCACGGCTTCGTCATATTTGCCGGCCTGGTAAAGCGTGATGCCCAGCATGGAATGCGCAAAGGCGTCGTCGCTGGCCTGGCCGGTGGCCTGGCGCAGGTATTGCTCAGCCTCGTCGTATTTTTGTTGCTGGAAGCGGACGACGCCGAGGTTGGACAGGGCGTAGAGGGACTGCGGATATTTGTTCAGTATGTTTTGGTATTGGGCGGCGGCCTCGTCAAATTTTTGCTGGATGAAGAAGTCGTTGGCGGCCTTGGCGGTGTCCTTGAATTCGGCGGGCACTCTGGCCTGGGTGCTGTAGTCAACGGCGCCGGTGTCGTTTTTCTTGGCGGCGAAGTTCCCACTGTCAGCGCCGACGGCTTCGCCGGCCAACTGGGTGGCGGACCCCTTGAGCATGGCGGTTTCCTCGTCGGTAAGCTGGATCAGCGGCGAGCCGAGCAAATCAATCTGGCTTTTGAGTTTGTCCGAGCTGACGGCCAGATTTTGCAGTTCTTCCAAGGCGATGCGCTTGGCGATTTCGCGGCGGGCTTGCTCGGCCATTTCACGCTGGATGATGTCGCGCAACACGAGGTTTTCCTTTTGCGCGGCGGAATGGTCCGGCGCGACGGCCAGTTGGGCGTTGGCGGTGTCGAGGTGTTTTTGCGCCTCGGTGAGTTTGGTCTTGTAATCGTCGTTGGTCTGGCGCAACGCCTCGTTTTCCTGCCTGGCGAGGGCCAACTGGTCCTGCACTTTCTTTAATTGTTCCTGCAAGGTGGCCAGCGAGCCGGCGCCGGCGCCGCCCTGCAAGTTGACGATGGTCGCCTGGGCGGTGACGAGTTGGTCGTTCAGCTTTTTATTCTCGGCCAGCAAGGCGGCGGTTTTTTCATCCGCGGAGCCTGCGCGGGCGGTCTTGAGCGCGGTTTCAAGGTCAGCGACCTTGGCGCGCAGCGCGGCGGTGTCGGTTTTAGCCTGGGTGAGCTGGCTGGCGGTGTCGGCCAGCTTGTCCTGCAGTTCGGTGATTTGCTTTTTTAACGCGGCGGGGTCTTCAGTGGCAGCGGCGGTGGCGGTCTGACTGACTGGAGCAGCGGCAGCGGGTGCGGTGGTGCTTGAGGCTTGCCAAGTCGTACTCGGACTTGGAGTTTGCGCTGTCGTGTCAGAAGATACCGGCGGCGGGGTGACAACATTCGGATTGGCGTCCCTGGCGTCCTGCAGGGTGTTGATTTTTTCCTGACAATAATTGATGCGGTAGTTGACAATGGTGGGTTCCCAGTCCTGATTGTCAGCCTGGAGCTTTTTCAGGCGATCCAGCGCGATTTGATAACGGTCGCGGGCGGTGGCTTTTTGCCCGGAAATTTCGAGTTTGTCGGTCTCCTGAATGAGCAGATAAATCTGCAAATATTGGTCCTGAGTCGAGGGGGCTTCCGCCCGGACACTGACCGTGACTCCCAACGTCATCAACATGATCACCGTGCAAACAAAACGCATCATCAACAAATTAAACTATGGGAATGGCCGAAACGCAACCTCTATCCACCAAAGTTATTAACTATCACAACTGGAATTTGCAATTATGGATAATACGGCTCGACGATCCGGGCCACCTGTGCCGCCTCGCGCTCGTCGCGCATGGGCGTTATCACATATACGCCGCGGGGGCCGATGGCGTCGAGCAGCGGCGCGAGGTCCGCCGCCTCGGCCCCGACAATTTGCACGCTTTTGCCGGCGGCGAGGATGCGGCGGTACAACTCGTACCAGCGCGGGTGCCCGCCCTGCTCAATGCCGGCCTGCGGGGTCCACTCAATCGCGTCGAGGCCGTCAATCGCCAGCAGCGCGTCGAGATGGTGCAGGGCCTGGGTGCCGTCGAGGTGATACAGCGTCTGGTCAAGCCGCGCGCACTGCCATTCCAGCGCGGGCACGACAAAGCGCCGGAACATCTCGCCGGACAACATCGCCGAAAGATCGCACTGCAACTTCGCCGTCCGGCCCGGCCCCCACAGGTAAAACGCGCAGAACGCCGAACTGCCGTCCGGCTGGCGGACAAGGTCATAGACGCGGTTGTACACCTCCAGCCACGCCGCGTTGATTTCCGTGATTTTCTGTTCCACCCACGCCGGGCGCTCCAGCAAATCCACGCACAGGTTCTCCGGCCCGCGCAACGACGCGAGAATGTCAGCGTGCTCGCACAAGTCGGGTATCGACACGAGATAGTTGCCGCCGCTGCGCGCCACGCACGCGCGCAGATAATCCTCGGTGACGCGCCACCACTCATTGTCAGCGTCAAAGCGCAACGGCGGCAGTTGCTCCGGCTCGTCAACGTCAGCGAACACCGGCGGGAACCACACGGTGTTGGGATAAAACTCCGGGGTCGAGCCGAGCATCGCCGCGAGCGAACCCGGCCCCATGTTGGTGTAGGCCAGCGGCAGCGTGTCCAGCGGGAACACCGAGCGCGCCAATTGGTAATGATTGTCGGCGGCACGGAACTCGGCGCTGCACGCGCGCGCTTGCGGCGTGGCAGGCG
Source organism: Verrucomicrobiales bacterium (assembly GCA_031265105.1). GTDB lineage: Bacteria > Verrucomicrobiota > Verrucomicrobiia > Methylacidiphilales > JAAUTS01 > JAIRPN01. Next base: position 3,012 of record JAISDC010000102.1, read on the forward strand.
CTGCCGGTGGTGCGCCGGCGGCCGCATGGACATCACGGTCAGCGGACACCGTCCCCCACTTGCCGACCACCAGACCGGTGTGGTTCCACCAGTTGCCAAAATGTTGCCGCGTCTGCGCCCAGTTTGCTTTCCACATAGCGGCGAGTTCTAAAGTGTAACCTGAATTTGTCAAGGCCGGTTAGCGATTTGCCCGTTGCCAGCCCGCCGTCGCGCCGCTAATGTTGACGCCGTTATGTTGCAAAAAATCAAAGTGGCCAACCCCGTGGTCGAACTCGACGGCGATGAAATGACGCGCATCATCTGGCAATTCATCAAACACAAACTCATCCTCCCCTACCTCGACCTTGACATCAAATACTACGACCTCTGCATCGAGCACCGCGACGCTACCGATGACGCGGTGACGGTCAGCGCCGCCAACGCCATCCTGCAATACGGCGTCGGCATCAAGTGCGCCACCATCACGCCCGACGAGGCGCGGGTGCGGGAGTTTAATCTCAAACAAATGTGGAAAAGCCCCAACGGCACCATCCGCAACATCCTCGACGGCACCGTATTCCGCGAGCCGATTGTGTGCCAAAACATCCCGCGGCTGGTGCCCGGCTGGACGGCGCCGATTTGCATCGGGCGTCACGCTTTTGGTGACCAATACCGCGCGACGGATTTTGTCACCAAGGGCGCCGGCAAGCTGACCATCCGCTTCGAGGGTGCTGACGGTCAGGTCGTCGAGCACGAGGTTTTTCAATACCAAGGCGACGGCGTGGCGCTGGCGATGTACAACACCGACGAGAGCATCCGCGGCTTCGCGCGCGCGTGCTTCAACCAGGCGTTGCGCAAGGGCTGGCCGCTGTACCTGTCCACCAAAAACACCATCCTGAAAAAATACGACGGGCGCTTCAAGGACCTCTTCGCCGAGATTTACGCCGCCGAGTTCAAGGAACCATTCACCGCCAGCGGCCTGACCTACGAGCACCGGCTGATTGACGACATGGTCGCCAGCGCGCTCAAGTGGCACGGCAATTTCGTCTGGGCCTGCAAAAACTACGACGGCGACGTGCAGAGCGACACCGTCGCGCAGGGCTTCGGCAGCCTCGGCCTGATGACCTCCACGCTGGTCACGCCCGACGGCCAAACGATGGAGGCCGAGGCCGCGCACGGCACGGTGACGCGCCACTACCGCGAGCATCAGCGGGGCAACCCGACCTCGACCAATCCCATCGCCTCGATTTTCGCGTGGACGCGCGGCCTGGATTTTCGCGCCAGACTTGACGGCAACGCGGAGTTGCAAAAATTCGCCGCGACCCTGGAGCAAGTCTGCGTCGCCACCGTCGAAAGCGGCAAGATGACCAAGGACCTGGCGATTTGCATCCACGGCGGCAAAGTCAACCACGGCGAGCATTATCTTTACACCGAGGAATTCCTGGATACGCTAGCCGCCAATTTGCGGAAAAATTATCTGGCGGCGGACCCGCAAGGCTAGGCGGGTTTGCTCCCCGGCTACTTCAGCCCTTAAAATTTTTTGCGCTGACAGTGGGGGGTGTGGTATTGTTTTCGCCCGAAAGCGATAATTATGATTGCCGATTTGTCGAAACTTTGTTTGCACACCATCACCACGAAACCGTGGGCGCTTGAGGTTGCCGTGCCGAAATATGCCGCCGCAGGTGTGCGCGGCATCACGGTTTGGCGCAATGCTCTCGAGGGACGCGATTTGGCGAAGGTGAAAAAACTCATCGCCGACCACGGGCTGACGGTGGTGTCGCTGTGTCGCGGCGGGTTTTTCCCGTCGCCCGACGCGGCTGACCGTCAGCGGGCGATTGATGATAATATGCGCGCGATTGACGAGGCCGCTGCCATTGGCGCGCCGCACGTGGTGCTGGTGCCCGGTTCGCATCCGCGCCAGCCGCTGACGGTGAGTCGCGCGCAAATCCGCGACGGCATCGCCGCCGTGCTGCCGCACGCGCAAGCCGCCGGCGTCAAGCTCGCCATTGAGCCGTTGCATCCGATGTACGCGGGCGACCGCTCCGCCGTGAACACGCTGCGGCAGGCGAACGACTTGTGCGACGAACTGGCATCACCGTCAGTGGGCGTCGCGGTGGACGTTTATCATTTGTGGTGGGACGGCGAGTTGGAGCAACAAATCCAACGCTGCGGGTCAGCCGGTTATTTGTTCGCCTTCCACATCTGCGACTGGAAAACGCCGACGCTGGATTTCCTCAACGACCGCGGACTGATGGGCGAAGGCTGCATCGACATCCCGCAAATCCGCGGCTGGGTCGAGGCGGCCGGCTTCGGCGGTTTTAACGAGGTCGAAATTTTTTCCAACCTGCATTGGGCGAAAAACCAAGACGAGTTTTTGCGCGAAATCGTCGCAGCCTATAAGCGGTATGCTTGAAGGCGAATGAAAAATGAAAAAATCAAAATGAAAAATTGCAGTGCAAAATTTAAAAATCGCTCGCGCACCCGGTCGGCGTCCAATTTTTCATTTTGCATTTTGCTTTTTTAATTTCTTATGAAATCCCACACCATCGGCATCATCATGAACGGCGTCACCGGACGCATGGGCACTAACCAACACCTGATTCGCTCCATCCTGGCGATTCGTCAACAAGGCGGCGTCAGCATCGGCAGCGGCGAGGTCATCATGCCCGACCCCATCCTCGTCGGACGCAACGCGGACAAAATCCGCAAGCTCGCTGACCGTCATGGCGTCGCGCGTTACACCACCGACCTCGACGCCGCGCTCGCTGACCGTCACAACCAAATCTATTTCGACTCGCAGACGACCACCTTGCGCGCTGACGGTGTTCGCAAGGCCATCGCCGCGAAGAAGGCGATTTATTGCGAGAAACCCACCGCCGTCAGCGCCGACATCGCGCTCGCGCTTTATCAAGAAGCGACCGCCGCCGGCCTCAAAAACGGCGTCGTGCAAGACAAACTCTGGCTGCCCGGCCTGCTCAAGTTGAAGTACCTCATCGACACCGGCTTCTTCGGCCAAATCCTCTCCGTGCGCGGCGAGTTCGGCTACTGGGTGTTCACCGGCGAGCACGAGGCGTTGCAGCGCCCGTCGTGGAACTACCGCAAGGAGGAGGACGGCGGCATCATCGTGGACATGCTGTGCCACTGGCGCTACGTCATCGACAATTTGTTCGGTAACGTCAGCGCCGTGACCTGCCTCGGCGCGACACACATTCCCACGCGCTGGGATGAAGCGGGCCGGCCGTACCCCTGCACCGCCGACGATTCCGCCTACGCGACGTTCGTCACCGACAGCGGCACCATTTGTCAGTTCAACTCCTCGTGGGCCGTGCGGGTGAAGCGCGACGACCTGCTGACGTTGCAAGTGGACGGCACGCACGGCTCCGCGGTCGCCGGCCTGCGGAACTGCACCGCGCAACATCTGTCCGCCACGCCGCGCTGCGTGTGGAATCCCGACGTGGACAGTCCGATTGATTACCAAGCCGGCTGGACCGAGGTGCCGACGAACCAAGTCTTCGACAACGCCTTCAAAGTGCAATGGGAATTATTCCTGAAACACGTCGTCAAGAACGAACCGTTCCGCTGGTCGCTGCTGGAAGGCGCGAAGGGCGTGCAACTCGCCGAGCTGGGCCTGAAGTCCTGGGCGGAAAAACGCTGGCTGGAGGTGCCGCGTTTGGCATAAATAGTCGCTAACCGAAAAAATGGCGTCTATCGCTAGACAAATCACAAACAACTGCTAGATTGCTTGACAAGGAGCTAATTACTAATCAAATTAAAAATATGGCCAAATTAAAAACACGCAAAGCTAAGAAGCATCCGGGCGTCTGCCGGATTGATCAACCCCAAAAACATAACCACGGTTATTACGTTCGCCTGACCCGCAACGGCAAGCGCTTCGCCAAATTCTTTTCGGACCGCACGCACGGCGGCAAGGAAAACGCTTTGGTCGTCGCGGTCGAATACTACGCCGGACTGGACCAGAAATATGCGCGCATGCCCCGCAAGGCGTTCGCCCAGATTGCCCGCCGCAAGAACAAAACCGGCATCCTCGGCGTCAGTAAAATCACCAAGGATGTCAAAGGCCGAGTTTACAGCTTCTGGCAAGCCACCTGGAGTCCGGTGCCGGGTGAGGTCGCCAAGAAAGCCTTCTCTATCAAGAAATACGGCGATGAAAAAGCCAAGCAACTCGCGGTCAAAGCCCGCAAGAAAGGTGTTAGCGAAATGGCCGATTGACCGTTTTGCGCACCAGCAAAAACCGCGCCCCTCCCGGCGCGGTTTTTTTGCGCGCCGACGCGGGCCGCGCTGAAAAAAGCTCGCCATCAGCGGCCGGCGGGGATACATAGAAGCATGCCCACGCATCCCGAAATTTTTGTTTTTATCCTCGCCGGCGGCAGCGGCGAACGGTTCTGGCCGTTGAGCCGGCGCGCGCGACCGAAACAGTTGCTCCGCTTGTTTTCCGCGCAAACCTTGCTCGGCGAGGCGCTGGAACGGGTCAAGCCGCTGACGGTGGCCGACCGGCTCTTTGTCCTGACCAATCACCAGCAGCGGGCGGCCACCGTCAGCGCCCTGCCCGATTTGCCCGCCGCGCAAATCATCGCCGAACCCGCCAAGCGCGACACCGCCCCCGCCGCCGCGCTCGCCACCGCCATCGCCCACGCGCGCAATCCCCGGGCCGTCGTCGTGCTACTGCCCGCTGACCATCTCATCAAGAACCGCGCCGCGTTGCAAAAAAACCTGCGCGACGCCTGCCGGCTCGCCGCTGACAGTGACGCGCTCGTCACCATCGCCATCCCGCCCGCCTATCCCGCCACCGGATTCGGCTATCTGCAGCTGGGCGCGCCGGTCACGGCCGGCGCGCGCGGCCGAGGCACGCGATTCCGCCACGTCGAGCAATTCGTGGAAAAACCCCAGCTCGCCACGGCGGAGCAATATGTCGCCGACGGTCGGCACGCGTGGAACGCCGGCATGTTCGTCTGGTCGGCGGCAGCCTTCACGCGCGAGGCGGCACGGTCAGCGCCCGCCCTCGCGGAGTTTGTGAAAAATTATCCCGCTGACCGTGACCGGGCCGCCGCGTATGTCGCGGAAAAATTCCCCGCGCTGCCCAAAATCTCCGTGGATTACGCCATCATGGAACAGGCGGCAAACGTCGTCGCCGCGCAATCGGAATTTGACTGGGACGACGTCGGCTCATGGTCAGCGTGGGCGGCGCGCCACCCGGCGGACGCGCGCGGCAACATCGTCAGCGGCCAGGCCGTGCTGCACGACGCCGACAACAATATCATCGTCAGCGACAGCGGCCGCGCCATCGCCCTGTGCGGGGTGAGCGACTTGGTGGTGGTCGAGACCGCTGACTGTGTGCTGGTTTGCCAACGCAGCCGCGAGCAGGAATTAAAGAAATTGCTGGCTCAGGCGCCGGAATCGCTGTTGTGATTGTTGCGTTGGATTTTTTCACCACGAAGACACGAAGGGCGACAATTTCCATTTAAAAAGGCATCCCTTCGTGCCTTCGTGTCTTCGTGGTGAAATTTTTCCCCGCGACTAATTGCTGTTGATGATGCCGGCGGCGATTTGGTCGTCCATGCGGATGGTGAGCAGGTTCCAGGTGCCGTCCTGGGCGACGGTGAAGACGAATTGCCAGCGCAGGGTCTGGAGTTCCAATGCGGTGAAATAGGTCAGCAGGCGCAGGCTCCGGCCCAGCGGACGATGGTCGAACAGTTCGTAATGCCGCATGGCGCCGTAGTTGCCCAGGGCTTGGTTGGTTTTGGCGATGAAGGAGACGGTTGGCCCGGTGGCGCCGGCGAGCGGGCTGCCGCTGACCATGTCGTGAAAGGCGGTCTCGACGGCGCGATGTTGCAGGGCGAGGAAAAATTTTTCCATTTTGATTTGCACCTCGGCGGGCGGCGGCGTGGCGACGGGATAGGCGGGCAGGAAGGCGCGCCAGTCGTCCACCGCCAGGTTGTTCAGCCGCCAGCGGTCACCGTCAGCGGATTGGTAAATGAACTGCCAGCGGTAAAATTTGTCCTGGTGGCGGGTCAGGCAGACGATGTCGAGGAGGCGGGACCCGTAGGCGCGGGCGTCGGTGAGTTCATAGGAATCAAGGTTGCCGTATCTGGCGATGGTGTCCTCGGTCATGCGCACCAGCGTGTTGATGAGTTCACTGTCAGCGGCGCGGCCGGTGTCCTTGAACAGTTCGTCGTAGGCGTGGCGGATGTTGTGATTTTGGAGGTTGGTGTAGAACAAGCCGATTTGGCGGGCGATTTGCTGCGGCGCGCTGTCAATGGGCGCGGCCTTGAGCCGGCCGACGGCGGTCTGGGCGGGCAGGGCGGTCGCCGCGAGCCAGACTAGCAGGCTGATGGCGAGGAACCGTTTCATTGTGGGGGGCGGCGCTGAGGATGAGCCGGCGGCCGACTTAGCCAAGTTTGGCGCGATAGGCGGCGGCGTCCAGCAAGGCGGCCAGTTCGCCCGGGTCGGCGATTTTCAGTTTGAACATCCAGCCCTGTTCGTAAGGCGACCGGTTGACCAGCGCGGGGTCGGCGGCCAGGGCGGAATTGACCGCGACCACCTCGCCGCTGACGGGCGCGTAGATGTCGGAGGCGGCCTTGACGCTTTCCACCACGGCGGCGGGCGCCTTGGCGGCCAGCGTTTTGCCGAGCGGCGGCAGCTCGACGTACACCACGTCGCTGAGTTCCGCCTGCGCGTGGTCGGTGATGCCGACGGTGGCGATGCCGTTTTGCGTCGAGAGCCATTCGTGGCTGGCGACGTATTTCAGGTTATCGGGGATGTGACTGTTCATATTATTTGCGAAGGTTGTTGTAGAAGGGTTTGGGCACAATCAGCGCCGGGCGGCGTTGGTCGCGGATTTCGATGTCAATCCGGTTGCCGACCTTGGCATGGCTGTGGTCAATGAGCGCGAGGCCGAGATTTTTTTTCAAGGTGGGCGATACGCCGCCGCTGGTGACTTCGCCGACGCGCTGACCGTCAACCAGCACCGCGTACCGGGCGCGGGGCGGCGCGGTCAGGCCGGTCATCTCAAACGCCACCAACCGGCGCGGCAGGCCGGCGTCTTTCTGCCGGCGCAGGCTGTCCTTGCCGGTGAAGCGTTCGGGCTTGTCAAAGCTGACGAAGTGCCCCAGCCCGGCCTCCAGCGGGGAAATGGTCTCGCTTAATTCGTGGCCGTATAACGGATAGCAAGCCTCCAGCCGCAGCGTGTCGCGGGCGCCCAGTCCGGCGGGGACGCCGCCGACCGTCAGCAGCCGCTGCCACAGCCCCTCGGCCAATTCGGCCGGGAAAAACAGCTCATAACCGTCCTCGCCGGTGTAACCGGTGCGGGCCACCCAAACCGGCTGCCCTTGATACGGGGTGGTCATGATTTGATTGCGCCGGATGCGGCGGATTTCCTTGTCAAAGGTCTTGTAGAGGATGGCTTCCGACTGCGGCCCCTGCAAGGCGAGGGCGGCATATTCCTCGCTGACGTTCTTCAAGGTCACGTTGGACGCGACCTTTTTTTGCAACCAGTTAAAATCCTTGCCGGTTTCCGTGGCGTTGACGACGGCCAGATAGGTTTGGTCCTCCAGCCGGTAAATATACCAATCGTCCAGCACGCCGCCCGCCTCGTTGAGCAGCAGCGTGTACTGGCCGTGGCCGGGGGAAATGGCGCGGATGTCGTTGCAGAGCATGGCGTTCAACCAAGCCTCGGCGCTGGGGCCGCTGATGATGAACTCGCCCATGTGACTGATGTCAAACACCCCGGCGGTCTCGCGCACGGCCCGGTGCTCCTGCAAAATACCCGCATATTGCACCGGCATCAGCCAGCCGCCGAACTCCACCAGCCGGGCGCCCAGGGCCTGGTGCGCGGCGGTCAGCGGAGTTTTTTTGAGCGAGGGAACGGTTTTGCGGTCAGCCATCCGCACATCATACGGCGCAATCAAGTGCTGTCAATCGCGCGCGCAAGTAAAATTGCCGCGGTCAAGTAACGCGGCCCCGGAATTAGGGTTGCCCTGCACCGCGGAATCGGGGATTATTTGCCGCCACCATCATGAACACCACCATCCCCGCCCCCGCCGCCGCCAATTGTTACTTCATCGCCGTGCCCGACCCCGCCGCCGCCAGTCGCCTGGCGCGACTCATCACCGACCGGGACGCCGGCGCCAGCGTGCAACTCGCCCCCGGCCTGGCAGAACTCTACAACCTCCTGCCCACGGCCCCCGACCGGACGGTCGTGCTGATTGAACTGGTGTGGAACGGCGAGCACGCCACCGACATCCTACTCAGCCTGCTATACAACTACCCGCAACTGGCCTGGCTCATCGTCAGCGAGGCCGACCCCGCCGCCATCCTGCCGCCGTATTTCCCCATCCCGCACGTCCAGGGCCTTGACCGCGCCGAGGAAATCCTCGCCGCCAGCGCCGCCTTGACCGAGGACTTGCGCGGCACCCAACTCGGCTCCTACCAAATCCAGCAATTCGCCGGACAAAGCTACCTCGGCCGCGCCTACCAAGCCCACCAGGCCGCCATCAACCGCCTGGCACACCTGACCGTGCTGCCGGCCGACGCCACCGCCGCCGCGCGCGCCGAATTCGCCCAAATCGCCGCCGCGCGCGCCCGCAACATCTTCCCGCAAATTTACTCCATCTACGAGGAAAGCGCCGCCGCCGGCCGCCCCTTCATCGCGGAAGAACCCGTGACCGCCCCCAGCCTGCTCCAATACAGCCTCCAGCACGCCGCGTTCGACTCCCGCCTGGTGGCCAACCTCCTCGCCACCTGCGCCCGCACCCTCGCCCACCTGCGCGCCGGCCAAATCCCCTATCAACCCATCCACGGCAGCCACATCACCGTCTCCCCGGACGGCGTCATCCGCCTCGCCAACACCGCCCTGCCCCCCGGCGCCCCCCTGCCGGAGCCGGGCGCGGAATTGCGCGCCCTCGCCGGCATCGTCCGCGGCGTCATCCAGCCCGGCCAGCCGGTTGACCCCCGGCTCCTCCAAATCCTCCACCGCATGACCGACGGCCAGGCGGACTACGACACCGTCAGCAGCGCCGCCGAGACCGTCAGCCTGGCCCTGGCCCCCGTCAAACAAGTGGCCGAGCGCCAGAGCGCCATCAAAGCCAAACAGGAAATCAGCAAGGCGAAAAAACACTCGCTGCTCGTCACCTACCTTAGCGCCGGCTCCATCGCCCTCCTCCTCATCTTCGTCATCATCCAGGTCATCCTCATGTTCATCGAGGTGCCGGGCCGCGACCTCGGCGACCAAGTGCGCATCCCCGCCGGCACCGTGGAATTCAACACCCCGGCCGGCAAACAAACCGCCCAACTCGCCGAGTTCTATATGGACAAATACGAAGTCACCATCGGGCAATACGAAAAATTCCTCAAAGCCATGACCGCGGAACAACAGCGCGACCCCGACGCCTACAAAAAATACCTCCCCCCCGGCGTCACCATCCACCGCGACAACTTCACCCCGCACGACTGGGCCAGCATCAGAAAAACCCTGCGCCGCGGCCTGCTCCAGCCCGCCTACGGCGGCAACCGCGTGACCCGCGACACCCCGGTCTTCAACGTCGATTACCCCGACGCCTACGCCTACGCCAAATGGGCCGGCAAACGCCTGCCCACCGAGCTGGAGTGGCAGCGCGCCGCCGGCGGCGACGGCAACTGGCCCTACCCCTGGGGCCAGGATTACCAGGCCGACTACCGGCCCGAAATGGCCGTTTGCAGCGCCGTCCGGCCCGACGCCAAACCGCTGCAAAAACTGCGCTACCCCGGCCCGCAAATCGTGGATAAATTCACCCGGGACCAAAGCCCCTTCGGCATCATCGGCATGGCCGGCAACGTCAGCGAATGGGTCGCCCTCAGCCCCGAACTCGGCCCGCTGCCGGCCAAATACCAAGCCGACTTCTACCCCATGCAAGGCGCCAACTTCAGCAGCCCGCAACTCATCCCCAGCACCTACCACCGCCGCCCCCAGCTATTGCTGCCCGACGACACCGTGCAAATCGGCCTCGGCTTCCGCTGCGCCAGTGACCGGCCGGTGAAACGGTGACTGTGAGCTTCATTAACGCAAAGGCGCAAAGGAACAAAGAGACAAAGAAATTTTTTACAGGGAGAACATGGAGTTCATGGAGGTTTTAAAAGAAAATAATCTCCATGTTCTCCATGTTCTCCCTGTAAAAAAAACCTTCGCGCCTTCGTTCCTTTGCGTCTTTGCGTTAATGAAGCTCATGGCCGCGGCGTCCCAGAGACCGTCTCTGGCGTCCCAAAGACCGTCTCTGGCGTCCCAGAGACCATCTCTGGCACCCCAAAGACTGTCTCTGGCACCCCAAAGTCCGTCTCTGGCACCCCAAAGACTGTCTCTGGCACCCCAAAGTCCATCTCTGGCACCCCAAAGACTGTCTCTGGCATCCCAAAGACTGTCTCTGGCAGCCCAAAGTCCGTCTCTGGCAGCCCGAAGTCCGTCTCTGGCAGCCCGCGAGTAGCTCCCGGCCCCCCGAAGTCTGCCTTCCCTTTCCCCGATAATCCAACTATGCTCCCGACCCATGCACCCTAACCGCCCCGTCCTGGTCATCGACATCAGCAACTCCTGGACCAAATTCGGCCTGGTCCGCGGCGCCCGCCTGCGCCCGGCCGGCCGCCTGGCCACCGCCCGCCTCACCGTCCGCGCCCTGGCCGCCCTCGACCGGCAACACCAGCCGCGCCTCACCGTCATCGCCAGCGTCGTCCCCCGCGCCCTGACCGCCGTGAAAAAAGTCTGGCCCCCCCGCCGCCGCCTCATCGTCAGCGCCCGCCTCCCCCTGCCCATCAAAATCAACTACCCGCGCCCCCGCCGCATCGGCGCCGACCGCCTCGCCAACGCCGTCGCCACCGCCCGCCTCTACCCCCTGCCCGCCATCGCCGTTGACTCCGGCACCGCCGTCACCTTCGACATCATCTCCAAAGATAAAGCATACCTCGGCGGCGTCATCGCCCCCGGCCTCAACGCCATGACCCATTACCTGCACGAGAAAACCGCCCTGCTCCCGCGCCTCACCCTCCGCGAACCGCGCCGCGCCATCGGCAAAAGCACCGTCGAAGCCATGCAAATCGGCGCCATCACCGGCTACCGCGGCCTCATCCACGGCGTCACCGCCGCCATCCGCGCCGAACTCCGCCGCCGCCGCCTCACCGTCATCGCCACCGGCGGCCACGCCCCATTAATCGCCAAACACGCCCCCTTCATCACCCACGTCAACCCGCTCCTCACCCTGCAAGGACTCCAATTCATCGCCGAATATTGGACCCAGCAGGACACAGAGAAACACAGAGCAGGCACCGAGCAACACCGAGTTTGTTTAATCAAAAAAAACTGTAGCTCTCCGCGCCTCCGCGCCTCTGCGGTGAAAACTAATAACAATCAGTACGCGGATTGCCCGCGTTCGCCAGAGACTTCCCCGGCGTCTCCGCATTGAAATCACCGTCACGGTCAAGGAACCGGTCGCACACCCGGAAAAACTCCCGCTCACTGTCAGCGCGGCGGATTTGGTGGAGAAACGCATCGTCAGCAGTGAGCTGTTGCGCGATGAAATTCAAATACTTCTTCATCTTCGCCACCTGCAACTTCTCAGCGAACCCCACCGGCAGCGTCTCCCGCCACAGCACACCGATATACTCGCGCAAATCGCGCAACGTCGGGCGCGTGCGCACCACCCCGTCCGCGTACCACTCGCGGACTTGGTTGAAAATCCACGGATTGCGAATACAACCGCGGCCAATCATCAACCCCGCCGCGCCGGTTTGCCGGGCGACCTCGGCGGCGAGACCGGCGCTGATGATGTTACCGTTGGCGATGACCGGGCACGGCATGACCCGCGCCGCCGCCGCGATGAGGTCGTAACGCACCGCGCCCTGATACATCTCCCGCACCGTGCGCCCGTGCACCGTCAGCGCGTCCAACCCGCTGCCGGCGTACAGTCGCAAAATCGCGGCAAACTCCGCCGCGTCACTGAAGCCGACCCGCGTCTTCACCGTCAGCGGGATGGACACCGCGCGGCGCAGCGCGGCGAGGATGTCCGCCAGCCAGTCCAGCCGGCGCAACAGCCCGCCGCCGGCGTCCTTGCGACACACAATGGGCGCGGGGCAGCCGACATTGAAATCGAGCGCGAGCAGCTCCTCTTTTTGCAACACCTCCGCCGCGCGGAGCAGCGCCGGAATATCCCGCCCAATCAACTGCGCGATGACCGGCCGCCCGCCGGGCCGGTGACGAATGGCGTGCAACAGCGTCTTATCCGGCACCGCCGCCGCGTGCGCGCGGAAATACTCGGTGAAATAAACATCCGGCCCGCCGTAACGGTGCAACACGCGCCAGCACGCCAAATCCGTCACGCCCTGCATCGGCGCCAGCAACAGCGCGGGGCGGTCGGTGGGTAATGCCGCGCTGAAGTTCATGCCAGTAAGTTTTTCACCACGAAGACACTAAGGCACGAAGGTCTTATTAAAATAAAACTTCGTGCCTTAGTGTCTTTGTGGTGCAAAAAACCTCCCCGTCAATGCTAGATGCCCGCGGCCACCTCAAGGTGAATAAGATTGGCGCGGGCCTGAATTTCCGTCGCCAACAACCGGCGACGCAACTGGTGCCAGTTGGTCAGCGCCAGCAACACATCGAGATTGCTCGCGCGGCCCAACTGATAATCGTGCTGCTGGGCGCGGTAATTCTCCTCCGCCGACGCTGACGCGGCGCTGAGCTTCAGCCAGCGGTCAGCGGCGGCGATGAAATTATTATAAGCCAGCCGCACCTCATAATCAGCCAGCCGCCGCGCCCGCGTCAGATTCAACTCCGTCACCCGCAGCCGCGCCGCGCTCTCCGCCAGCCGCGCCGCGCGATAACCGCCGTCGAACACCGGCAACTCCGCGCTGACCGTGACATTCCAATCATGCCCCGCCGCCGGCGCCTCCACCGCCGCCCAACCCGCGCCGACACTGACCGTCGGCCAGAACGACCCCTGGTCCGCCGACACCGCGCGCCGCGCCGCCGTCTCATACTCCACCGCCGCCCGCAAATCCGGCCGCGCGCCCGCCTTCCACAAATAATCGAACAACTGCTCCGCCTGCGGCAACCCGCCGGGCGGCGCTGACAGTGACCAACGGTCACTCGGCACCCCCAGCAAAAACGCCAGCAATTCCCGCGACGCCCCCAGCACGCCGTTGACCGACGCCATCTCCGCCTCAACATCAGCGAGGTCGGCAGTCGTGGACAACAACTCGCTCGTGCGCGAGCGCCCGATGTTGATGCGGCCCCGCAACTCCCGCTGCCGGTCCCGCAACGCCGTGGTCAAATCGCCCAGCACGGCGAGTTCTTTTTCCAACCCGGCGATTTGCAAATACATGTCCCCGACATCCAGGAACAACAACTGCCGCTGCCGCTGCAAATCCGCCGTCAACCCGCGCTTGGTCGCCGCCTCCGCGCCCGCCAAATTAGTCTGCCGGAACCCGTCGAACACCAGCCACGACCCGCGCAAACCGGCCTGAAAACTGTCGCGCCGCTGACGGTCAGCGGTGCGTTTCGCCAGCGTCTCCCCGGCATACCCCTCGACCTGCGGCAACAGCGCGCTAACCGCCTGCCAGTAGCGCGCCTCCGCCGCCTGAATTTCCTGCGCCGTGACCTGCAAATTCTCACCGCGCCGCAACGCCAACTCATAAGCCTGATTCAGCGTCAGCGCCAACCGCGCCGGCACGGCTCGACCGACGGTCAGGCACCCCAGGAACAGCAGACTATATAACAGGCAACGCATGGCCTAACAGCATACTGGTTTTCCCCGCGTAAACAATCTCCAATTCCTCCATGAACTCCATGTTCTCCCTGTAAAAATTCTTTGCGCCTTTGCCCCCTTTGCCCCTTTGCGTTAACCGCTTCAAACTGCCGCGTGAGCGAACTTTGACATTCCATCGCGCGGAAAAGCCGCTACGCTGGCTGCCATGTCGCTGCTGGGTCATTTATTCAAACCGCGCCGGGCCGCCGCCAAGTCGCCCGCCAAGGCGCGGCTGACACAGTTGGCGTCGGCCGGGCCGCTGTTGCGCGGCAAACTGCACGCCAAGGCGGCGGGTTATTTCGGCGGCGACTTGACGGGCGACTTGTCTGCCGACGAGGAGTTCTGGCTCGAACCGGGCGGGGTCATCCGCGGCGACCTGCGCGGCGGCGATTTCAGCATCGAGGGCACGGTGCGCGGCGATATTCACGCCAGCGGCGGCGTGGCGCTGAAAAACCGTTCCCGGCTGCGCGGCGATATTCACGCCCACGCCTTGTCCATCGAACCCGGCGCGCACTTCAGCGGCCGGCTGGTCATCGGCGGCGCCGCGGCGGACCTCACCCTCAACCTCCAATCGAAAGCCTGACCGCCATGCGCCCGCCCGCCCGTCACGGCCCCCAGAAAATCCTGATCACCTGCCCGGCCTGCCGGCACCAGCAGTACGACTACCCGCACGCCAACGTCACCTACTGCCAGCAATGCGGCGAGCGCATCCCCATCAACCCCGTCGCCTCCCCGCGCAAGGCGCGCAAAGCGCACACCGTCGAGCGCCGCAGCATCACCTGCCTGCACTGCCACCGCGAGTTGCGCGCGCACTACGACGCCCAGTCCTGGCAATGCCCCTTCTGCTCCACCTACCTCGACCTGCGCAACCACCAGCTCACCCAGGAAAGCGCCGCCGCCATCCGCACCTACGGCGACCTGGAAATCGGGGCCAAATGCCTGTTCAGCGGCGCCTGGGCCGAGGCGGAGAACATCAAAATCGCCGGCCGCAGCCAGTGCAAACTCCAAAGCCGCCACGGCCTCACCGTCAGCGGCCACGCCAAATTGTACGCCGGGGCCGCGGGCGACCACCTGCACGTCAGCGCCGCGGCCACCTTATACACGGCCGGCCCGCTGAGCTTCAAGACCGCGGAAATCCACGGCAAAGTGGAAGCGCGGCAGCTCACCGTCAGCGAGCGGCTGCAAGTGCACGCCGGCGGGCACGTCACCGCCGGCCAGCTAACCGTCGGGGAAATCATCGTCCAGCCGGGCGGCAAGTTGCTGGCGCGTTACCACACGGAAGAGGCCGGCCACGCGGAGGTAATTGGTTAATGGCCACAAGAAGACACAAAAAGCGCAAAAATTTTTGTAACCGGATTTTTCTGCGTTTTTTGTGATTTTTTGTGGCCATTCAATCAACGGCGGCGGAACCCCGCGAAAACAAATATTTTTTGTTCACCACGAAGACACCAAGGCACGAAAGATTTTTGTTTGTTAACCTTCGTGCCTTGGTGTCTTGGTGGTGCAATTGCTTTGGCCATCTCCCGAAAATCATCGCGGGAAAAAGATTGTGGAACTTAAACAAACGCATAGAAAAGCTCAATGTTCACCCTTCTCGCCACAGACCCCGACAGCCAGGCGCGGCTGGGACGGCTGACCGTGGCGCACGGAGTCATCGAGACGCCGGTGTTCATGCCGGTCGGCACGCAGGCGACGGTGAAATGCGTGTCGCCGCGCGAGTTGCGCGAGCTGGACGCGCAAATCATCCTCGCCAACTCCTACCACCTGTTCATCCGCCCCGGGCTGGAGGTCATCGGGAAACTCGGCGGGTTGCACCGCTTTGAAAGTTGGGAGCGGCCCATTCTCACGGACAGCGGCGGGTTCCAGGTCTTCAGCCTCGCCAAACTGCGCAAGGTCACCGACCACGGCGTGCATTTCCAGTCGCACATCGACGGGGCGAAACTGTTCATCGGCCCGCGCGAGGCGGTGCACATTCAGCGGGTGCTGGGGTCGGACATCATGATGGCCTTTGACGAATGCCCGCCGTGGGACGCTGCCAAGGAGGATATTAATATGGCGGTGCAGCGCACGGTGCGCTGGGCGAAGATTTGCGCGGAGGAATGGGCGGCGGCGGCGGAAATTCCAAATTCCAAACTCCAAATTCCAATTAAACTCCAAGCTCCAAATGCCAAACTCCAAAACGCTGACGGTGATGCGCCAGCCAATAATCAATATTTAATAATCAATAATCAATTACTCTTCGGCATCGTGCAGGGCGGGAGTCACGCGGACCTGCGGCGGGAGTGCGCGGAACAACTCGCGGCGCTGGATTTGCCGGGCTACGCCATCGGCGGCGTCAGCGTGGGCGAGCCGGAGGAAGAGATGTTGCGGGCCGTCGAGGTGACCGTGCCGGCGCTGCCGGTGACCAAGCCGCGTTACGCGATGGGGCTGGGGCAGCCGCAACAAATCGTCGAGATGGTGCGGCGCGGGGTGGACATGTTCGATTGCGTGCTGCCGACGCGGGTGGCGCGCAACGGCACGGCCTACACGCGGCACGGCACGCTGAACCTGAAGCGCGCGGATTTAAAAGACGACGCGGGGCCGATTGAAGACAATTGCGGTTGTTATGCTTGTCAAAATTTCAGCAGGGCCTATATTCGCCATCTCCTGAAGGCCGGGGAAATTCTGGGCTTGCGCTTGGTGACGCTGCATAACCTGCATTTTTACCTCGACTTGCCGCGGCAGATCAGGACGGCCCTCGCCGCCGGTGACTTCGGGCGCTGGTCGCGGGAGTTTTTGGAACAATACAAACCGAGAGAGGATTATGAATAGTGCATTAATGAATATGTTGGTACTAGCGCAGGCCGCGCCCGCGGCGGCGGAGGGTGGCGGCGGCGAGCAACCCGCCGGGCTGGCCGGGTTGCTGGGCAGTCAGCAGCTGATGATGATTGTGCTGATGGTGGTGGTGTTTTACTTCCTGCTGATTCGCCCGCAGCAAAAGCGGCAGAAGGCGCACTTGCAGTTGGTCAGCGCGCTCAAGACCGGCGACCGCGTGGTCACCACCGGCGGCATTCACGGCGTGGTAGCCAATGTCAAGGACAAGACCGTGCTGGTCAAAATCGCGGACACCACCAAGATTGAAATCGACCGCGGCAGCATCGGCACGGTGCTGAGCGACGAGACCTCGTCGTAACCCGCGCAACCACAGCCCCGTTGTTTATGACTCAAGCATTGATTCTGTTTGCCTCGTTCGCCTTCCTGGTGTTTTTCATTTGGTACCTCGTCGCGCACAGCGAGCAGGGCCGCCGCTGGCTGGCGCTGTTGCTGATTGGCGCGGCGCTGACGGTGTGCGGATTGTCCCTGTTCAGTTTCCGGGACGGCCATTGGCGCGTCAATATCAAGGAAGGCCTCGACCTCAAGGGCGGCTCGCAATTCACCATCCAGCTCGCCGGGGACAATCTCAAGGCGGAAAATCTCGACCAGGCGGTGGAGGTCATCCGCAAGCGCATTGACGCGCAGGGCGTGGCCGAGCCGATTATCCAGCCGCTGGGCAGCAACCGCATCCTGGTGCAAATCCCCGGTGCGAGTGAAAAGGACAAGGAGCTTTACCGCGCCCAGTTGCAGCGGGTGGCCAAGCTGGAATTCCGCATGGTGGCGCCGGACAGCGAGCGGTTGCTGGCGGCCCAGGAACCGTTGCCGTATGATTGTGAGGCGCTGCCCTACATCAAGGAAAAGGATGCCCAAGGCCAGGCGCAGCCGCAGGGTTTCATCGTGGTCAAGAAACGCGCGGCGCTGGGCGGCAGTTTCGTCAAGAGCGCGTTCGCCAATGCCGACCAACTCGGCCGGCCGGTGGTGGTGATTAATTTCAACACCGAGGGCAAGGCCCGGTTCGGCCAGTTGACCAGTGACAACATCGGGCAGCGCATGGCCATCGTCCTGGACGGCGAGGTGTACTCCGCGCCGGTCATCAAGACGGCGATTGTGGACGGCAATTGTGAAATTTCCGGCGGCAACATGAAGCGCGAGGAGGCGATGGAGCTGGCCAGTGTGCTGGAAAACCCGTTGGAAACCCCGGTCAGCATCGTGGACGAACGCGGGGTGGACCCGACCTTGGGCCAGGCTTCCATCACCAGCGGCTTCCGGGCGGCGCTCATCGGCCTGGTGCTGGTGGCGGGGTTTATGCTGGTGTATTACCGCGCCGCGGGGGTGATTGCCATCGTGTCGCTGGCGGTGAACATGCTGATTCTGCTCGGCCTGCTGGCGCAACTCGGCTTCACGCTGACCATGCCCGGCGTGGCGGGTATCATCCTGACCATCGGCATCGGGGTGGACGCCAATGTGCTGATTTTCGAGCGCATCCGCGAGGAACTGGCGCATCACGCGGATTTGTACCACGCCATCCGGGCGGGCTTCAACAAGGCGTTCTCATCCATCCTGGACGCCAACGTCACCACCATCATCGCCTCGGTGATGCTGTTCTGGCAGGGCACCGGGGCGATTCAGGGCTTTGCCATCACGCTGACGCTGGGTATCCTGTCGAGCTTGTTCGCGGCGCTGATTGTCAGCCGCGCGTGCTTTGACTGGTTGCAGGCGTACCGCCCGTTGCAATCGCTGACGATGATGCAGCTCATCAAGGACACGAAGATTCCGTTCATGGGCATGAAGTGGGGCGCGGCGACGCTGTCGGTGGTGCTGCTGGCCGGCTCGGTGCTGACGTTTTGCGAGCGCGGCCACCGGGCTTACGGCGTGGATTTCGAGGGCGGCGACTTGCTGACGCTGGCGTTCGCGCAAAAAATTTCCGACGAGGAGGTGCGTCAGGCGCTCGGCGCCGAGGCGATGCCGCAGTATCAAAAGGACGCCAACGGCAAGTCCGAGGTGCTCGCCATCCGCACGCCGTTCGAGAAGGGCGAGACGGCGGAGCGGGTGTTGCAGGAAAAATTTCCGCGCGCCGAGTTCAAGCGGCTGCAACTGGACAAGGTCAGCGCCATCATCGGCGGCGAGTTCCGCGTCAAGGCGGCCATCGCGCTGGGGCTGGGCCTGCTGGGCATTTTCATCTATGTCATGCTGCGCTTTGAATCGGCCTACGCCGTCGGCGCCCTGGTCGCCATCATTCACGACATCATCATCACCCTCGGCGTGTATGTGGTGCTGGGCAACGAATTGTCACTGGTCACCATCGGCGCGTTGCTGACCATCGCGGGGTACTCGATTAACGACACCATCATCGTCTTTGACCGCATCCGCGAACATCTGCGGCACGACTCGCGCACGCCGCTGGCGGAGGTGTTCAACCACGCCATCAACGCAACGCTGAGCCGCACGATGCTGACCTCAGGCACGACGCTGCTGGCCGTGCTGGCGCTGTTTTTCTTCGGCGGCATGGTCATCCACGACTTCGCGCTGATGCTGCTGCTCGGCATCTTTGTCGGCACCTACTCCTCCATCTTCATCGCCTCCCCGGTGGTGCTGCTGTTCGGCAGAGTCAAGCGCGGGGTCGCGGCGGAGTCGGCTAATTAATCGCGGAACGGGAAGCAACGGTTAACCATGATGCGGGCCAAACGATGGGAGCTGACGGTAGAACCTCCGGTTGACCCGGATTCCCCGCCGGACATCATCGAGCGGCTGCTGCTCAAGCGCGGCTTTAAGGACCTGGAGAAGCGGGAGCGTTTTTTGAACCCGCGCCTGCAGGACTTGGCCGACCCGCTGCGGCTGCCGGACATGGACAAAGCCGTGCAGCGGGTCAGCCAGGCCTTGCAACTGCGGGAACACATCCTGATTTACAGCGATTACGACGTGGACGGCATGTCGAGCAGCGCCTTGCTCTACCGCTTCCTGGTCAAACTCGGCGCCACCGTCAGCGTGTTTATTCCGGAGCGATTGTCCGACGGCTACGGCCTGTCCGTCGGCGGCCTGCAACGCGCGCTGGCCGCCACGCCGGCCGGCCTGGTCATCGCGCTGGATTGCGGCACCACCAACGCCGGGGAAGTGCAATGGCTGAACGAGCGGGGCATCGAGGTCATCATCATCGACCACCACGAATTACACGAGGCGCTGCCGGCGGCCTGCGCGTTTGTGAACCCGCAACGCGGCGAGCACGACCATATCTTGTCCACCGCCGGGCTGGTGTTCAAATTCTGCCACGCCTTCCTGAAAACACTGCAAAACCCCAGCCTGTTTAATCTGCGGGAACACCTCGACTTCGTCGCCCTCGGCACCGTGGCCGACCTGGTGCCGCTGCTGGAGGACAACCGGATTTTAGTGCGGCACGGCCTGACCCAACTGGCCGGCACGCCGCACATCGGCCTGCAAGCGCTGATGGAGGTGGCCCGGGTGCGCGTCGAACCCACCCCGGCCACCGTCGGCTTCGTGCTCGGCCCCCGGCTCAACGCCAGCGGGCGCCTGGCCGAGGCCACCACCGGCTGGGAATTGCTGACCACCCATGACACCGCCCGGGCGACCGACCTGGCGCGCAACCTGAATGTGCTCAACAACGAGCGTCAGCGCTTGGAATTGGCGGCCTATCAGGAGGCGCTGGACTTGATTGAAAAACAGTCGCCGGAAGACCAGGCGTATTGCCTGGTGGTCGCCGCCGACAACTGGCACCAGGGAGTGGTCGGCATCGTGGCCTCCCGTTTGCAGCGGCGCTTTTACAAACCGGCGGTGGTCATCGCGCTCAACGAATCATCCGGCGGCCGCGGCAGCGCACGCTGCATCGAGGGCTGCTCCATCATGGACGCCCTGCGCGACAACGCCGGATTGCTGAAGGCTTACGGCGGACACGCCATGGCCTCCGGGCTGGAAATCGACGCCGACCGGGTCGCGGAGTTCCGGCTGGCGATGAATCAATGGTTCCAGCGCAGCGTGGCCGCGGCGGTGTACCAGGAACGCATCCGGATTGACTTGGCCCTGCCGGGCCGGGCGCTGACCGAGGCGCTGGCGCGGGAAGCCATGCGGTTGCAACCGTTCGGCCGCAAAAACGAACCGCCGATTTTCAGGGTCAACCAAGTCCAGTTGGCCGGCCAGCTTCGCACCTTCGGCCAGCGGCACATCAAGTTCAACGGCGTGGCGGACGGCGTCCGATTTTCCGCGGTGGGCTTTGGCCTGGCGGAGAACATTCCCGCCGCCGCAGCCCTCGACCTGGCCGGGCACTGGGAAATGGACGACTTCACCGGCCGCCCGATATTTCGCATCATCGACTGGCGCGCGGCGCAGGACTAATTTGATGCATCAGTAACCACCGCCACCTCACGGTCAAACCTGGAACCATGCGCCGCCAGCAACAGCGTCGCGTCGGGAAACTCCATGACCGTCAGCGTCAGCGCCCGCCCTCCGCCGGCCGCGCCTTCACTCCCCCGAACGCCGCGAAGCACATGTTCTTGTGCAAAATCTCCACCCGCCCGAATCCGACCCTGCTCATCAACTCCAATTGATACGTGACCGACCGCGGCGAATCCTCCCTGGCAATATAATCCAGCACCTTCCGGCAATACTCCGCCCCGCCGCGACCTTCAAGATAACCGGCGTAGCGCTGCCACACCAGCTCGGTCAGCGCGGCCTCATCCTGCGCCACCAAATCCGCAATCAGCAGACACCCGCCCGGCCTGAGCAGACGGTACAACTTGCCGAACACCCCTTCCCAATCCGCGTCGTCCCGCAAATGATGCAACACCGCGCCCGCCAAAATAATGTCGAAATGATTTTCCCGCAACGCCACCTCCCGCACATCCCCCTGAAACACTTCCGCCGCCCGGTTCGTCTGTTGCAACACCCGCGCCGCCGCCCGCTCCAGCATCGGCCCGCTCAAATCCAGCAACGCGCAACTTAACGCGGGCAGCTTTTGCAACATCATCAGCGTATAATTACCCGCCCCGCAACCGACATCCAGCAACCGCCGGGCATCCGGCGCCAACCGCGCGGCGGCCTCCGTAATCAACTCCAGCGACAACCGCGCGTCCACCGTGGCCACCTGACCGGTCTCAAGATTGGCAAACCGCTCGACCTCGCCGTCAAACCGCCGCCGGATTTCCTCCACCGTTGACTTCATAACCCCACCCGCTGATTGTGATACACCCCCGCCGGCCACGGCTCGCGGCCGGCACCGGCGTTCACCGCCTCCACCGTGCGAAGGTAAGCGTTCTCCGTCAGCGGCTCCTGCTCAAACACCGTCGCTGACACCGACAGCGCCGCTGACAGTGCCCACCAACACAAAATCATCAATCGCCATGACATGCCTGTTATTCAATGCCGCAACTTGGCGCGGTGCAATGGAAAAATCATGGAGCGCGGGCAACCTGTTCGTCAGCGGACGAGCCATTCGCGCCGCCGGGAGCGCCGGGCGTCTGCCCGGCTGCCCTGCGTTTGCGGCGAATCTGCCGAGCGGACGCTCGGCGCTCCCAATGCTGGCGCAGGAACATGGTCAACGCGACAACGCAACCCTGGAACGCACTCCATGCGCCGGTTGACTTTTCACCGTCAGCGTGAGGTAATCTGTGCGTGAAAATTTTCCCCATCATGCTGGCGCTGGCGGTCAGTGGCACGGTGTTTGCCTGGGACGCGGAGTTTGAACGGCGACAAAAAGAATGGCAAAAAAAGTTTGACCAAGAGCAAACGGAGTGGCGCGGGAAGATTGACGCGGTTTATCAAGCGTGGTTGAACGAGCGGAATCAGGATAAAAAGGACGAGCTTGAAAATGAAATCACGCACGCCGTCATTCACCGCCTGTTTGACCATTACGAGTTGCTAGACCAAATCGCCGCCGGCGGGAAGTTCCGCGAGGGCGAAATCAAAGTGCCAACGTCAGCGGCGACGGTGACGGTGCAAAAAATCCGCGCGTTCGGCGCGAACGCTGACCGTGGGATTGATTACGGCCGCGGGCGGGCGTGGGTCATCCGGCGCATGACGAAAAAACATTTTGAATTGTGGTCGCCGAAACGCGGCTGGTTGTTCGCCGCTGACGGCGCGTTGTTGAACACCGCCAGCGTGCCGCGCAGGGACGGCAACGGACGAAGGTGGTACGGCGCGTTTCTCGCCGACGGCTCGTGGGTGACGACGGATATTTGGGACATGGACAGAACGCTGCATTTTTATTCGCGCGCGGGAAAATGGCTTAAAGAAATGAGCGTTGGTCAATTACTTAAACCCGTGCCAATGACCAACGATGCCAACGGATTACCGCGAACATTCGACAGCATTCCGCTGATTGCGTGGTGTCGCGTTGACCGCCAGGGCGAGAATTTTTTGGTTTCCATCGGCAGCGATTTTGGTCTCGGACTCGTGTGGGTGTCCGCTGACGGTGCGGTGCGTTTGTTAAAAAATCCGCGACGGGAATGTTATCCGCGCGACTTGGAGCCGAAAGGGACTTATCGTTTTAATGCGATTTCCAATGATAACGAAAAAGTCGTGTTATCGCGCAGCGAAGCCGGACATGGAGCTGAGGTTGGCTTTCCTGATTATAACAGCAACAAGGGATTGGCAGTGATTATCCGCGAGGGAATCTCCAACGCCTATGCCTCCAGCTTCGGTTTCTGGCCGGACTCGGAAAATGTGTATATCAACGCTGACAATGCGGGTGAAGTTGCGTCGGATGGCGGACCGATTTTCCGGCATCACGGCAACATGTGCTGGTTTTTCCGCGCCAGCGGCAAATTCGCGGGCTGGGTGCAAGCCGCGCGCCTGGCGGACGCTGACGATGGCGAGTCCATGCTGTTCGACGCGGGGCGCGGCAAAGTGGTCACCATCAGCGACGATTTCAAAGTGACCGCCGCGCGACAATTCCGCTGGCCAGACGGTAGCGCGGCGTTGCCGGAGAAAATTTTTTCCGACCTGAAACTCGGCTTTTTCTGGAACGGGCAGGAATTGATGCTGGCGCGTTGGCGATGAAAAAGTAACGGGAGCGAGACGCTCCAAGAGTCAGCGCCTGATTTTGCGCGGTTTGATTTTGCTATAGAGACGTGGGGATTAGGTAAGCGTATGGAACAGCAGTCAGCGGTTCCCGACTTGCTGTAACGCCGCGTCCAGCCACCAGCGGTCAGCGTTGTTCAAACGGTCACGGTCAGCGTCCAGCTTTTGTAAAATTTCCCGCGCTTCTTTGGGAAAGCGCGCCAAGGTCTTCACCGCCGCGTTGCGCTCGTCCCAGTTTTTGCTGAATAATTTTTCCACCGCTTCGCGCGCGAGTTTATTGGTGTCGTACTTGACGGAAAATTTTATCGTCGCTGGCGGTGACACGTTTAGCCATTTATCCATTTTCTGAATCTCAACCGTATATTCGCCAGCTAATAAATTATTCACCGTCAGCGTCGGGTCGAGACCCCACGCGCCCCAATCCTCACCGGCGCGGCGCCAGCGCAAAGTGTCACCGTCAGTGAGCGCGCCGGTGAAACGCAAACTCGCGGTGTCATACGCCGGATGGCCCACCGCAACCTCAGCGGCCGTCAGCGCAAAATTTTCCACCGGCGGATGGTCAGCGACAGCGATGATACGGCGATTGTTAAGAAACAACCGATGCCCAAAGTTGTCCGTGATTACGTTGCGAATCGGGTCCGTGTCTTGCACGAGAAACGGATTCGCCTCGTCCGGCGCGAGCCAGTCAACCGCGCGCCCCACGCGATGTCGCTGCAATACATTATGGTTCAAGTCTAGATTAGAGTGGAAGTTTACGTAAAAGTTTTAAAAGCAGTTTATATAAGTTGTCGTGGCGGTGGTTAAATCTAAACTCGGATTCCTTTAAGTATAAGTAAAAC
>JAISDC010000109.1 GCA_031265105.1 Verrucomicrobiales bacterium
ATCATCAGTGGCGGCACCGCCATGAACTTCGGCGCCAGCGGCTCGCTGACGGTGAGCGGCAGTGTGACTGCCGCCATGCTCGCCAACAGCGGTTCCGGCAACAACCTGACCGTCAGCGGCGCGGTGGTTGACTCGCTGACGCAGAACGAGGGCGCGAATAACACCGTGCTCATCGACGATTCCATCGTCAGCGGCACCGCCGGCAACTATGGTCTGTCCGGCTTGCTGACCGTGGCGCAAAATGTTTCCGACAACGCGCAATTGCTCAACAGCGGCACCGGCAATCAATTCGCCGTGCGTGGCAATATCAGCGACTCGGTGTTCGCCAACCTCGGCCTGAGCGGCACGCTGACGGTGGACGGTGCGGTGACGGATTCGCTGGCCGCGAACGACGGCACCGGCAACATGCTGACCGTGAACAACATCATCATCGGCGGCACCGCCATGAATTTCGGCACCGACGGCTCGCTGACGGTGACCGGCAGCGTGACTGCCGCGTCGCTCGCCAACAACGGCGCCAACAACAACCTGACCGTCGGCGGCGCGGTGATTAACACGCTGGCGCTGAATAACGGCGAGAATAACACGTTGTTCATTGACAACTCCTTCGTCAGCGGCACCGCCGGCAACTTCGGTTTGTCCGGCTCGCTGACCGTGGCGCAAAATGTTTCCGGCAACACGCAGTTGCTCAACAGCGGCACCGGCAACCGGCTCGCCGTGCGCGGCGACATCAGCGATTCGGCGTTCGCCAATTTCGGCCTGGGCGGCACGCTGACGGTGGACGGCGCGGTGCTGGACTCAATCGCCGTCAACAGCGGCGCGGACAATTTGCTCGTCCTTAACGGCACGGCGTCCGGTCTCGAGGCCGGCAACTACGGCGCGAGCGGCACGTTCATGCTGAACGACACGGTCAGCGACGCGGTATTTTACAACGACGGCACGGACAATTACGCGGAATGGAACGGCGCGGCGACGACCGTGGCTCTCATCAACAGCGGCGCGAGCGGCACGGCGCGGTTCACCACCACCAGCGCGGTGGCGCGGGCCGAGGTCACCAACAGCGGCACCGACGGCGTGCTGCGCTTCGAGGGCGCGCTGGCCAGCTCAACCGTCGCCAACCTTGGCGTCAACGGCGCGGTGACGCTCGCCGCTGACAGTGAGACCGACCGCTCGCTTATCGTCAACCAGAGCGACGGCAACACGGCGTTCGCGGCCGGCATCGTGCGCGATTCCGTGTTAGGCAACTACGCGGCGGGCAACGTGCTCGATGTGAGCGGCACGACGCATGACTCGGCCTTGTTCAACCAGGGCGCGGGCAACGTCATCACCGTCGGCGGCGTGCTGGCGACCTCGACAGTGTTCAACGCCGGCGTCGGCAACGCGCTGTACTTCACCGGCAGCGGCCGCGCGGCACAGTCGGCGGTGTGGAACGAGGCGGGCAACGCGGTGGATATTTCGCAGCATGACAACACGGCGACCGTCGGCTCGCTGAACAGCGCGGGCGCGGTGTTCCTCGGCGGCCGGACGCTGGAGGTCGGCGCGCTGGGCGCGGACGACACGATTGCCGGCGTAATCAGCGACGGCGGCCTGGCGGGCGGCGTTGGCGGACAATTGGTGAAGGTCGGCGCCGGCACGCTGATCCTGACCGCGGTGAACACTTACACCGGCGACACCGAGGCGCGCGAGGGCACGCTGTTCGTCAACGGCGAGATTCAATCGCCGCTGACGGTGGTGCGGCCGGGCGCGACGTTCGGCGGCACGGGCCTGGTGCGCGGCGACGTGTTCAACAACGGCACGGTGTTCCCCGGCGACGACCCGGGAACGCTGACGGTGACCGGCGATTACACCAGCGCGGAACACGCGAGCAATTTGTCAGTGCAAATCCAGCCGGACATCTACAGCGTGCTCCGCGTCGGCGGCGTCGCCACCCTCAGCGGCACCATCAGCATCCAGCCGTTCAACGGCGCGCCGGTGAAGCCGGATTTGACCAAGTATCACATCATCGTCGCCGACGGCGGGGTGAGCGGGCAGTTCGACGAAATGTGGGTGGACGACGCCATCGTGCGGCCGAACCATGTGTTGTATTACGGGCAGGAAACGCATCTGCTGCTCGGCGCGGCGGAATTCCACACGGTCAGCGGCTTGAGCGCCAACCAGCGCAGTGTCGCCGCGGCGGTGAACGACATTTACAACGGCGCGCTGCCGCTCGGCAATCGCGGCGATTTCATCGACTACGTGGCGGCGCTGGTGGACCTGGCGTCGGCGCAAGCGGCGGCGGTGTTCGACCAGACCAGCCCGATCGGGTTCGCGGGGATGACCGAGATGTCGGTCGCCACCAATGACCAGCTCTACGGCGGCCTGGCGGGGCGGTTGAGCGGCTACCGGCACGGCGTCAACACGCAGGCCGGCACCGGCGGCGGATTTTTGCATAAGCCGGACTCCGACCGCTGGGGCGCGTGGCTGAGCGGTTACGGCGGTTTTGCCAACATGCAGGGCAGCGGCGAGCAGCCCGGCTACCGGTTCAACACGGCGGGCAGCGTGATCGGCACCGATTACCAGGCGCGGCCGGATTTGTTGCTGGGCCTGTTGGGCGCGTATGTCAGCGGCGAGAACACGTC
The DNA here is from genome assembly GCA_031265105.1 of Verrucomicrobiales bacterium. Classification (GTDB taxonomy): domain Bacteria; phylum Verrucomicrobiota; class Verrucomicrobiia; order Methylacidiphilales; family JAAUTS01; genus JAIRPN01. Next base: position 2,619 of record JAISDC010000109.1, read on the forward strand.
CGCCAACGACGCAAAAATCAACCTGGACGGCGGCAAGCTCGGTTTGTACGCGACGTGGTGGCAGCGGCAAACCTACGTGCAAGCCTACACCGGCGCGGGGTTGAACCGTTACGCGACGACGCGCGGCATCGCGCTGCCCGGCTTCACGCAAAGCCAGGCGCACGGCGCTGACAATGACGCGCTGGGCGCGAACAGCGCGCAACGCTACGCCAAGGGCGCCGCGACCGGCGTGGAGGGCAACTTCGCCCTGGACGCGGGGCACGAGTGGGCCTTCGGCAACCTGCGCGTCGGCCCGGCGCTGGCGGTGCATTACGATTACATCGCGGTGGACGGCTTCCAGGAAGCCGGCGCCAACGCGCTGGACCTGAACGTGCACGACCAGAGCGTGCACGCGCTGCGGAGCCTGCTGGGCGTGCGCGCGGACTACACGTGGAAGCTGGATCCGACGCTGGCCGTGACCCCTTACGCGAGCGCGCGCTGGCGGCACGAATACCTGAACAACGGCCACGTCATCGGCGCGAACTTTGACGGCGGCGACACCTTCAGCGTCCGCACCACCGCCCCCGCGCGCGACAGCGCCCTGATCAACGCCGGCGTGAACGTGGAGTTGGACCAAACCGCGGCCATCTACCTGGACTACCAGGGCGATGTCGGCCGCGGCGACTACGACTCCCACGCCATCTTCGGCGGCATCCGCCTCAAGTTTTGAAACGCGGGGTAAATGTGAGAACATTGCAAATTCAAAAAAACTTCGCGCCTCTGCGTCTCCGCGGTTAATTTTGAGGGATACGATCGGTCGTCTCGTTAAATAATGTCATGAACTCCAACCAAAAAGAACTTGACCGATTGCTCGGCGATTTGTCCGCCAGCCAGCCGCCGCCGCTGCCCGCCGGTTTCCAGCAAGCCGTCTGGCGGCAGATTCGCCGTCGCCGCGCTGACGGCGCCCCGGCCCGCGATAATCCGCTGAACTGGTTTTTCAACTCCATCCTGCGGCCGCAACCGATTGCTGCGGCGCTGACGCTGGCATTGGCGCTCGGCGCTTGCGCCGGGCTGGGTTCCTTCGCCGGGCCGACGCATCCGGTGCGGCTCGACGCTTTCACTGTAAGCGCCACGGGTTGGTGGGCCTCGGCAATCAAATAAAGGACGCTGACCATGAAACGCCTCATTCCCTTCGTCGCGCTGCTGGTCGCGGTGGCGCTGGTCGCCGCGGCCAGTTGCCTGCTTACCCGCCGTTATTTCGCCAAGCCCGCCGTCGGCGCCGAACAGCCCGAACTGTTCGCCCAAATCGGCCTGAGCGCCGAACAGGAGAAAAACATCAACGCCATCCGCGCGCAATTCGCCGCCAGTCAGCACCATTGTCAGTCGCTGATGCGACAGCGCAACCGCGAATTGGCCGCCGTCATTCTGGCCGACCGGGCCGATTCCCCGCGCGTGCAGGCCGCGGTGGAAAAAATCCACGAGGCGATGGGCGACATGCAAAAGGCCACCCTGAACTCAATCTTCGCCGCCAAAGATGTCCTGACGCCCGCGCAATACGAGCAATTGCTGCGCCTGGTCGCCGGGCAGCTTTCCGCCGGCGACGACAACTCCTGCTGCCACTGACCGTCATGGCGCACGACGACCCAGACCTGCCGCTGGTGCTGCAACTCCAGTCGGGCGCTGACGAAGCCCTGGACGAACTCATGGCGCGGCACCGGCAGCGCCTGCACCGCTTCATCTGGCGTCATATTCCCCACGAGCACGACGCGCTGGAGCTGACCCAGGAAACCTTCGTCCGCGCCTACTTCAACATCGGCAAATTCAATCCCCGCGCCCGGTTTGTCACCTGGCTGTTCGCCATCGCGCTGAACCTGTGCCGCGACCACGCGCGCAGCCGGGCGTACCGCGCCGCCCGCCAAAGTTTTTCCCTGTCCGCTGACGCTGCCGGCCAGCCGCCGGAATTGCCGTCCGCCGAGGCCGCGGCGCCGGAGATTTTGCAACGGCGGGAACAATTGCGGGCGCTGACGGTGGCGATTGACCGATTGCCGCCGGAGTTGAAGGCGCCGCTCATCGTCAGCGCGCTCGAGGGCGCGTCTTACCGGGAATGCGCCGCGCTGCTCGGCCTGACGGAGAAGGCGGTGGAGATGAAAATCTACCGCGCGCGGAAAATCCTGGCGGCGAAATTAGCCGCTGATTAAACCGATTTGGCGCCTTGGCGTCAAATTCCCGCTGACGTTCACGCCGGATGCTTGTTGGCGCGCCAGATCAGCCAGAACCCCAGGCCCTGCAACAGGATGTTCGGAATCCAGATAATCAAATCGGGATAGGCGTTCGGCTGGTCCCTGAGCGACATGGCGTACACAATCATCAGGTAATACAACACCACGATGGCGACGCTGACGACAAAGCCGATGGAGGTCTCGGCCCGCCCGGTGTTGATGGCCAGCGGAATCGCCAGGAACATGAAAGTGAAGCACGCCACCGAGAACGACACGCGCTTTTGCAACTCGGTGAACAGCGGGGTGAACCGCAATTTCTGCTCGCCGGTGGCGAAGATGTGGTTGACGATTTGCTCCGCGGTCATGATGCCGATGTTGGTGCCCAGGCGGCCGGCTTCAAAGTCCTGGCCCAACTCCAACCGGATCGGCAGTTGCGAGGCGCGCATCCCGGTGGTGATGCGGCTCAAGTCGGTGGGATCGGCGGCGGCGCGGTCCTCCTCCCGCGCGTTGAACAGGGTGATGGTCAGCTTCAGGTTTTGCAAATCGGCGGTGAGTATCCCGCGATCCGCCCGCGAGCTGCGCAACGGAATCCGCGTTTTGGGATCCAGCTTCCAGATGTACACTCCCTCGATGGTGTTGCCGTATTTTTTATCAACGTAAATCGTGTAGCCGGGAAATTTGTCCACCGGTTCCTGGGCCTTGATCAGCAGCGTCGGGTTGTTGCGGCCGATTTCGAGCAGCATCTCCTTGAGCTTGGTCATGCACTTGGGGGCGATGATGGCGTTGTTGTAAAAACTGGCCAGGCACATGCACATGCTGAACAGCACCACCGGCGCGATCAGCGGCACCAAGCCGATGCCCGCCGAGCGGATGATCAGGATTTCCCGCTGCTGCGACATGCGGCCGAACACCAGCAGCGTCCCCACCAGCAGGCCCCACGGAATGGTGATGGTCATCGCCTGCGGGCTGAGCAGGGCGATCATTTTCAGCACCAGCCAGAACGGGATGTCGTTGTCCACCACCACCTGCGCGATGCGCTTGAACGCGTCGCCGAGCATGATCAGCGACGTCAGCACCGCGATGGCCGCGCACGACGAGCCGATGATTTCGCCCAGCAGGTAGCGGTAAATGATTCTCACGCAATATTGAGTTGTAGGGATTTCCCGCCGAAATTAAACCTCAATTTCCGCGGCGGATTTCTCCTTGCCCGAACCGGCGAAACCTCGCACCATTGACAGCCTTATGGCTCTACTCGCACAAATCGACACCCAAATCAAGGACGCCATGCGCGCCAGGGACATGGATAAACTGAACACTTTGCGCGCGCTCAAGTCCGCCGCCAAATATCTCGCCATTGAAAAATACGGCGCCGACGGCCAGGCCACTGACGATGACGTCCGGCAAGTCGCGCGCAAGGAAATCAAGAAACGCCACGAATCCATCGAGGTTTACGAAAAAAACAACCGCCCCGACGCCGCCGCCAAGGAACGCGCGGAAAAGGCCGTGCTGGAAACCTTCCTGCCCGCCGCGCTCAGCGACGCCGAACTGGAAGCCATCGTCAGCGCCGCCATCACCGAGACCGGTGCCACCGGCAAGGCGCAACTCGGCTTGGTCATGAAAGCCGCCATCGCCAAGGCCGCCGGCCGCGCCGACGGCAAGCAAATCAGCGCGGTAGTCAGTCGTTTGCTGAAATAAACAAATTTTTCAACCACGGATTAACACGGATGCACACAGATAACTGACTGGAAAAAAATATCCGTGTGCATCGGTGTTAATCCGTGGTTAAAAAAATCAAAGCATGAGCACCCTTCCCGACCTAACCCAAATCTGCCGCGCTGACGGTGAACTCACCGCGCCTCAGGTGTGGCAGGCGTCCGAGGATTTGCTCGACGCCACCGTCAGCGAGACGGAAAAACTCGACTTCCTCCGCGCGCTGACCGACAAAGGCGAGACCGCGCGCGAATTGCTGGCCTTCACCAACGCCTTCCTGCCCAAGGCCCTCGACCCCGGCCTCAGCGGCTCGTGGCGCGGCAGGCCGCTGCTCGACTGCTGCGGCACCGGCGGCGGCGGGTTGAACACGGTCAACATTTCCACCACGATGATGTTCGTCCTCGCCGCCGGCGGCGTGCCCGTCGTGAAACACGGCAATGTCGGCATCACCAAAATTTCCGGCAGCAGCGATGTCCTGGCCGCGCTCGGCATCCCGCACACGCTGACACCGACGCAAAACCGCCGCGTGTTCGAGGAGAGCAACCTCGGCTTCTTCCACGCGCCGTTTTACCATCCGACCTTCCAAACCCTCGCCCCCCTCCGCCGCGCCCTCGCCGCCGAGGGCCGCCGCACCGTCTTCAATCAGCTCGGCCCGCTCATCAACCCCGCCCGGCCCGACGCGCAGATGATCGGTCTGTTCAACCGGGATTACGTCAACCTGTTCGGCGAGGTGCTGGAGTTGTTAGGCCGCAAACACCACCTCGCCATCTACAGCGAGGCCGAGGACGGCACCCCCATCGGCGAATACTCCATTCTCGGCCCGAACACCATCCACACCTCGCTGAAATTCGACATCCCCGACCGCCCGCGCCGCGACCTCGGCGGCTACCGCAGCCTCATCATCAGCGGCCGGGAAGAAAGCGCCCGGCGCATATGGGCGTTGTTCAACGGCGGCGAGGCGGGCCTGTTCAAGGAAATCATCATCGCCAACAGCGCCCTCGGCTTCGTCGTCACCGAAATCTGCCCGACCTGGGACGCCAGCCTCACCCTGGCGCGGGAAATCATCGACAGCGGCCAAGCGAAGCAAAAGCTGGAGCAGTGGCGCGACTTGTGCGTGCGGGCGTGAACGTCATCGTCCGGGAAAAATTTTCACCCCAAGACACCAAGGCGCGAAGTTTTGGTTAACAAACACTTAGTGCCTTGGCGGTTCGGCGTTATTTAATGACCGCTCCAAGGGAAACAAATCCCGCCACGCAGCCACCGTCAGCAAGCCGCGATGATGAAAGAACACGGTTTGGGCGAGGCGTTGGAACAACGGATTCGCCAGGGCGAAATCGAGCAGCGCGTTCGGCGGGGTGCAGGTCTCGAAGGCGCGGCGCAGCAGGTTTTTCACGGCGTAGGACGGCAGCCGGCGGCGGATGACGCGCCACGGGTCGGGGCCGCCGTCGAGGAGATGGTTGGCGACGCTGACGCCGGCGAGGCGCCCAAGTTCCATCGCGGGATGGATGCCGCCCGCCGTCAGCGGGGAGACCGTACCCGCGGCGTCGCCCAGCAACAGCGCCGCCGCCAGCGGCGGGTGATGCAGGGTGCCGCCGGCGGGGATGAGGCCGCCGCGCCGTTCGACACAGGTCGCGGCGCTGAAGTCGAAAATTTTCCGCAGCCGCGCGGTGAACGCGCCGAGGCGCGGGGCGCGGCGGTCGGCGGTGGCGAGGCCGATTTGCGCGCCGTGGACGCCGGGCACCGCCCAGCCGATGTAGCCGCGCGCCAGCTCGCTGTCGAGGAACACGTGGAGAAAATCGGGGTCGAGCTTGCGGAGGCCGCGCCATTCCTGTTCGACGCCGATGAGGAATTTGCGGTTGGCGGGCACGCGCAGGACGGACGCCAGCCGCGAGCGCGC
>JAISDC010000120.1 GCA_031265105.1 Verrucomicrobiales bacterium
ACCGTCGGCAAACCCGAATTCAAAGCCTACATCGAAAACAACCAGCTCACCGTCAGCTTCGTCAAAGGCGAGTTCGAGTACTTCATCGCCAAAATCGACCACGGCACCGGCACCTGGGATAAAGAATACACCGTTTTGCACAGCCCCTGGCGCGACCCGCACCCCTTACCCGAAAACGACTCCCAAATCTGGAACATCCAACTCATCGGCTTCTTAAAAGGCAACCCCGTCGGCATCCCCGGCGACATCATCGTAATCGGCGCCAAAGCCTACACCGCCAAACACTCCGAAGGCGCCAACTAAAACCAGGAGCCTCATTAACGCAAAGGCGCAAAGGAACAAAGAACACAAAGATTTTTGTTAATTAAAAAACCAAACCAAAAAAATCTTCGCGCCTTTGTCCCTTTGTGCCTTTGCGTTAATGCAGCTCAAAAAAAACTTTATGAAAACACCCAACATGAAAACACGAAAACTAACCCTAATCTTCCTCTGCGTCCTCAGCGTCTCCGCGTTGAATGTACTCGCGGAAAACAAACTCGTTGACAGCGGCACCGTGGTAGAGGCTGATAAAAGTTACAATGCCCCGAAGGGCGATACAGCCGCCCTGGTTGTTCGTAACGCCGGCGCGACCTATGACGGCACCAATATAACGCTCAGTTCCACCTTTAGCGGGCCCGGCTACGGCCTGTACGCCGCGCGAGCCATTGGTAGCGCCACACTGTATTTGTCCGGCGGCACGCTGTCCTCCACGGCGGGGCGGGGATTGAATGTCCAGGATTTATCGGTTGCCACGTTGAACGATGTGACGATTAACGGCCGTGGCGGGATATGGATGACCGGCACTGCCACACTCAGCATGGAAGGTGGCAGCATTGCCACCGATGGCGCGAGCGATGGAGTATATTTCGCCTATTCTTCAACCGTGACATTAAAGGGAGTCAATATCCGCAGCAACGGAAATGGTGTTTATGGGCGTTATGATTCAACGGTAATCGCGGAAGACACCGATATCGTCACCACCGGCAGCAACGCAACCGGTGTATTTCTCACCCCCTCATCAACCGGCACGCTGACCAACGTCACGATTCGCACGGAGGGCGACAATAGCATGGGGGTGCACGCCCGCAGCAACACCTCGACCATCACCCTGACCGGCGGCACCATCACCACTACCGGCAACAACAGCCCCGGTGTTTACACCACGGCTAACGGCGCGGTAGTCCTGACCGATGCCGCGGTCGGTACGACAGGCGACAACAGCCCCGGAGTGTTCGCCAACAGCGGCAGGGTAAGCGGCTCCAATGTCACTCTCACCACCACCGGCTCCGGCGCCAGCGCCATCCACGCGGACAACAGCGCAGTCGATTCCTGGGGCGCCAGCACGGTGATTTTCCAAGACAGTACCTTGAGTGCGGCGCAAGGTGACTTGGTCACAACCAGCACCGCGGCCATTGTCGCCACGGTGGTGCTTGATCACGTGCAAGCCACCAACGGCGGCAATCTGGCGACCGCACAGGGGGAGGCGGAATTAATCCTGACCATCATCAACTCTGCCGTGAACGGGGATATCGTCAGCGCCGACTCCTCCCATGCCATCGTCAACTTGGATGACAGTACCCAAACCGGCGACACGCACGGCTACGCTGACAGCACCGTCACCATTACCGGCAGCAACGGCGCGACCATCACCGGCACCGTCAGCGGCAACGACAATTCCGTTATCGACCTCGACCTCACCGGCCCCGGCAGTAGCTTTACCGGTGACATCATCCAAAACGACGACGCAGCCGTCGCCCTCACCCTCAACGACAGCGCCAGCGGCCAGGGCGGTTACACCGGCGGCACCCTCAACGTCAGCGCAGACAGCGTGTGGAACTTCACCAAAAACTCCATCACCGACAGTATCGACAACCACGGCACCATCCACCTCGGCACCACCGGTAACTATATCGCCCTCCACAGCGACAGCATCAGCGGCGACGGCGCCTGGTACTTCCCCGTCGATAGCGACACCGGCGCCAAAAGCACCGTCAGCGGCAGCACCGCCGCCACCAGCCACCCCCGCGGCACCATCAGCGCCACCGGCGACGGCCTGCGCGACCCCAACACCGTCGCCAACACCCTCGTCACCGGCGAAAACAAGGAAAACTGGATCTGGGACAACTTCAGTTGGGGCTTGGAAGAATACACCCAAGCTGGCCATGACGCCGACGGCAACCCCCACTTCACCCAACACAGCACCAGCCCTGCTGGAGCCGTCTTAAACAGCGCCATCGCCATCCAGCAAAGCATGTGGTTCGCCCAGCAAGACAACCTGTTAAAGCGCCTGGGCGAACTACACTTTTCGTCATCTCGTCAACCCGTCACCTCGTCGTCAGACAAAGCCGTCACCCTCAGCGCCAACAACCTAATCGAAAACATCTGGCTAAGAAGCTACGGCCAACAGCTAAACATCAGCAGCCAAGTATCAGGCAAAGCCTACGAACAACTCATCTACGGCGTCGATCTTGGCACTGACCATAAGTTCACCTTGTCCGCTGACAGTGACTTATATCTGGGCGTCTATGCCGGTTACGGCCGCAGTGATATAGACTACCGCACCCCCAACACCGACGGTGAACTCAACAGCTACTACGGCGGCCTCTACGCCACCTGGCTCCACAGCAGCGGCTTCTACATCGACGCCACCTTCAAAGCCGCCAGCATTGACAACAACCTGAAAGCCCCCTACGGCAATAACCAACTCACCGCCGACTACAACAACGTAAACATCGGCGGCAGCATCGAAATCGGGAAGAAGTTCACCTTCACCGATGATTGGTTCATTGAGCCGCAATTCCAAGTGAACTACCTGCACATCCTCGCCGAGGACTATCAAGCCGGCCCCATGAGCATCAGCGCCCAAGACCTCGATGCCCTGCAACTCCGCATCGGCAGCCTCTTCGGTCGCAGTATAAAACTCACCAACGGCGGCGCACTCCAGCCCTACGTGAAGATCAGCGGCGTGGAAACCATCAGCAGCGGCGGCACCCTGCACAACGGCTACCAACACATCCGCGCCAACACCGACGGTGCCAGAGCCGAACTCGGCGGCGGCCTCATCTGGCAACTCGACGCTGACAATCAGCTCCACCTCGACTACGAGGCGAGCTTTGGCGACAAGTATGACAAGCCTTGGGGACTAACAGCGGGCTACCGCCACCAGTTCTAAAAACCGCCCACAGAGTTACACCGAGCAGGCACAGAGCGCCACAGAGAAAAATTCCGTGGAACTCTGTGCCTGCTCCGTGTTCCTCTGTGGCCAACTACTTTAACCCCCAACCCGGACTCTTTGCGAATGCTGACAAAAATTTGCAATGTTTTTTTGACATCTGCCAAACAGTCTCTAGCGTGATGGGGAATTGAGACCGATTTACCAGATATGAAAGCTCTATTACAGGTGGTTACTTCTTCCGTCGGCAAAAAAATCCTCATGGGCGTCAGCGGGGTGCTGCTGGTCGCCTTTATCACGGTGCATATGCTGGGGAATTTGCAAATCTTTCTCGGCGAGCACGCGCTGAACGGTTACGCGCACTTCCTGAAGATTTCGCCCGAATTGTTGTGGGGGTTCCGCCTGGCGATGCTGGGCATCGTGGCGGTACACGTGCTGGTGGCCCTCGCGCTGACGCTGGAAAACCGGGGGGCGCGGCCGGTGGCGTACGCGCGGGAAAAGAGCGCGGCCAGCTACGCGTCGCGCACGATGATTGTCGGCGGCCTCGTGGTGGTGGTGTTCGCGATATATCACTTGCTGCACTTCACGGCGCACACGACCAATCCCGAATTTGACACACTGCTGGACGCCGGCGGCCAGCCGGATGTGTACCGGATGGTGCTCGAGGGATTTTCCAACGGCTGGGTGTCGCTGTTCTATGTGCTCGGCGTGGCTCTGTTGAGCTGGCATTTGAGCCACGGCGTGTCGAGCATGTGCCAGTCGCTCGGCTTGCGCAACCGGCGTTCCGCTTGGCTGATTGACCGCGCGGCGGTGGGGTTCGCGCTGGTGGTGTTCGCCGGCATGGCGGCGGTGCCCGCGGCGGTGTACTTCAAATTGATTGCCTGATTTTTGAGAGATAAATTGTATGGAACTCAACGGTAATGTCCCCAGCGGGCCTTTGGCGCAAAAATGGAGCGAATACATTCGCCATTCCAAATTGGTCAACCCGGCCAACAAACGCAAATTTGAAATCATCGTCGTCGGCACCGGCCTGGCGGGTTCCTCGGCGGCGGCGACGCTGGCGGAACTGGGTTACAAGGTGAAGGCGTATTGCTACCACGACAGCCCGCGGCGCGCGCACAGCGTGGCGGCGCAGGGCGGCATCAACGCGGCCAAGAATTACCAGAACGACGGCGACAGCGTGTACCGGTTGTTTTACGACACGGTCAAGGGCGGCGATTTCCGCGCCCGCGAATCCAATGTCCACCGGCTCGCCGAGGTCAGTGTCAGCATCATCGACCAATGCGCCGCGCAGGGCGTGCCGTTCGCGCGCGAATACGGCGGGACGCTGGCGAACCGCTCTTTCGGCGGGGCGCAGGTGTCGCGGACTTTCTACGCGCGCGGCCAGACCGGGCAGCAACTGTTGCTGGGCGCTTACCAGGCGTTGAGCCGCCAAATCGGCCTCGGCGCGGTGCAGATGTTTAACCGCCACGAGATGCTCGACTTGATTGTGGTCAACGGCCACGCCAAGGGCATCGTCACCCGCAACCTCGCCACCGGCGAAATCAAGGCGCACACCGCTGACGCGGTGGTGCTGGCCACCGGCGGTTACGGCAATTGCTGGAATCTTTCCACTTACGGCCGCCAATCCAACGCCACCGCGATTTGGCGCGCGCACAAAAAGGGCGCTTTGTTTGCCAATCCGTGTTACGCGCAAATTCACCCGACGTGCATCCCGCGGTCGGGCGATTACCAGTCGAAGCTGACGCTGATGTCCGAGTCGTTGCGCAATGACGGCCGGGTTTGGGTGCCGAAGCGCCGGGAGGATTGCGGCAAGCATCCGAACGACATTCCCGAGGCGGACCGCGATTATTATCTGGAGCGCAAGTACCCAAGCTTCGGCAATCTCGCCCCGCGCGATATTTCGTCACGCGCCGCCAAGGAAGCGTGCGACGACGGGCGCGGCGTCGGCCCGGGCGGGCGCGGCGTGTATCTGGATTTCAGCGAGGCCATCCAGCGGCTCGGCCAGCACAAAGTCGAGGAGCGTTACGGCAATCTGTTCGACATTTACAAGGAAATCACCGGCGAGGACGCCTACCGGGTGCCGATGCGGATTTATCCCGCGATTCACTACACGATGGGCGGCTTGTGGGTTGACTACGGCTTGATGAGCAACCTGCCCGGCCTGTTCGTGCTCGGCGAGGCGAATTTCTCCGACCACGGCGCGAACCGCCTGGGCGCGAGCGCGCTGATGCAGGGCTTGTCGGACGGTTATTTTGTCATTCCGAACACCATCAACAACTACCTGGCCGCGCAAAAGGAAAAACGCCCGGCCGCTGACAGTGCCGAGAGCGCGCAAGCGGTCGCTGACGTTCAGGCGGGCATCAAGAAATTGCTCGGCATCAACGGCCGGCGCACGGTCAGCGACTTCCACAAGGAACTCGGCAATTTGCTGTGGGAAAAATGCGGCATGGCGCGCGACAAGGACGGCTTGGAGCAGGCCCTGCGTGAAATTCCCCGGATTCGCGAGGCCTTTTGGCGCGACGCCAAGGTCACCGGCGAGGGCGAGGATCTCAACCAGGCGCTGGAAAAAGCGGGCCGGGTGGCCGATTTCCTTGAACTGGCCGAATTGATTTGCCAGGACGCCCTGCACCGCGAGGAATCCTGCGGCGGTCACTTCCGCAGCGAATACCAGACCGAGGACGGCGAGGCATTGCGGCAGGACGACAAGTTTGCCTACGTCGCCGCCTGGGAGTTCAAGGGGGTCGGCGCGCCGCCGGTCTTGCACAAGGAAATGTTGAATTACGAAGAAGTCAAACTCGCAACACGGAGTTATAAATGAACGTCAAACTCAAAGTCTGGCGCCAGGCGTCGGGGCAGCAATCGGGCGGTTTTGAAGAATACGAAGCCAAGGAACTCAATCCCAACATGTCCTTCCTGGAGATGCTGGATGAGGTCAACGAGGAATTGATTCAGGCCGGGAAAGAGCCGATTACCTTTGAGCACGACTGTCGCGAGGGCATTTGCGGCAGTTGCTCGCTGATGATCGGCGGCGAGCCGCACGGGCCTGAATATCGCGTGGCGTCCTGCCAGACTTACATGCGCAGCTTCAAGGACGGCGACGTGATTACCATCGAGCCGTTTCGTTCCAAGGCGTTTCCGGTGCTGAAGGATCTGGTGGTGGATCGCTCGGCCTTCGACCGCATCATCCAGGCCGGCGGGTTCATTTCGGTTTCCACGGGTTCGGCGCCCGACGCCAACTCGATTCCGGTGCCGAAGGTCAGCGCCGACCTGTCCATGGACGCGGCGGCCTGCATCGGTTGCGGCGCGTGCGTGGCCTCCTGCAAGAACGGCGCCGCCATGCTGTTTGCCTCGGCCAAGGCCGCCCATCTCAACCTGCTGCCGCAAGGCCAGGCGGAAAAAGACCGCCGGGTGCTGGCGATCGTGGAAACGATGGACGCCCAGGGCTTCGGTTCGTGCAGCAACACCTATGCCTGCGAATCCGCCTGCCCGAAAGGCATCACGGTGGATTTCATCGCCAAACTCAACCGCGATTACGCGCTGGCCAGCGTCCGCACCAAACTGCTCGGCGCTGCCGCCTAGGGGTTGCTTTTTAGTTTGTGTAAGTTTGTATAAGTCGCGCGATACCGCGCCAACTCAACAAACTTTCAAACTTGTACAAACCGACGCAAACCTTTATTTTTTTGACAAACTCCTTTTGTAAATCGCATCATTTGTTTCTTTCAATTCAGGCATGGTGATTCATACTTGATTCACCATGAAAACCGCGACTGTTCGAGAATTACGCACCTGCTTCCCGCGCCTGGAGGCGTGGTTGCAAACTGGTGAGACCGTCATCATCACCAAACGAAGCCGTGCCGTCGCGGAATTGCGGGTGCCGGTTGCCCCGCAAAAGCCAGATTTCAAGAAACGGTTTGCCCGTGGCGGGCGCGTTTCCGGCAGTCACCGTGTCAACACCGTCGCCTTTTTATCCGAGGAGCGCGGAGCGTGATTTACTGTGACACCAGCTTTTTACTACCGCTGTATGTGGCTAGGGATGTGTTTCATCAAGCTGCCTCAGCACAAGCGGCTCAGCTTGTCGATGGCATTCCCTACACGCTGCTGGGGGAATTGGAATTGATAAACGGGTTGCGGCGGCTGCTGGCGGGGAAAATCATCACACCGGCGGAGTATGACCGGGCATTTCGGCAGATAGATGAGGACGTGCGCGACGGCATCCTGCGCCATGCCAGTTTGCATCAAGGCGAACATTTTCAAAAGGCGCGCGAGTTGTCCAAGAAATTCACCCCCGCGTTGCAGGCGCGCTCATTGGATATTCTACATGTGGCCGCAGCCCTGCTGTTGGAAGCCAGGCACTTTTACAGTTTCGATGCCAAACAGCGGTTGCTGGCGGAACAAGCAAAGCTGACGTTGAACAAGCTCCCGCTCGCATGACTTCCCACATCCATGTATATTATAGCATTTAACAACAATATAGGCACAAACTGGCGATGAGAGCGAAGGGGTTGTCGGAGGAGGGTAGTAAGGGGCGCAATTTGGCTTTGAGTTTGGCCCAGCGGTGTTCGATGGGGTTGAGGTCGGGAGAGTAAGCGGGCAGGAAAAGGCCCACCGTCAGCGTCACCTGGACAGGGGCCACAACTCAAAATCACCGATTATCACCGTGGTCGGCCGCACGGTCAGCGGGGAATTTTGTTGCCGGCGGTAATGCACGAACCACGCCCCGGCATACGCTGACGCTGGCAATTCCGTGAATTGGCGCGGACTCACAAAGTGCGCCGAGTCCGCCGCAAGGTCAGTGTCAGCCTTGGTTTGCAGCAAACTCCGGTCGGTGACGTAATACACTTCCTCGCCAAAATACACCTCCAGGCCCGGCCAGTACCTGTCGGCGTAAATCCGTTGCGCGCCATGTTTGGCCAGATATGCCGACACTTCCCGCAATGACGAATTGCGCCCCAGTTGCGATTCGTAGCGCGTGACCAGCACGCTCGCCGTCAGCAGCAGCGCCAGCCACGCGCCGGCGGTCAGCAGCAGCGCCGCGCGCAACGGGCGCCGCCCGGTCAGCGGGACAATCAATCGCGCCATCCCCAGCGCCGCCCACGGGGCCAGCGTCAGCGTGTACGTCGGCAGCTTGGACGAGGTCAGTGTGAACACCAGCAGGCCGCTGACGATCAGCCACAACTCCGGCGCGCGCCGCCACCAGCCCGGCTCCCAATTTTTGAATTTCATCGCCACCACCGCCCACGGCCACCAGGGCAGCCAACCCAGCGCCGAGATCATCGCGTAATAATACACCGGCCCGTGGCGACCGTCAGCGTGCCCCGTCATCCGTCCCACCAGTTCGCGCCCGAAGAAAAAATGCACCAAGTCATGATGTTCCCGCATCATCAGCAGGTACCACGGCGCGCCGAGCAAAATAATCGCCGGCACCAGCAGCGGGAACCGCAACGCCCGCCGCCCCGCGCGGTCGCCGGTCACCAGCAGCGCCACATACAGGCCGAGCAGCGGCACCAGCGCCGGGGTCGCCTTAGTCCACCACGCCGCCGCCCAGCAAAACAACGATGCCAGCCACCAGCGCCAATCGCCGCCGCGCCGACGGCATTCCACCCACAGTGCGATGGCCAGCGTCACCCAGCCCGTCAGCAACATGTCCGGCGTCAGCCAGCGCGCCAGAATCCAGAATTGCAGCATGGTGCCGCACACCAGCAGCGTCCACCAGGCCACCCGGCCGCCATGCAAACGCCACGCCGCCCACCCCAGGCCCGCCAGCGCCAGCACCGCGCCGAGCGCCGACGGCAACCGCGTCGCCGCCTCGCCGTAACCGAAGGTCCTGATGCTCAGCGCCGTCACCCAGTAAATCATCGGCGGCTTGTCATAATGATGCACGTCCGACAGCACCGGATCCAGCCAACCGTGCCCCTCGTCCTCCAGGATTTCCCCCGCCATGTTGGCGTAGCGGCCCTCGTCCGGCTCGTTCAGCCCGCGCGCGCCGAGCGCAAAGAACAAGCCGCACACCAGCAGCGCCGCCAGCCACGAAAAGCTCTTTATCCCGTAACCCATAAAGGCCAAAATTTGACACGGATTTTTACAGATAAAACCCCGCCGGGGCGCAAGCGATCCGCAAACCAAGGCCGCTTAGACGGCCTATGCATGGTGTTTGAGGCTCAGCGGTCGATCCAGTTGACTGAGGATGCCGGCCTCTTTTTCGCGCAGACGGACGCTTTCCGGCCCGCCGGTTTCGTGGTTGTAGCCGAGCAGGTGCAGCATGGCACGCACCGTCAAAGAAACCAGCCTCTGTTGGAGGCTATGTCCATCGAGCTTTGCCTGGTGCAATGCGCGCGGCAGCGAGAGCACAATATCGCCCAAAATCAGCGCCCCGGTATCGAGGTCTTTATCATAAACGCCGTTCTTCCCCGTCGGGAGGATCAACATGTCCGTAACGGCATCAATCCCCCGGTGCGCCAAATTCAGACGCTGCATAATTTGGTCGTCGATTAAACGAATGCAGATCCTGGCAGACCCGGTGAACTGCTCCTGCGCCCAAACGTCCTGGCAGGCGCGGCGGAGAAACAGATAAAGCTTTGCCGGAATCCGGACATCCTGCTGTTCATTCGAGAAGATTACCTGGATGTTGTGAGCAGGCTCAGGAGTCATTTGCTAATTTCCCTCTTTTTGAAATTCAAGAACCGGCCGACCGCTGACGGTGACATGGAAACGATGTGGCTGAGCTTGGCAAACCATTATTAGCCATACCCTAGCGAATCCGCCGGCGAGGTTCAACATTATTACCCGGCATTTCGCGTTCCCTCTCGCGGCGGGGAATCGGGTGAATCCCGGCGCGGGAAAAATTTTCTAGACAACTCTGCTTAGTAGCAGTATTCATAACATTGGGTAAAAAATTCAAATCTTTTGCCGTGGTGATGATGGCGGAAGGTAAGAAAAACATTTTGTATGATACGCCGCATTCATGACTTGACGAGCACAGGCAAGTTGCCCCGTTCCGGCGGCCGGCGCGGCGCGGCGCTGATTGTGGCGCTGTTCTCGCTGTTGCTGATTACGCTGGTGGTGCTGGCGTTTTTCGGCCAGGCGCGGCTGAATCGCCAAATTTCCTTTTCCAGCGCCAGCCAGGCCCGCGCCAACATTCTGGCGCTCAGCGCCCTGGATTTCGTCAAGGCCGATTTCGTCGCGGAAATCGTGGCCGGTTCCACCATCGCCACGGTCAGCGGCACGGGGGCTTACGAGCCGCGCGCGCCGCAAAACATGCTGCCCTACAGTATGCTCGATGATGTCAACATCAGCGGCGACAAGCCCTTCAACCTGATTAAGTGGAGTTCCGCGACCACCGAATTGTGGCGCAACGGCACTCAGGGCGCCTTCGTCAACAACGGCGGCACCCCCGCTGTCACTGTCAGCACCACCGCCGCCGCGCGCAACGGGCGTTACATCGACCATAACCGCTGGAATAAAACCGGTTTTGTCCCCCTGCCCGTCGCCATTGACCCGCAATGGGTGTTGCTGACCCGCTCCGGCCCGGCCGCCGCCACGACCATCACGCCCGCCATGACCGACACCAGCGGCACCAATCCCGACTACATTGTCGGTCGCTATGCCTACGTGGTGTACGACACCGGCGGGTTGCTGGACATCAACGCCGCCGGTTATCCCGACAGCAGCGACACTGACCATGTCGCCCGCAAAGGCAGCCTGGGTTACGCCGACTTGTCCCAAATCGGTTTGAGCGAGGAGGTGATCGACACGCTGATTCGGGAATACCGCAACAAAACCACCGCGGAAGACGCCGAGAAATACGACAACTATCTCAAGGACACCGCCCTCGCCAGCGGGTTCCTCAAGGCCGCTGACGGTGACAGCGCGTTCATCAGCCGCCAGGATTTCCTGCAAGCCAGCAACAAGCTGGGGATTACGCAATTCACGCCCTATTTCACCACCTTCTCCCGCGCCAAAAATTCCCCGTCGTGGGGGCCGGCGCACAACGCCGCTGACGGTGGCGCGTGGAGCGGTTCCAACACGTCCACCGAGGCGCAACCCAATCCCGACACCGGCACACGGCCGTCCTATGCTTACAAGGACAACCGCAACAGCGCGGACGCCTTCAACCGTTTCTTCCCCAACGTCACCGTCAGCGGCTCTTTTAAGCGGCTTGACGGTCAGCCGGCCAAGGAAGGCGAGCCGCTGGTCAAGCACCGTTTCGACCTCGCCAAGGTGGACTGGATTCGTTTCGACGGGCAGCCGCCGGAAGGGGTCACTGAGGATGACATTTACAAAAACTTCGGCCTGCGGCGGGTGCCCGCTGGCACAACTACGCCGAAGGGTCTCAGCATCGGCGGCGCCTGGATTTACGACCACGGCGGCTACACCGCTGACGGTCGGGTGAAAATCCTCACCTTGCAGGAAGTCGCCGACTTGCCGGAGGATGAACGCCGCGAGCCGGACTTCTTTGAATTGCTTCAGGCCGCGATTCTGCGCGGCGGCCTGGGGTTGGTCACCGGCAATTACGACAACAAGCGTTTCAGCGCGCCCAATGAAGGCAACGTGCCCATGGACATGGGCGAGTATTTGCGCACCGTCCGCCCGGACTGGTTCCGTGACTGGCGTTATTTTAGCAATGCCAACGGCTCGGGGCGCGGGACGGTATTTGCCATAACCGGTCGCGCGGAGGAAGTCGCCTCAGGCTCGCCCACGGGGCTGGCCCTGGTGTACGCGCAGGAAAAGTACCAAATCCTGCAAATCGGCGCGAATATCATCGACCAGTGGGACCAGGACAGCATCCCGACGGAAATTCGCATCGGCCACCGGGATACCGCCATATACCCGCTCGGCAAGGAAGCGTTCTACGGGGTGGAAAATTTGCCGTTCATTTGGAGCATCGGCATCAGCACGCTGAGGGTGTCGCCCAATGCCGGGGTCGATAACGGTATCTTTCCCAACACGTTCCAGGCGTTTCTCAATTCATGGCTGACGTTCGCCTTGTGGAACCCCCACGCCAACGCCAGCGACCTGCAGAACGCTAGCGGTGGGCAACGTCCCACCAATCTGCGCATCATCGCCACCAGCGGCAAGATCTGCCTGATACAGCACGATTTTTCAAGAAATACGAGCGCCGGGTTCTACGCCGGGCGGGATTTCAGGTCCACCAACCAGCCGGTGCGCCCCGCCAAGATCAACAACGCCTATGAGTGGCCGTCCGGGCCGGCGTGGGTGGGTTTCAGGCTGACCGATTACAATTATTTCGACTCGCCGGCCACTCTGGATCCCGACCGGGCGTTTACCCAATACGCCTACGGCGGCGGCGCCAACATGAATCATAACTACGGCCTGTTCAAATCGAGTTACGGCTATAAGCGGGCGGGAATTTACCTCGGCTATATCTATTCACCGCTCAACCCGTATATCATTCCCGCGACCAGGGAACTTTTTAAAGTCGGCTCTAACTATATCCATGAAGATCCCGATGTTGACCAAGGGTATTATTGGGCCAAGAACCACGGCGAGGCCATTTATCCGCCCTTGGGCGCGAGTTCTGTTTACGGGGTCTATTACAGCAGCTATGACACAACTTATGACGAGGCGAACGGCGGGCCGATTGTACTCTCGTTGCAATATGAAAACCCCAATCAGCTCGGCGAATGGCATACCTACCAGACCTTTCGCGGCGTCGTCCTGAGCGGGGAGTCCGGCGGTCTGCATGTTGAGGAAGGCGATACCAATGTGTGGGGCGTGAATTGGGATACTACCTATGTGCCATGGTATTATTATTTTAAAAATGATAAGAATGACAATGTCCTCTATGGCGATGGCGCGGGGAAGCCGTTAAAGTCCCTGACGGAGGCGTTGAGAAGACACAATCTAACGAAAGGCCCCTACGCGGGGAGCAACGACAAGGAACTGCTGTCATTCTTCCTCTCCGACCCGCGTTCATCCCGCACTAATCTATATCTGTCAAACAGGCCGGTACTGGCGGACAACTTCAGCAACATCGAGGCCGGCGTTGACCGGCTCGTCTATGACAACGGCAGCCTCGGCCCGCACTTCATCTTCGACCGCGCGGTCGGCGCCTACAACGGCGGCGACACCCGCAAAAGCCCGCGCTACTGGGCCGTCAACCGCCGAACCAGCGACACGTATTACTCCGACCGCGATTACGTGGTGCGCAGCGCCGACACCATCAGCGGCAACCTGCTCGATTCGCCGTTATACACGCCGCTGACCTCCGCCAGGAATTTCAACCAGCGCCCCATCATGCTCAACCGCCGCTTCCGCAGCGTGGCGGAACTGGGCTTCGTCTATCGTGACGACCCCTGGAAGACGCTGAACCTGTACGCCGCCAACAGCGCCGACAGCGGCCTGCTGGACATCTTTTACCTCGGCAGCGGCCGGCCGGACACCACCGCGCAGCCCGACGTGGTGGCCGGCAAAATCAACATCAACAGCGCCGCCCGCGACTCCGCCAACGGGGAAGGCGCGGAAGTCTTCGCCGCGCTCATCTCCGGCGCCGCGAAGAATTACAACACCTTCCGCTCCGGCACCGCCGGCGTCGGCGAGACGTTCACCAGCAGCGAGACCGCCGACCTCGCCAGAGCCGTGTGGCAGCAAATCGCCGCCGAGCCGCTCAGCAACCTCGGCGGCCTGCCGGCGCTCCTGCCCAAGGACGCCATCGGCGTGGACACCGTCAACACCAACTTCTCCGCCGACAAGAACCAGCGCGAGGCCGTGCTGCGCGCCATCACCGACACCGCCCAGACCCGCACCTGGAATTTGCTCATCGACATCATCGTCCAAGCCGGCCGCTACGTGACCAACGCCACCCGGCTGGAGGATTTCACCGTCGAGGGGGAAAAACACTACTGGCTGCATGTCGCCATCGACCGGTTCACCGGCGAGATTGTGGATCAACAACTGGAACCGGTGATAGAGTAAGATTATGTTCGCGCGTTTTTTAAACTTGCCCCTCCTCCTCCTCGCCGCGCTAACCTGCGCCGCCGCCACCGCCGCTGACACTGACAAGGCCAAATCCCGCCCCACGCCCCCCGACCCGCTCTACCGCGGGCAACTGGGCGGCGACTTCACCTTCGTCGCCGAGTACCAATACAAGGAACCGCCCGCCGGCGCCAAAGACCAGCAGCCGAGCCAGGCCGCGCGCGACTTCTTTAACTCCCGACCGAAGACCATCAAGCTGGAAGCCGTCCAGACCGGCACCATCCGCCGGGACATCCGCTACTTTAACACCGACACCTTCACCGAAACCTGGCGTTACGGCGGCATGCGCTTCGTGCGCCGCTCCTACAACCCCACCACCTACGACATCGGCGACAGCGGCAGCGTCCCCGACCAGCAGGACCTCGGTGAACTCAACTGGGTCACCGCCGCCACCTATCAAGGCGAGCAAACCCGGAAGGGCCGCAAATACCACGTCTATCAACTCGGCGACCGCACCGCCTACGTGACCGCCGACACGCTACAACCGGCCTGGGTGGAATCGGACACGCTGCTTATCACCTACACCTTCGGCCCGCCCCCGGACCAACCCCTGAAAATCGACGAAAAACTGCTCAAAGGCTTGCAAAAGGTGCGCCGTTCCTGGGCGGGAGTGGAGGATTGACTCGCTAGAACGTACCGGCAGAGCTTCATTAACGCAAAGGGACAAAGAACACCAAGAATTTTTTTACAGGGAGATCACGGAGTTCATGGAGGTTTTTAAAAAAATAATCTCCATGTCCTCCATGATCTCCCTGTAAAAAATTCTTCACCCCTTTGCGTTAAGGTGGCTACTCCCCTTTAAACTCAGCGCACAGCAGACAAAGGTCATCGAGAAAAGACTGTTTGCCGGTGCGGATCTTGACGGCGCTGATGATCGCGTCGAGGAATTCCACGTCGTGCAGGGCGGCGCAGTCCTTGACCAGCCCAAGCAGGGCTTCATGGTCGAGATTCTTGACCTCATCCTCAGCGTCCAGGTCGCACAAGCCGTCGGTGAACATGAATAATTTGTCGCCGGCGGCAAAATCGGTTTCCAGCGTGGGATAAACCGGGTCTTCAATCATGCCCAGCGGCAGGGAGGTGGTGAAGGTGCGGTTGCCGAGCAACTCAACCGTCCCGCCGTGCTGCCGCGCGTGCAGGGGCTGCGGGTGTCCGGCGTTGGCGAAGCGGAGGCGGCGGGCGGCGGTGTCAACGGTGACGTAACACGCCGTGATGAACACGGGCGTGGGCAGGCGGCGCAGGATTTGGTGCAGACGGCGGTTAAGCCCTTCCAGGAACAAGGTCGGGTGGTTGGCCTGGGGAATCATTTCATCGACAATGATGCGTTGCATGGCGGTGATCAGCGCCGCGTGGACGCCGTGCCCCATGACGTCGCAAAGGATGATGCCGGCGGTCTGCTCGCTGATGGGGAGCAGACTGAAAAAATCGCCGCCGACCCGGCCGGTGGGGATGTAGCGGTGGGTGAACAGCATCGCGCACCGCTCCGGCGGCGCGCCGGGCGGGAGGGTGGCGTAATCCTGCGGCAGCAGGGCCTGCTGGATTTCCATGGCGAAACTCAATTCCTCCTCCATTTGGTTTTGCTTCGCGGCCAATTGCTCGGCGTACTCGCGCAACTGCTCGCTTTTTTCATGCTCGTCGGTGACATCGCGCGAGATGCCGCAGGTGCCGATGACCTTGCCGTTGGCGTCCTTGAGCGGAATCTTGGTGGTGGACACCCATTTGACGCGGCCGCTGGGCAGGACTTCCTTTTCCAACTTGGCGATCAGCGGCTGGCCGGTGCTGATGACCCATTGTTCATCCTCCAGCGCCTCCTCGGCGTGCTCCTGGAGGAAAAAATCAAAGTCGGTCTTGCCGAGGCACAGCGCCGGATCGTCAGTGCCGAGATGGTGGGAGCAAGCCTGGTTGACCGACAGGAAATGCCCGTCCAGATCCTTGAAATACACCGGGTCGGGGACGTTGGCCATCAACGCCGTCAGCATTTGATGGTCGAAAGGAGAGGCGATCATAAGTCGGCAGGATACCATGAAGACACGAAGGAGGAAAAATTTTTTTACAAGGAGGACCTGGAGGAATTGGAGGGTGGCGGTTGATGGCTGCAAACCTTCCTCCAATAACTCCAGGTCCTCCTTGTAAAAAAACTCTTCGTGCCTTCGTGGTGAATAAATTCCCATGTTTGACAGTCAACGATTTGCCCCCCATATTCAACCCATGCACCAACGACTGACCCTGCTGTTGACCCTCGCCCTGCTCACGGCCCCCGCGTGGGCGCAAAACTTCCAGGCGACGCCACCGACCGGCGCGACACCGGCGCAAAAAGCCGCGCCCCGGCCCGCTCCCGGCCAGCCACTGCCGCCCAGGGCGATTGGCGTGGTCGTCATGATTTCCGCGCAGGGGTTGCAAATCATCAACCCCCTCGCCCCGCCGTCCGCCGGCGACGGCCGCCAGAACGTCACCGCCAGCCACGTCCTTAACCCCGCGCCCGCTGACCATGAGGACCCGAAACCCTATGGCGGCATCAATATCATCGGCTGGGAATTTTAATCTTATGACCAAGCAAGCCGCCATCCACCGTCTGTTAAATCCCGGCGTCGTCGCCGTCATCCGCGCCAACTCCTCCGCGCAACTGCTCGACCTCGCCAAAGCCCTCGCCGCCGGCGGCCTGACCGGCATGGAAATCACCATGACCACGCCCAACGCGCTGCAAGCCATCAGCGAGGTCAGCCGCGCCCTCGGTGACAAAATCTTCATGGGCGTCGGCAGCGTGCTTGACGCCGACACCGCCCGCGCCGCCATCCTCGCCGGCGCCCAGTTCGTCGTCAGCCCCGTGTACAAGGAAGAAATCATCCGCACCGCCAACCGTTACGCCAAGCCCGTCGTCAGCGGCGCCTACACGCCCACCGAGGCGTTGACGGCGTGGGAACACGGCGCGGATTTCGTCAAAATTTTCCCCGCTGACGGTCTCGGCGTGAACTACCTCAAGGCCATCCGGGCGCCGATGCCGCAATTGCAAATCATCCCCACCGGCGGCGTGGACGTGAACAACTGCGGCGAGTTCATCAAGGCCGGTTGCGCCGCGGTCGGCGTCGGCAGCAGCCTGTTGAAAAAAGAGTTCCTCGCCAAGGGCGACTGGGCGTCACTGTCAGCGTTGGCCGCCCAGTTCGTCGCCAACGTCGCCAGCGCCCGCGCTGCGGTTAACGCATAAACTCCGGCCACCAAGACGCGAAGGCGCGAAGAATTTATTAACCGCGGAGACGCAGAGACGCGGAGTTTTTTTAAACTAAATCAATCCTTCGCGTCTTCGCGCCTTCGTGGCCGGAGTTCAAGCCTTACCGAGGCGGTTCAAGGCGCTGACCACGGCCTTGATGGAGGCCAGTTCGATGCTGGTATCCGTCCCGGCGCCGAAGGCGGTGTCACCGTCAGCGCCGCGAATCTGGATGTAGGCGATGGCGCTGGCTTCCGAGCCGGCGCCCAGCGAGTGTTCGGCGTAGGAGATTACCTCGCACGGGGTGCTGCCGCTGGCGATGAGTCCCTGGACAAACGCCGCGATCGGCCCGTTGCCCTCGCCGGTCACGTCCAGACGCTTGCCGTCGCTGACCGTGACAGTGGCCCGGCAGCGCAGCCGGCCCTTGGCACCGTCAGCGTGAAAGTGTTCCAGTGCATACGGCGTGGCACGGTTGACGTATTGCCGCCAGAAAATCTCGCGCAATTCGGCGGCCGTGACTTCGCGGCCCAGACGGTCAATTTCATCGTTGGCATACCGGCCGAACTCGATTTGCAGGGCGCGCGGCAGGTAAATGCCGTATTCGCTTTCCAACAGGTAGGTGATGCCGCCCTTGCCGGATTGGCTGTTGACGCGGATCACCTCGCCGTATTCGCGGCCCAGATCGGCCGGATCAATGGTCAGGTACGGCACATCCCAGATGGCGTCGGGATTTTTTTGCCGCTCGGCAAAGCCTTTCTTGATGGCGTCCTGGTGCGAGCCGGAAAACGCGGTGAACACCAGGTCGCCGCCATAGGGCTGACGCGGGGGCACCTCCATGCCGGTGTAACGCTCGTACATTTTCCGCGTCTGCTGGATGTCGCTGAAATCCAGCCCCGGCGGGATGCCGTGCGCGTACATGTTCAGCGCCACGGTGACGATGTCCAAATTGCCGGTGCGCTCGCCGTTGCCGAACAAGGTGCCTTCGACCCGCTCGGCGCCGGCCAGCAACGCCAGTTCGGTGGCCGCCACGCCGGTGCCGCGGTCGTTGTGGGTATGGACGCTGATGATGGCGGATTCGCGGTTGTGGAGATGGCGGATGAACCATTCGATTTGGTCGGCATACACGTTGGGCATGGCGACCTCGACGGTGTCGGGCAGGTTCAAAATCATCTTGCGCCGCGGGGTCGGCTGCCAGACTTCCATCACCGCCTGGCAGATGTCCACGGCAAATTCCACCTCGGTGGCGGAAAAACTCTCCGGTGAATATTGAAACATGACCCGGCTGCCCGCCAGCCGCGGCAACCGGTCTTTGATCCACTGCGTGCCGCGCCGGGCGATGGCAATGATTTCCGGCTGCGTCAGGCCGAACACCACCCGCCGCTGGGCGGGCGAGGTGGAGTTATACAGGTGGATGATGGCCTGCCTGGCGCCGACCAGCGATTGTACCGTGCGCTCGATCAATTCCTCGCGGGCCTGCACCAAAACTTGAATGGTGACATCGTCGGGAATGCGGTGTTCCTCAATCAGCCGGCGGACGAATTCGTATTCCGTGTTCGACGCGGCAGGAAACCCGACTTCGATTTCCTTGAAGCCGATGCGCACCAGTTCCCTGAAAAATTCCAGTTTTTGCGTGACATTCATCGGCTCGGGCAGCGCCTGATTGCCGTCGCGCAAATCCACGCTGCACCAGCTTGGCGCCGCTGCCAGTGTGTTATTGGGCCAGCGGCGGTCGGGCAAGCGCACGGGCGGAAAGGCTTGGTATCGTTTGCTTGGGTCACTAATCATATAAAACTTCTCGTTAAATTTTTGAAAAAACACCATGCCGAAAAGAAATCCCTGACGCTGACGGTGAGCCGGGCGCGATAATTACAAGGCGGGCCGGCCCCGCAGGTCAGGGCGGCTAAGTCGCGCGGTTGGTAAAATGCGTGCAATCATTGCCGGGTTAAGGTAAAACTCCCCGCTGATCTTGTCAAGGAATCCATTATGGCCCGAACTATATCGACGATTTTGTTAGGCGCGGCGCTGACGCTGATGCTGCGCTTTGTCCTGCCTGCCGTTGCGCAGCCGGTGAATCAACCGTCAGTGTCAGTGGCGGAATTAAAACAGCGTTTTGAACAAGGACGCCAGTTGTACAGTGCCGGCCAATACGCGCAGGCGCTGACATTGTTTGCTCGCAACCTGGCGGTTGATCCAAACTCGAAAGGTTCGCTGTTGTTTTCGGCGCTGGCCTGCATCCAGCTTGGCGAATTCAGCAAGGCCAATGCCGACTTGGATCGTTTCCTGCAACTTGAGCCGCATAACGCCGAGGGGTTGATCGCGGCCATCAAGACCAAGCAGGCGTTGCGGCGGGACCATGAGGTGGAAATCCTGCGCCGGCGGCTGAAGGAAGACCGCGCCGCGGGGCTGGAACCGCGGCTGAAGGTGATGCTGAGTTATGAACGCGAAGTTATTTATCAGTCGGACGGCTCGCGCATTTCCATCCTGGAAAATTTTTCCGCCGATGGCAATTACCTCTGGTTGTACCTGCTGCTGGACAAGGACAAAAAGACCATCAAACGCCGTCTTGAACTGGCCGCGGTGCCGACGGTGGACCAAACCTATGTGCTGGGCGAGACCAGGGTGAGCGAGACCGGGGTCAGCGGCTACAAGATTTACCAGCGCTATGCCGCGTTGCCGTCCTATGACGCCGCCAAGACCGACGCGCTGGTGGTGTTGCTGGAGCGTTGAAATTTGCTTTCCCCGCTGACCGTGTCCGCTACAGTCAATTCCCATGAGCCAACCTGACAAATTCGAGGAAATTTTTCGCCTGCAAGCCGTGTTGAACCATCGCATCGGCGTTGACTTGGACCACCTGCCCGCGGCGGAAAAAGCCAAATGGGTGTTGAACTACACCCGCGCCATGTCGCAGGAACTGGCGGAACTGATTGACAGCGTGCCCTGGAAATGGTGGGCCAAGTACCAGCAATTCGACGAGCAAAACGCGCGGGTGGAAGTCATTGATTTGTTCCACTTCCTCGTCTCCGTCGCCCAGGCGCTGGGCATGACCGCTGACGATGTGTTCCAGGCTTACGTGAAAAAAAACGAGGTTAACCATCAGCGCCAGGAAAGCGGCTATGCCAGGAAAGACGAGGACGACTCCCGGCATATTTGAATTACCCTGCCATGACGGTTGACCGTCAGCGGCGATTTTTGCAAAAACTTGTCACCGCCGCGGATTATGGCATAATAACGACTGGATAACGGATCGCGGTAAATTATTTGCGCCCATGGTTTAATGGTAGAACATGAGCTTCCCAAGCTTGTGGCGAGGGTTCGATTCCCTCTGGGCGCACAGTTGATCATCGTCAACCTGAGCGGAGTCGAAGTTATTTTAACCACAAGAGTCAGACGGCAATTACACACCGCCTCATGCTCCGAACGAAGTGAAGCAAATGGACACCGATACACACGGATAAAAACAAAAAAATAATCCGTGTTCATTCGTGTCCATCCGTGGTTAAAAAAACGAAAAAACCTTTGCGCAAGACAACCAGATTCCATATCGTCACCCCATCAAATCGTCCACCCGTTCCTCGGGGCGATTAAATTATGAACCTTACCTGCGACCTGTTCATCATCCTCGCCTACTTCACTCTCATCATCAGCGTTGGATTGTGGTGCGGGCGCGACAGCCGGTCAGTCGAAAACCTCGCGGTCGGCGGGCGGCGCATTCCGTGGTGGGCGGTGCTCGCGTCACTGATAGCGGCGGAAGTTAGCGCCGCCACCTTCCTCGGCGCGCCGGGCGAGGGATTTGCACTCCGCAATTTCACCTACGCGCAACTCGCCATCGGCACCATCCTCGGCCGCGTCATCGTCAGCTACGTGTTCATCAAGCCGTACTACGATTACAACGTCATCTCTATCTATGAGTTTTTGCAAATCCGTTTTGGTGTCCGCACCAAAAACGCCGCCTCGCTGATTTTCCTGTTCACCCGCGTGCTGGCCAGCGGCACGCGGCTGTACATCGCGGCGGTGATTCTGGTACTAGGCGTCGAACTCGTCACCGGCACCCCGCTGACGCTGACGGAGGAATTTCTCATTTACGTTTCCGCGCTGACGGTCATCACGCTGCTGACGTGCCTCTACACCGCGCTCGGCGGCATCAAGGCCGTCGTGTGGACCGACGTCATCCAGGCGACACTGATGTTCGGCTCCATCATCGCCGCGATTCTTGTATTGGCGGGCAATATCGAGGGTGGCTGGTCGGCGCTGACGGCGCACCTTGCGTCGCCCGCCGTGTTCGAAACCGGCGTCAGCGCGCTGCGTTCGTGGGGCGAAAACTTGCGCGAAATCCTCGGCAATAGCTACACGCTGTGGGCCGCGTTTTTCGGCTCCACGTTTGTTACCATGGCGACGCACGGCACCGACCAGGACATGGTGCAGCGCATGTTGACGGCGAAAAATTACCACCGCAGCCGCCTCGCCGTCATCGCCTCCGGCCTGGCGGACATCCCCGTGGTCGCGAGCTTCCTGCTGGTCGGCATATTATTGTACATCTTTTACCAACAACATCCCGACCCGAATCTGCCGGACAAAAATCCGTATGTCTTCGCCTATTACATTTTGCACGAGTTGCCGGTCGGCGTGCGCGGCATCCTGGTCGCCGGCCTGTTCGCCACCACGATGGGTTCGTTGAGCACCGCGCTTAACGCGCTGTCCACCAGCTTCGTGCAGGACTGGTACGTGCCGTATTTCCGCCGCGCCGCCGCCGCTGACCGCGAGCGCGTCACTGTCAGCGTCATGCGCTGGGCGACGGTCGCCTTCGCGGTCGCGCTGATTGTGGTCGGCGCGTTGACCGCGTGGGTCGTGCTGACCGTGCCGAAGTCGCGCATCATCCCGATTGTGCTCGGCGTGTTCGGCTACACCTACGGCCCGCTGCTCGGCGTGTTTCTCGTCGGTATGCTCACCAAGCGGCGCGGCAGCGAGACCGGCAACCTAATCGCCATGCTCAGCGGCCTGCTGACGGTGAGTTTTTTCAGCGGCTTGTACACGAACATCCCGCTGCTGTTCAGCGCCCCTGCATGGTCGCGCCCGGACTGGCTCCCCCCGCTGGCGTTCCCGTGGTGGATAACGCTCGGCACCCTCGTCACGCTGACGGTGAGCTTGTGCTGGAAAACCCCGCGCCGCTGACGGTAAATTTTGCCGCTTGGATTCAACCGCCGTTGTGCTATTGATTTGAGCATGACTCTGGCCGAATTACCGCAAGTCGCCGCGCTGTCGGTGGATGAAAAAATCCAACTGGTGAATGAATTGTGGGATTCGATGGCCGATGAATTAAATAATTCGCCGGTCTCGGATGAAGAAAAACAATTGCTGGACGACCGCTGGGAGCATTACCAAAAACACCCGGAAACGGCGCTGACGCTGGAACAATGCATAGCGTTGATTGACACGCACCGTGCCCACATAGTTCAGGATCAAGAGAAAAAACTGCTGGATGAACGTTGGGAAAATTATTTGGCTTGTCCTGAATCGGCGCTGACCTTGGAACAATTCAAGGCTTTGGAAAGGGCGCGTTTTCCATGACTCCCGCCCCCGCTGACCGTGAGCCTATCACCCGATTGAAAAACATCATCGCCCGCCTGCGCGCGCCGGGCGGCTGCCCGTGGGACCGCGAGCAGACCCACCAGTCCATCAAGCCGCAAATCATTGAGGAATGTTACGAGGCGGTCGAGGCGATTGACGACGCTGACGATGCGCTCTTAAAAGAAGAACTCGGCGACGTGTTGCTGCACTTGGTATTCCACGCGCAACTGGCGGCGGAGCGCGGCGCATTCACGTTCGACGACGTCATCAATGGTATCGCGGACAAACTCGTGTTCCGCCACCCGCACGTGTTCGGCGAAAACAAGCTCAGCGACAGCGGCGCGGTGCTGCGGCAGTGGGATGAGTTGAAGAAGCAGGAGAAGCCTGAGCGCACCGGCGCGCTCGACGGTGTGGCGAAGTCGCTGCCAGCGCTGCTGCTGGCGGCGGAAATCCAGAAAAAGGCGGCCAAGGTCGGCTTCGACTGGCCGGACGCTGACGGTGTGCTCGCCAAGGTGCGCGAGGAACTCGGCGAACTGGAGCGAGACTTGCACGACCATCAGCGGGCCGAGGAAGAACTCGGCGATTTATTTTTCGCGCTGGTCAACCTGGCGCGATTTTTAAAAATCAATCCCGAACTGGCCGCCCGCGCCGCCACGCAAAAATTCAAGCGTCGCTTCGAGTGGATGGAACAGCACGCCGCCGCGCCGTTGAAAGGCCAGTCACTGTCAGCGCTCGACGCATTGTGGAACCAGGCGAAACAGGCGCTGGGTTGATTCAGAACCAGCCTTTTTTGTTGGTGACGTAAGTGTTGACAAATTCCTCGTCGGTCTTGGTCAGGTAGATGATGCCCTCAATCAGACCGATGATACCCATGACCGCGCCGCCAAATCCGCAGGTCACCACGGTAACCACCAGCATAATGACCGCTTCCGTGGTGTAGCCGAGGATGAATTTGTGAATGCCCAAACTGCCCAGCAGAATGCCGCAAACTCCCGCCGCCACTTTTTTCTCCGCTCCCGGTAATGACATAAATAAATCCTTGTTCTTTTTATTGCGCTGCCATTGAAGCAATCTTCCATCGGGTTGTCCATAAAAATTCCCGCTTGCCCCGCTGACGGTGAGCTTTAGTTTTAAGCCATGCACGAACCGACCAGTCGCGCTTATTTCCGCGTCCAGGGGCGGGCGCCGCTCGGCGGCGTCATCCGTCCGCAAGGCAACAAGAACGAGGCGCTGCCGTTGCTCGCCGCGTGCTGTCTCACCGACGAGCCGGTCGTGTTGGAAAATGTCCCGCCCATCGAGGATGTCAACATCATGCGCGAAATTTTGCGCCAGCTCGGCGCGACCGTTGACACCGCCGCTGACGCTGACGACGGCATCGCCGAGACAGTCACCGTCAGCGCCGCCGCGAAACCCGACTGGCGGCTGCCCGTCGCGCTCGCCGGCAAATTGCGCGGCGCCGTCACGCTCGCCGGCCCGCTGCTGGCGCGGCGCGGTCGCGTGTTCCTGCCCCGGCCCGGCGGCGACCGCATCGGCCGGCGGCGGCTCGACACCCACATGCTCGCGCTCCAGCAGCTCGGCGCGAAAATCAAAATCGGCCGGGACGGTCTTGAATTAACCGCGAAAAAACTGACCGGCGCCGACATCCTGCTCGACGAGGCGTCCGTCACCGCGACGGAAAACGCCGTGTGCGCCGCCGCGCTCGCTGACGGTGACACCGTCATCCGCAACGCCGCCAGCGAGCCGCACGTGCAGGGCCTGTGCCGGCTGCTTAACCGCATGGGCGCGCGCGTCGGCGGCATCGGCTCGAACATCCTCACCGTCAGCGGCGTCAAACAACTCCACGGCGCGCGGCACCGCGTCGGCCCCGATTACCTGGAGGTCGGCAGTTTCATCGCACTGGCAGCGGTCACGCGCGGCGAGATTTTAATC
Organism: Verrucomicrobiales bacterium; assembly: GCA_031265105.1. Taxonomy (GTDB): domain Bacteria; phylum Verrucomicrobiota; class Verrucomicrobiia; order Methylacidiphilales; family JAAUTS01; genus JAIRPN01. Next base: position 24,900 of record JAISDC010000120.1, read on the forward strand.
GAGGACGCCGACTTGCCGAACATCCGCATGATTCGCCAAGTGTTCGCCAGGCTCGGCATCCAGACCGTCGCGCAAAACGGCGGCCTGCTGGTGCCCGGCAAACAGAAGCTGCGCGTGCAAAGCGACCTCGGCGGCGCGATTCCGAGCATTGACGATTCGCCGTGGCCGGCCTTCCCCGCCGACATGACCTCCGTCGCGCTGGTGACGGCGACGCAATGCCGCGGCACCGTGCTGATTCATGAAAAAATGTTCGAGTCGCGGCTGTACTTCACCGACCCGCTGATCAGCATGGGCGCGCGCATCGTGCTGTGCGACCCGCACCGCGCCGTGGTCATCGGCCCCGAACGCCTGCGCGGCGCGCGCCTGAGCAGCCCCGACATCCGCGCCGGCATGGCAATGCTCATCGCCGCGCTGTGCGCTGACGGTGTGTCCGAAATCCAGAACATCATCCAGATTGACCGCGGCTTCACCCGCATTGACGAACGACTGAAAAAACTCGGCGCCAAAATCGAACGGCTGGAATGAGGAGTTCAACGCAGAGACGCGGAGGACACAGGGAAATACATTTTGTTTGGGCTGGACGCAGCTAACGCGGAAACGCGAACCCAATAAAAATCTCTGCGTCCTCAGCGTCTCCGCGTTTAATCCGCTTTATCCTTGGCGGCTAGGCTCCACGCCAGCGGCGCGGCCATCATGCCGGCCAGCGGCGGGCGTCGTTCAAACAGGCCCGGCACCACCTCGCTCTTTTCCGCGTAGGTGCGGCGCAGCATCTCCAGCTTGGCGTCGATGTTGTCAATGTAGTGCAGCAACCAGGCTTCCGGCGTGCGCGGGGTGACCGGCGAGCCGAATTCCATCTCGCCGTGATGCGAGGCGATAAGGTGCAGCAAATGGTCGCGCACCAGTTCCGACTCCGCCGCGTTGGCGAATAATTCACCGTCAGCGGCCTTCGCCTCGTGCCAGAAGCGGTTCACAATTTCCACGCCCATGGTGATGTGCCCGAGCAATTCGCCGCGCCGGCTCGGTTTCGACACAAAGCCGCGCTCGGGGTAATCGTTTTCCCACAGCTTGCCCGCGTCGTGAAACAGCACGCCGCAGCACAGCAGGTCGGGACACACCTCCGGGTACAGCGGCGCGAGCGCGACGGCGCCGCGCAGCATCTGGCTGGTGTGCTCCAGCAACCCGCCGCGCCGCGCGTGGTGATAAGTCCGCGCCGCCGCCGCGCGCCGCCATTTTTTCTCCAGCGACTTGAGCGCCAGCAGCGACACGGCGCGCAGGCGCGGCTCCTTCAGCGCGGTACAGACGCCGACGGTGAAATCCCAGTTTTCCTGGTTCAATTTGGCCGCGGCCGGCGACCCTTGCAAAAAGGACTCGATTTCACCGTCGCCCAGACTGCGCAGGGCGGGACGGCTGACGTTGAGACCGAAACTGTTGATGAAAAAGCGGCCGCTCAACTCGCAAAAATCCCCGCTCTGCAAGTCGCGGCACTTGTCGTAGGCGGGCGCGTCCGACCAGATTTTGAACTTGGCCCGGCCGTTGGCATCCACCACCTCCAGATCGAAGAACGGCTTGTCGTTCTGCGTGCGTCCCTGGCGCAGAGTCTCAATCTGCACCCAAATGTTTTCGTCAAGTTCCCCGCCGCCGCTGATGGTCGCCTGTTGTGAAAGTTCCGCCAAAGTCAACATGCCACCAGCATGCGGCGCGGGGGGGTGATTTTCAATTGATTATTTTCACCCGCCGCGAACATTTAGTTAAAAAAACTCCGCGTCTCCGCGCCTCCGCGTTGAATCACTTGCTCGTCACCGTCAGCGCCTGCTTCAGCGCGTTCCAGCCGAGCGTGGCGCATTTGACGCGCTGCGGGAATTTGCGGACGCCTTCCAGGATTTGCAAATCGCCGAAGCCCTGGGGATACACCGGCAGCGTCGCGGCGGTCAGCATGTCGTGAAACACGTGCTCGAAGGCCAGCGCCTCGGCGCGGGTTTTGCCCTTGAGCTTCACCGTCATCATCGACGCCGACGCCTGGCTGATGGCGCAGCCCGCGCCCTTGAATTTGATGTCCTCGATTTTGTCACCGTCAGCGGCGAGCTTGACGCTGACCGTGACCTCGTCGCCGCACGACGGGTTGACCCCCTCGGCGACAGCGCTGGCCTGCGGCAAGTCGCCGAAGTTGCGCGGCCGCCGCGCGTGGTCGAGGACAACAGTCTGGTAAAGTTCGTCAAGATTCATGGTTGGCGCAAACAGGTTAAATGAAAACGGGAAAATTACAAACGAGCTTTAATCGCCGCCAAAAGCTTGCGCGGCGGCAACGTCATCATCAAAGGATTGGCAAGTTTTAACCACGGATGAACACAGATGAACACGGATAAAAACCAAATCAAAAAACCAATCCGTGTTCATCCGTGTCCATCCGTGGTTAAAAAAAATAAAAAAAACCCTTGCACAAGACAGCCCGATTCCATATCGTCCCACCGCCAAATGATTGACAAGGGTCATACCATAACAGTACATCGCGCTCACGCGCTCACGCGCTCACGCGCTCACGCGCTCACGCGCTCACGCGCTCAGGTGTAACTTTGCGTTAAGGCAGATTTTCAGTTTTTTACAAGTCTTTCTTCCTCTTTTCCCTAAAGAAATCGCCCGTTTCCCCAAGGAAATCATCCATTTCCCCAGGGAAATCGCCGTTTTCCTTGGGGAAATGCCCGTTTTCCCTGGGGAAATCACCGATTTCTTTGGGGAAATGACCCATTTCCTTGGGGAAATCCCCCATTTCTTCAGAGCAATCGTCAATTTCCCCAAGGAAATCGCTGATTTCTCTGGGGAAACGGGCCGTTTCCACGGGGAAATCCCCGGTTTCTCCGGGGCAAATCCTTAACCTTAACCTCAACTAGAAAGAACCTGCATTATGTACAACAAACTCAAGGACAACGACTTCCTCGACTGGGCCAGAAACATCGCCAACACCTGCCGCAAGCAGCAGACCAACTGGAACCTCGACGTCCCCCTGATCGAGCAATTGATCAGCGAACTCAGCGCCGCCACCAGCGCCTACGGGTACAACACCGACCCCGCGCACAAAAACCACGACAGCGCCGCCGTCAAACGACTCGCCTTCACCAACCTGAAGCGTACCCTCTCGGTGTTCATCAACTCCCTGGAAGGCAACCTCAAGGTGCCCGACGACGCCCTCGACTCCATGAAACTGCGCCCCCGGCATCATGGCGGTCACCAACCGCAACCCGCGCCCGCCGAGACCCCGGTGCTGACGGTGCTCACCGGCCAGCATCACGACGTGACCGCCTATGTCTCGACCCTGCAATACGGTCACCCGACGGAGTTTCTGGACACCAAACACTACTACGGCTTCCTGCTCCGCTACCAGTTCGAGGGCGACCCCGACTGGCAGCAACTCGTCTCCACCAAGAAACACAAGACGCTGGTGTTCGCCGATGACCAGGAAGGCAAATACATTAAACTGCAAGCCGCGTGGGTCAACCCGCGCATCGAACCCGGCCCCTGGAGCGAAGTCGTCCGCGAGCTGGTCAACTGAACTGAAACAATAGAGCTGCGTTAACGCAAAGACGCCAAGGAACCAAGACGCAAAGATTTTTGTTAATTAAAAAACCAAAGCAAAAAAACTTTGCGCCTTTGCTCCTTTGTTCCTTTGCGTTAATGAAGCTAAAAAAAAACGAAACACAACATTATGAACAACAATAAAATCAACACGAAATGGGCCGCGTTGCTCGCCGTCATCGGCAGCCTGGCGGCAGGGCCGCTGACCGCGGCGGAACTCTTTGAATGGCAGGCCGGCACCGGCGCCTGGGAAGTGGGCGCCAACTGGGATGCGAGCGAGCCGCCCACGCCGGGCGCGGATGTTCATATCTTCAATGGCGGCTATGCGGAGTATGGTTGGGAAACCGAAAGTTATTACAGTAGTACATATGGTTATGGTAATTATGGCTTCAACAATGTGACTATTAATAACAGTACGTTGTACTTGGATGAGTATTT
>JAISDC010000162.1 GCA_031265105.1 Verrucomicrobiales bacterium
CGCCGGGCCATTGCCACGGCCCTGGAGTCCGTGACCTCGACCGACGCCACCGCCTGGTTCCGTTCCTGCGGATATACGCCGTGGCCTGTTGAATCCATCTAGTTTTGATGTGCTCTAGCGTGGATGTTCTCCGGCCCTTTACTCTCTCCGGTTTTAACGAGGGCGACCAAATTTCAGTTTACGTGATTCAAGGGTTGGTGAACAACGGTGGCGCCGCCATGGTGACCATTGAAGGCGAGACCACCCAGGCGCTGGCGGTGAATTTTACCAGCGGCACTCCCACGATTGATAATTTCACCCTGATTAATTCCACGCCGTTCGTGGTTGAAGCGGACGGGTTGTTAAAGGGTTCATTTAACTGGGACCCCGTTATCAGTGGCGAGGGAGATATTGGCGGTATGATTCTCGTGATTACACCCATCCCGGAACCCTCGACGTGGCTGTTGCTGACGGGCGGCGTGTCACTGTTAGCGGTGCTGCGGCGCCGGTGCCGTTAAGGTACGCGGCATCGCGCCAACTTAAAAACTCAATCAACCCAATCCGCGGTGCCCGACGTAATTTGGGCAACAGCCATGCCGCTGTTGGTGGGCTGATTTTATGCAAAGATTGCCGCGCCGGTGCTGCGGGTCAAGCGACGGTAAGCCTCGATGAATTTGCGCGTCAGCGGCCCCATTTTGCCGCTGCCGATGACCCGGCCGTCCAACTCGCGCGCCGGCACCACCTCGACCGCGGTGCCGGTCAGGAAAATCTCGTCCGCCGTCCACAGGTCGTAGCGGGTCAGGTTTTCCTCGCTGATGGTGACGCCCACTTCGGGCGCGAGTTGGATGACGGTCTGCCGCGTGATGCCGCCGAGCGCGCCGGCGCTGATGGGCGGCGTGACCAGCCGGCCCGCGCGCCACACGAAGATGTTGTCGGCGCTGCATTCGGCGACGTAGCCCTCATGGTTGAGCACGATTAGCTCGTCCGCGCCGGCGAGGTTGCCCTCCAGCCGGGCCAGGATTTGGTTCAAATAGTTCAGCGACTTGACCGCCGAACTGAGCGAATTTTGCGGCACGCGCTGGGTGGCGGCGGTGACGAGTTTCAAGCCCTTTTCATACACCTCGTCGGGATAAATGGTGATGCCGGTCGCGATGCAAAATATCGTGGGCCGGCCGCATTTGTTCGGGTTCAGCCCGAGGTCGCCGACGCCGCGCGTGACGACCAGCCGGATGTACGCGTCGCGCAAATTGTTTTGCCGGCAGGTGGCGAGCACGACTTCCTCGATTTCCTCCATCGTCAGCGGGATGGCCAGCAGAATCGCCTTCGCCGAGTTGAACAGCCGGGTCACGTGCTCGCGCAGGCGGAACACGCGCCCGTTGTAAGCGCGGATGCCCTCGAACACGCCGTCGCCGTACAACAGCCCGTGGTCGAACACCGAGATTTTCGCGTTTTCCCGGTCATAGAATTCCCCGTTCAGGTAAATTTTCATTTTGTGTGCTCCAATCTGCCGCCAGTCAGCCGGTAACGCAAATCCATTCGCCGGGCGACCGCCTCGTCGTGCGTGACCAACACCACAGATTTGTTTCTTTCGCCCGCCAAATCAAGCAGCAAATTCAGCACCGCCTCGCGATTGTCCTGGTCGAGATTGCCGGTCGGCTCGTCCGCCAGAATGACCGCCGGGTCGTTAATCAGGGCGCGGGCGATGGCGGCGCGCTGCTGCTCCCCGCCGGAGAGTTCCGCCGGGCGGTGGCGGGCGCGGGCGGTGAGGCCGACTTGTGCCAGCAGTTCCCAGGCCAGCGCCGCGCGGTCGCGGCGTTGCAAGGCGGCGGGCAGCAGGATGTTTTCCAGCGCGCTGAGTTCCGGCATCAGGTGCCAGGCTTGGAAGATAAAGCCGACGGACGCGGCGCGCCACCGCGCCAGCCCGGCGCGGCCGGCGGCGTAAATGGACGCGCCGCGCCAGCGCACCTCACCGTCAGTGGGCGGCGTCAGGCCGCCGATGATGTTCAGCAGGGTGGTTTTGCCCGAGCCGGAGCTGCCGCTGATGGCGACGGTGCCGGCGTCCGGCACGGCGAGTGAAACTTTCTTGAGCACTTCGACGCGCCGACCGTGCCCGAAGGGGAAGTCCTTGCTGAGGTTGATGAGTTCCAAACAGTTCATGGTCAGCGTCCCGTTATTCCGCGTGCAAGGTGGCCGCGGGGTCCACCCGCAGCGCGGCAAAGGCGGGCGCCAGCGCCGCCGCGGTGCTCAGCGCCACGCCCGCCAAGGCGATCCAGGTCATCATCCAGCCGTCGGTCAGCGCCGGAATTTGCGCGAAGTGATAAATCGAGGGCGGGAACACGTCGATGTTGAACGTCCGGTTCAACCAGGCGCTGAATTCGTTGCGATAGCATAGCAGCAGATTGCCAGCCAGCACTCCCAGCCCTGAGCCGACCATGCCGATGATGAAGCCGTACAGCGTGAAGATGCTGACAATCTGCCGGTCGCTGGCCCCCAGGGCCTTCATCAGGCCGATTTCGCGCGACTTTTGCACGGTGACGGTAATCAGCGTGCTGCACAGTCCCAGGGCGGCCACGATGATGATGAAAAACAAAATGAACGCCATCACCCGCCGTTCCACCGCCACTTGCCCTAACAGTACACTATTCTGGTCCATCCACGTTTCCACCCGGTATGACGGCGGCAGTTGGGCGCGCAATGCGTCCTGCAATCGCCAGGCTTGCATGGGGTCTTGCGTCCGCACCGTCAGCGCGTGCACCGCCGGCCCCAGGTCGTACAAACGCCGGGCCTCGGCCAGTTGGAACAGCAGGTAATTGTTGTCGTATTCGTAATAACCCGTCGAATACAGGGCGCTGATGGTGTATTCGCCGGGCAGGTTGGCCGTCGGCGGCTGGTCCTGGCCGTCGGGCGAGCTGGCGGCCAGATAACGATTGAGATGGCTGGGGGCGTACACCAGCACCCGGTCGCCGACCTTGGCGTGGTTGCGCAGCGCCCAGCCCAGGCCGGCCCAGACTGAGTCAGCGGTCAGCAACGGCTCGCCGCTGACGATGAACCGTTCCATCGGCACCACGGCCTCGCTGGTCGCCGGATCCACGCCGCGCAGATACGGCGCGGAGATTTTGTCATTGACCCGCGCCAGCACCTGGCCCAGCACCGTCGGCGCGCTCGCCACCACCCCCGGCTGCCGGTTGATTAACGCCATGAGTGCCGGCCCGTCGTCAATCAACCCGTCGCGGTTGGCCACCGTGACATGCGGGGTGAAATCCAGCACCTTGTCGCGCAATTCCCGCTCGAACCCCTCCATCACCGAGAGCACGATAATCAGCACGCCGACGCCCAGCAGCACGCCGAGCAGGGATAACACCGTGATAATGGAAACGAAGCTGCGCTTGGGGCGCAAGTAACGCAGGGCGATGAATAATTCGACAAACCGATGCACGGGGAGAGGATACGGGCCGGTTGGCATAAGTCCATTTTTTACCGAGCGCGCGCGGGGCGGGCGGCGCGCGAAATTCAAATCGCCTGCCGCAAAACTAATTGGCGCCGCCGCGTGTGGCCGCGCCGCCGCGGTGAAAATCGTTGTTCTCTTCGCGTGTTTTTGCGGCTAAATAAAACCTTATGCATACCGCCGAACGCCTCGCCGCTGTCGCTGACGCTTTTGCCCGGCGTCCGGAGCTGGGCTTCAATGGCGCGGCGGAGTTGCGGGCGTTCATCGCCGGCGAGCTGGGGGACGCGGAACTGCTCGACCGTCCGGTCACCGTCGGCGGCGTCACGCTGCGGGCGCGGGCGCCGGAAATGATTTACCATCTCTGCGCGGCGAACCTCAGCGTCAGCGCGGAGACGAGTTTGCTGATTGGATTAATGCTCGGCTCGCGCCTGGTGTTCAAATTGCCGGCCGCCGGCCTGCCGGAATTTTGCGCCACCGTCAGCGCCCTGCCGCCGGCGTTGCGCGCCGCCGTCACCCTGCTGTCGCGGCACGACCCGGCGCTGATGCTGGCCGCCGACGCCGTGGTGGCATACGGCGCCGACGAAACCGTCGCCGCCATCCACCGCCAGACCCACTGGCGGCAACGCTTCCTCGGCTACGGCCACAAAATCAGCCTCGGCCTGATTGAACGGGGTGATGAAACCCCGGCACTCGCCGCCGCCGCCGCGCGCGAAGTGCTGGCTTATGAGCAACTCGGCTGCCTGTCCCCGCAGGCTTACCTGTGCCGCGACCCGGAGCGCGGTGAACAATTCGCCGCGCTGCTGGCGTCCGCCCTGGCCGGGCAGCGCCGGACCCGGCCCATGCCCGGGCTGGATTTCGACCGGGCCGCCCTGCGCCAGCACTTCCGCCAGGCCGCCGCCGCGCGCGGGGAAAAAATTCTCGCCGGCGCTGCCGGTGAATATTTGATTATCAGCGGCGCCCGGCAATTGGCCGCCGGCCCCGCCCACGCCGCCGTCAGCGTCCTGTCCGCCTGGGAAATCCCTGACCCCGAACTCTGGCGCGGCAAACTTTCCGCCGTCTCCCACAGCTCGCCCTTGACGCCCGCGGCCATCGCCTATTTCACCGACCTCGGCGTCTCCCGCTTCTGCCCCACCGGCGGCCTGCAACACCCGCCCCTGGCGTGGCGTCACGACACCCGCCCGCGCCTGGCGGACTTGGTGCGTTGGGTGACTTTTAATTGACGCCTGCCGCGGGATTAAGCGGAACCGCTATGGCTTGAAGTTACTCACGCCTCGCCGACTTCCTTTTCCAGGCGCCTGACCACGGTCCTCAGCACCTTGAGCCGCGCGTACCATTTGAAATTGCCCTCCACCAGCATCCAGGGCGCGCCGGCCGGATTGCAGTTGGCGAACATATCCTCGGCGGCCTCGTTGTGCTGATGCCATTTCTCGCGATTGCGCCAGTCCTCGTCGTTGATTTTCCAGCGTTTGTACGGGTCGGCGGCGCGTTTCTTGAAGCGCAACAACTGCTCGTCCTTGGTGATGTGGACGTAAAATTTCAACAGGATGGAACCGTCGGCCACCAGCGTTTGCTCAAACTGGTTGATTTCGTCGTAAGCCCGCTGCCATTCCGCCTTAGTGGCGAAACCTTCCACCCGCTCGACCAGCACGCGGCCGTACCAACTGCGGTCAAACACCGCGATTTCGCCGTAACCCGGCAGCTTGATCCAAAACCGCCGCAGATAATGATTGGCGTACTCCTGCGCGGTCGGCTTGACGATGGAATAAACGCGAACCGTGCGCGGATCAAGCCGTTCCAGCGTGCGCTTGATAATGCCGCCCTTGCCCGCGGCGTCCGGCCCCTCGAACACCAGAATCAAATTGCGCTTGGCCTGGCGCAGGCGCGGCTGCAAATGCAGCAAATCCAACTGCCAGGCCTCCAGCTTTTTTTTGTACCTTGCTTTTTCCGCGATTTGCTTCGTCAAGTCTAGATTGTCCAGCAGACCCATAGCGGCCCAGCGTAGCCGGCCAAGACCAAATGCCAAATTATTTCGCCGCGCCACAGTCAGCGGCCTGGCCACCGTGAAAAACATCAATTCAAGATCTATGGTTGGCGCAAACACGTTGCTTAACCACGGATGGACACGGATGAACACTGATAAAAAAAACAAAAAAATAAGGGGCTGAAGTAGCTAAGGACCGAAAAAAGGTCTAACAATGGCTACGATGTATGAACGGAAAAGTCGTCTGAAGGTACGGCAACAAACTCGGTTGATTGAATTGTTTGTCGCCGGCG
>JAISDC010000167.1 GCA_031265105.1 Verrucomicrobiales bacterium
GGCAACCTGAGCGACGCCTTCGCCCGCATCGAGCAGGGCCAGGCCCTGTTGTACAATTTCCACATCTCGCCCTACGACAAGGGCAATCGCGAGAACCACGAGCCGAAACGCATCCGCCGCCTGTTGCTCCACAAGCACGAGATTTTCAAGCTGCAAGGCATGGTCTCCACCGAGGGCAAAACGCTCATCCCACTGAAGGCGTACTTCGACAAAAACAACCGCCTCAAAATTCTGCTCGGCATCTGCAAGGGCAAGACGCACGGCGACAAACGGCAGGACATCAAGAAACGCGACACTGACCGTGAGATCCGCCGCGCCATCAGCAATCGCCTGAAACGCGGTGGGTAAGACATTTAACCGCGGAGGCGCGGAGGAACATCCCGGCAGCTATCGCGGAAACTGTAGCTAACCCCAAAAAAGTCTTGGTTCAAGTCTAGATTAAAGAGGAAATTTTCTTAAATGTTTTAAATTCAGCACTTCCGCCAAAACCGTGTTGCCGGACAATAAGTGCGCCCGTCATAAATTTTCGCCATCGTGAACACGGGAAAAATTTTATGCCGCCGCTGATGGTGGGGCAATTATCAAACGTAAAATCGCTGGTGAAATATGTTGAAACAAGTTCAAACACCGTGTCGCTGACCATGACCTTCTTTTCCCAGAAACTGCCTACAACGGATCGGGTGTTTTCGTCTCGCTCTTTTCTCTCAACAGTTCGTGATTTAAATTGCTCCAATGCCTTTCATGCAAGTCCTTTTTTTAATGAAACTTCGTTCTGGATACGTTGCCACCGCATTTGCATAAGGCTCCGCTTTTCTTCCGGCGCGGAGGCCAGCAATTTGTCCAAGGCGGCCACCCTTAACATTCCCCGCCGCCGCATTTCCGCAACAAATTCCAAATCTTTTTCCCGTCCCGCCGCCAACTTGGAATAGGCTAAATCATGGATGCTGATGCACCAACCAACCGCGCGATTCGTGTTTTCGTTTTGTACCGCCACCAACCGCTGTTCCCATCCGTCCGGTAAAATGGCCGTTTCCGGGCCGACGCCGTGTGCGTAATAACCAAATTGTTGGTGAAAGGCCGTCAGTTCTCCAATGTTCCCGTCAATAAAATCCGCCAGTCTGGGATTGCGTTTCGGATAAATATCAAGTTCTATGGACATTCGCAAACTACGCGGGGCATCAGGTTTTTCTCCAAGCAGAGATTGACTGCCAACGATGATAAATTCATTCTCTTTAGTGATCTCGCTTGCCGCACGAATAATATGTTCAAGTTCTGAGCGTCGCATAACGGTGAAAAATTTCCCGTCGCACGTTCTCCGGTAAAACACCGGCAAACGGTGATGACTGGCGCAAACGACAGGCTTCCTCGTCTTCGGATTCAAGCAATTTAATAATTGCTTGAAATGGATATCCAAGGATTTCTTTCCACTCCAATATCGGATCTCGTTCGCCTATTTCCCGTGCAGCCAGCCACCGGTTAATATTATCTTTGGCGATTGACAGCAAGCTCGGATCACGGCGTAACATCCCAACCACCTCGCGGTGTAGTTCCAAACTTCGTTGATCTATCAAATCATGTGTCACGCTTTAAGAAACATACCACCTATTTGAGGAAAAGTCACGACGAATTTATCAGGGGGCAGATTAACTGTTTCCCCATCTTGCTGTGGCGTCAGTTTTAGCAAGTCAATCACCGCACGAACATAATCCGCGGCATAGACCTTCTCCCAAGTTGCCAACGGCAATCCGCTTGCTCGCAGAATGTCGCCGCACTCGACAATCCCCTCGTCGTGCAAAATGCCATTAGTATTGACGAACGCTTCCGGTGTGGCATCAGCAACAAAAATTTTCGCCCGTGGATTTATAAACGCAGACGTAAAATGCCAATCACCATTCCGTCCGGTCAGACTTGAAATATTGAGCGCGGTAAAACCCGACAAATAGGCTGTCGGTGATGTCCGTGGCAGTTTCATAATTATTAGTCTAGATAGCCTAGCTCAACGGTGTTTTGTCACCATCTAATCTAGACTTGAACCAAAATCTTTTTGCATTTTTCTCCGCGTCTCCGCGCCTCCGCGGTTAATCTGCCCTTCTTTACTTTCAACCCCGCATCGTTAACATCGTCTTCGCATGAACGCCAAATCATGGATTCCCGCCCTGGTCAAATTGCTCGGCCCGGCCACCGTCAGCGTCAGCGACGCAGTTCGCCGCGAGCACGGTGGCGACGCCTGGTTCGCGCACGCCATGCCGGACGCCGTGGTCACGCCGCGCACGGTCAGCGCGGTGCAACAACTCATGCGTTTCTGCCACGCGCGCCGCATCCCGGTCACGCCGCGCGGCGCCGGGCGCGGCTACGTCGGCGGCTGTGTGCCGGTGCGCGGCGGCGTGTCGCTGTCGTTGAAGAAATTGAACCGCATCCGCGAAATCAACGCCGCTGATTGTGTCGCCGTGGTCGAACCGGGCGTCATCACCCGCGACTTGCAGGACGCGGTGAAAAAACTCGGCCTGTTTTATCCGCCCGACCCCGCCAGCGCGAAGGAAAGCTCCATCGGCGGCAACCTCGCCACCAACGCCGGCGGCCCGCGCTGCCTGAAATACGGCGTCACGCGCAACTACGCGCTGGGCCTCGACGTCGTGCTCGCTGACGGTCGTCTCGTCCGCTGCGGCGGACGCACGCATAAAAACAAGCTAGGCTTCAACCTCACCGACCTGTTCATCGGCAGCGAGGGGATGCTCGGCGTCATCGTCAGCGCCACGCTGCGGCTCATCCCGTTGCCGCCCGCCCACGCCGTCCTCGTCGCCAACTTCGCGCGCGCGCCGCAAGCCGCCGCCGCGGTCAACGCCATCATCAGCGCCGGTTTTTTGCCTTCCGCGCTGGAAGTCGCGGACCCATTCACCCTCGCCGCCGCCCGCGCCTACCGGCCCGGCGCGCCCGCCGGCGACGCGCTGCTGCTGGTGGAGATTGACGGGCAAAAAAAATCCGTCGCCGGCGAGGCCGCCGCGCTGGGAAAAATTCTTCACCGCTGCGGCGCGCTGACGGTGCAAACAGCGCTGACCGACGCCGCGGCCGAAAAACTCTGGGACCTCCGCCGCGATTTCTCCTACGCGCTGAAAGCCACCGGCCTGACCAAGCTGAACGAGGATGTCGTCGTCCCGCGCGGCCGGCTGGTTGACCTGTTCAACTTCGCCGGGCAACTGCAAAAAAAATTCACCGTCAGCGTCGCCTGCTTCGGCCACGCCGGCGACGGCAACATCCATGTCAACCTGATGGTGCCAACCGACCGCGCTGACGCTGCGAACAACCGGCGCGCGCTGGACGCCTTGTTCAAACAAATCCTCGCCTGGCGCGGCAGCATCACCGGCGAGCACGGCGTCGGCCTGGCGAAAAAACCGTGGTGGCCCCTCGCCGCTGACCGTGACCTCCGCGTCTTGCATCAAACAATCAAGCACGCCCTCGACCCGCATGGGATTTTGAATCCGGGAAAATTTTTGGCTTAACCCAAAACCGCAACGGCAAAAATTTAAAGGCGCTGACGTTGACGCATCGCTCATTTCGCCGGGCGGCGTTTTTGATACAGCCATTGCGCGAAGGCAAAATCCAGCGGGTCATTGATGTCCACCGCCTGCTCGCGCGGGATGGGATGCAGCAGCGGCGCGCGCCCGACGAAGTTGCCGATTTCATACATCCGCGCGCGCGCCACGATGTTGACGGCGAAGTTCAGTTGCACGATGTCCGGCAAATCCTGGCTCATCGGGCGGTTCAGTTCCGTGTAGTTGATGGGATGGTTGTCCTGCCACAGAAACGCTTTCACCGCGTCCGCCGTGTTCACCGAATCGTGCCGCTCGCGGTTGGCCAGGTATAGGCGGATGCATTCGCTGACGGTGTCGTCCTCCAGCAGCGGGCTGGTGCAAAAGCACAGCGCGATAATGTCAGCATCAGCGGTGCGCGCGAATTCTCGGTAGGCTTCGTTGTTGGAGACCGTCGCCGTGCCGAAATACGGCTTGCGTTTGACTGTTTCCGCGCCGAGTTTTTTCGCGCAACGCAACATTTCGTTGTCGTCGGAATTGACAATCACGCCGTCCAGTTCCGGCACCCGCAGCAGTTGTTTGATTTTGATTTCCAGCAGCGTCTCACCGTTGGCAAACACGCGCATGTTCTTGTTTTTCACGCGCACGCTGCCGCTGCGCGCGGGGATAAGACCCTTGATTACGGGCTTGGACACGGCTCGCCTTCTTTTTGGTTCCAGTCAATAAACAAACCCTTCAGCCCGACGGGATTAGAGCACATCAAAACTAGATGGATTCAACAGGCCACGGCGTATATCCGCAGGAACGGAACCAGGCGGTGGCGTCGGTCGAGGTCACGGACTCCAGGGCCGTGGCAATGGCCCGGCG
>JAISDC010000219.1 GCA_031265105.1 Verrucomicrobiales bacterium
CAATAGGAGATTTGCCGTGGCTTTCCCGTTCGGCACGCGGGGAGTTGTTTTTTTCACCACGAAGACACCAAGGCACGAAGTGTTTTTTTAATAAAACTTAACCGCCGAGACGCGGAGGCGCGGAGAGTTTTTGGTTGGTCACAGGGGAACACAGGGTAGGCACAGAGAAGCACAGGGTTTGATTTTTAAAGGGACTGAAGGGATTTATGGTCTCCTGAATTGAAGCGTCAGGCAGCGTAGCCATTCATTGTCAGACCTTTTTTTGGTTTTTGCTCCTTAGCTACTTCAGCCCCTAATTTATTTTGCAGAGAGTACTTGAAGTTCATGGCGAGTCCGTCCAGCTACTCATCATGAACTCCAAGTAACCTGCGGGGTTATTTCTCGAAGGCGAACTCCACCTCGTTCGCCCAGTGCGGGGCGAACTCAGGGTGGAAGGTGAAGGGGTTTTTCTTCGAGACGCTGCGGCCTTCGGCTAACTCCAGCGCGGGGCCTTGGTTGTCGTTGACGCGGAAGCTGAATTTGACGGTCTGGCCCTCGTCAACGGCTTTTTTCACCAAGGGGATTTCGGTCCACGGGATGGCGGCCTCGACGATGCGGGTGTTGCCGTCGTAGTTGATGGCGAGTTGGCCGTCTTTCACCGCGCCGTCTTGCGGGCTGGCGGGTTGGCGCGGATAGAAGTGTTTGCGCGGCATTCCCGGGGCGAAGCTGCGCCAGATTTCCGTGCCGCCACCGTGAGCGTCAGCGACTTTGTTCAAGGCGTATTCGTAGTCCGTGTCGGCGCGCGGGATGAAGTTGTCCATCGTGCCGGGCGGGAACGGGTACATGTCGGGCTTTTGGTCGGACGGGATGACGTTGAAGGCCAGTTGCACGTTGTCGAATTTGGGCGCGCTGCCGAAGGGCAGGACGGGCCGCTGACGGTAGGAGTAACGGCGGACGCCGTCGGGCCAGGTGTAGTCTTTCTTGACCACCACCTCGGTCGGCACGACGCTGCCGTAGGCGGGGGCTTTGTATTCGGAGCCGGCGATACGGTAGCCGTCTTTGCCGTACTTGGCCGACCAGTTCGCGCCGGTTTCCCAATCCTCGCCGACCAGCTCGGCGCTGGTGCCGTCGGTTTTTTTGGCGGCGGGGTCGGGGTCGAGAAACACGCCGCTGAGGGAGGTGCTCGTCCAATTATTAGGTTTGACGACGATGCGGATTTTGCCGGAGACGCGGAAGGTGAGATAGGCGCCCTGGCCGTATTCCTTGATGTTGGTGGTGACCAGCACGTCGTCAGTGGCGAGGTCGCGCACTTCGATTTTGTTGTTGCGGCGGCCTTGCTGGTAAGCGTCCCAGTCCACGAAGTAGAGGGAGACGAGCTTGGTGGTGTCGGCGGGCAGTTCGAGGTCAACGCCGATTTGTTTCGCGGATGGCACCCACGCGATGAAGCTGCGCTCGGTCTTGGAGCCGGGCAGGAACAGCGCGCTGTGCTCGCGGACATCTTTCCAGTACGCCCAGTTTTCCTCCTGTTGGAGGATGGTTTGGTCAGGGTCGTATTCGCGCGCGACGGCGGGATAGAAGTTGTCGTCGGCGTTGGCGGTCGCGAAGCGCAGGGTGCCGGGGTCGGGGGAGTTGTCGGCGATTTTCGCGGCGAAGTAGAGGTACTGGTCGTCGTAAGCGAGGTGGCCGATGGCGAAGCCGGGCTTTTGCGTGACGTCGAATTTGACCATCGGGAGCCACGCGGCTTCCATCAGGCTCGGCCCTTGGTCGCCGCTGGCGATGACGGGGAGCGGCAGGATGTCTTTCCAGTCGTCAAGGTTGCCGTCCACGCTGACGGTGCGCTTGGCGATGTGGTTGACGTGCAGGTTTTCCTGATGCGTCGTGTAACCGTCGGCGCCGGCGTCGAACTTGAACGTCAACGGGTAAGTGTTGTCGGCCGCGGCCGCGCCACCGGTGACGGGGATGAGCACGTGCTTGGTCTCGCCGGCCTTGAAGTCGAGCGTGGCGGGCACGTCCAACGCGAGCTGGCCGAGGCTGACCGTCAGCGCGCCGGCGACGGGGCGGTTGAGGATGTTGGTCAGCGTCAGCCGCAGCGCGGGCTTGCTGCCAACGGGCGCGGTGAGGTCGTGCGCGGCGACGTTCAGCGGCTCGATGCCGCTGACGGCGGCGGCGGCGATGGCCTTGACGAGGCGCTCGAAGGAGCCGGGCGCGCCGTTGGTGCGGAGAAAATTGCCGGTGCTGTTGAGCGGGACGGTGATGGTGTCGCCCACGGGCAGCGGGTTGCCGTAATAATCGAAGGCAATAAATTCCTTGTCAGGGTTGTTCAGCGTCAGCGTGGCGTCGCGCAAAACCTCGATGACGGCGAGTTGTTTCAACAAGGCCGCGCGCTCCGGGGCGTCCGCTGACAGTGCCGCGAGCTGGGCGGCGAGCGCCTCCTTGTGCTTGATTTCCGCCAGGCCGCGCACGCCGCGAAACAGCGTGGTGTGGGTGTCGTAGGCTTCCTTGAGGTCGCCGACGATGACCACGGTGCCATCGTCAGCGGCGCCCTTGTCACCGTCGAAAACCATCACCCACGGCAGACCGTTCTTGAACAACAGCTCGCGGAAATTACGCTCGCCGATAAAGTGCTGCGTCGCGCCGATGGCCGCTGCCGTTGACCACGCGTGAATGGTCTGCGTTTGCTTTTGCGTGCCGTCGGGCAGCGTGACGCGCGCGCGGACGCGGGTGGAGATGTTGCCGTGGAAAATGCCCATCGAGCGGTCGTAGCCGGCGGCGCGATTGGAGGCGACGATGGAGGCGACGCGGTCGTCGGTGTTGGCGACCCAGCTTTCGGTGTCCCAAACTTTCACGCGCCCGTTCGGCCCCTGGCGGTCATGCCATTTCCTGAACAACACGGGCGAAGTGAGGCCCTGATAGTGAATGGTGCAGGCGTCGTACCACTTCAGGAAATCATCCGTGCCGTCGCCAAACAGTTTGTCGTTAGAGTTGGTGGACGAGTCACAACCGGTGATGAGCACGTCGGCGCCGTCCTTGCGCGCGTCCTCGACGCCCTGCGCCATCGCCGTGTAAATCTCGCGGTAGCGCAGCATGTCCGCGCCCCAGCCGCTGATGCTGATGCCTTCCCACGGCTCGTTCCACAGTTGGACGGCGGTGACGGGGCCTTTCGGCCAGCCGAACTTGCGGCACAAATCGGCGACGTATTGGCGGTACTCGGCGTCATATTGCGGCAGCCAAGCCAAATCCTGTTTGGTGTTCAACATCACCCCGTCAGCGTTCAAGTGCGGGCGGCCGCGGCCCAGCGGCATGATGTCGTTGCGCCCGGCCTCCAGCGTCAGCAGGACGGTGATGTTGTTTTTGGCGTACTCGTTCAACTCTTCCTCCAACTTCGCCATTTGTTTCTCATAATCAGGGTCGGACTTGCGGTGGAAGCCGGTCTCGCGGCGAATCGCCTGCACGCCGAGGCGGTTCAGCACCGGGACGCCGACCACATCGTCGAGCGAGAACTTCGGATACTGCAAGCGCTCGGTGGTCGCGGCGAAGGTGCGGACGCAGGTGGTGCCGAAGACGCGCCCGTGCTGGCCGAGGTCGAAAATCAGCGCGTAACCGCCGAAGGTCTCCGGCAGCGCGGGGCTGACGGTGACGACTTGGGATTTTTTCGCCTCGATGTTGATGTTGACTGGAATGGCGGACAGGTCGGCGATTTTGTACATTTCCGGCAACCAAATGTCGCCGGGGATGCCGCGCGTGCCGTAGGCGAGGACGCTGACATTGGCGTCCACCGTCAGCGGCTGGTCGGTGAGATTGCGGACGAGGAAGGAGAACGACGGCTGCTCGCCGGGGAAGAGCACATTGCCCAGCGGCATACTGTCGAACAGCGTAACCTCGTAGGCGGTATTGCGCTGTTTGGAATTGACGCCGAAGACGGTGTCGTAATCTTTCATTAAATTACCGGAGCGCATCTGCGCGCTGGCGCTGACAGTGAAAGCCAGCGTCAGCAACAAGCCGCATAATCCGGCGACAGGGTGGAACGAATGTTTTTTCATAGGATGAGGTAGTTGATATTTTTGCTTCGAAGCAAATGGTAGTGAGCTGAGACGACGCTGTCAATGGCATAAATTGTCATTATTTGCAATTAGATTGGCGTGGGGCAGCCACTCCGGAGAATAGGCGAATGAGCGCCTCGCGTCTTGGTGTCCGTGTGGCGGATTTTAGAATGCGGGCGAGACGCCCGCGCTCCATAGGCACACGCTCAGCGGCGCCGGCGGCGTAACACCGCTAACAGTGACACGCCGCCCGCCAGCAACAGCCACGTCGAGGGTTCCGGGACGGACGTGACTACGAGAATCAAGCCGCCAATATCGCCTTCAATACCGGAAACGGTGTTCCAATTGAAGGAACCCGTTAACAAACCATCAGCGCCAACTGTGAACGGCGTGGAGTTAATTAAGGTGAAATTGTCAATCGTGGGTATGCCACTGTTGTTGGAGGCGAAATCTAACGCCAACGCCTGGGTAGTCTCGCTGCCAATGGTAACCATGCCGGCATTGACATTGCCCTTCCATGCTGAAATCGCGTAAACCGAAATTTGGTCGCCCTCGGTAAAACCGGAGAGGTTAAAGGACCGGGAAGCATCCATGTTAAAGTAAAAACCTTCTCCTGTTACGGTATGCCAATTATTTGCTATGTAGGTGCCAGCATTAATGCCTTCCTCCAAAGTGAAAGTTTGCTCACCAATCTCAGTGGTAATAGTCTGCACCAAATTTCCTTGGTTAAAAACACCATAGTTTCCGGGATCTTGCTCGTACCATATCGTCTGCCAACCGGCAGCGTTAATTATCGGATTATCTTCAGTGGCGAAATTCAAAAAAATGGTCTCCGCGTTGGCGAATGACCCGCCGATGGCCAGCATCAGCGTCGCTCCCATGATTAACTTGCCGACTGATTTGTGGATGGTGTGCTTCATAATATTTCCTTCATTGGGGTTAAAACAGACCGACCGCCGCTGACAGACACGACGGCAACATCAAGCGCAGCCGGGCGGCAGCCGCCGGCAACACTAACAAGAAAAAGTGGAAAAAAATTACTTGCGATTCCGCTTACGCCAAAATCAGCAAGCGTTAAGAACGCCGAACGCCGAACGCCGAACGCCGAACGCCGAACGCCGAACGCCGAACGCCGAACGCCGAACGCCGAACGCTAGAAGCGTTCGTCTTTGCTGGTTTTCCAATGGAAGCGTTCATTGGGTGTAAAAATAAATATCTCATATGACTCGTCAAGCGATAATTTTAATAATTATTATTTAACGCAAAACTCATAGTTCAAATCTCAAAACCATAACTGGTCAAGGCAAAACTCGCCCAGTTCGCAACACCCTGCCAGCACTGGGAGCGCCGGCATCTTGCCGGCTGGGTTGAAAGCCATCTGCCGGCTGGAAGCCGGCGCTCCCAGTGGGTCAGCGGTGGCAGGCATGATCAGCATCCAGTTTCCTTTCCCCCGTCATCCCGGGCAAAGGCTGCGCTCAGGATGATGGGAGGATGAATTTGGCGCTTAGGCACATGCATTCTTCGTGCCTTGGTGTCTTTGTGGTGCAGATTTTATGGATCACAACGCCGGCGGCGCGAGAATGAGAATCTTCAATGACACCATGCGCTTCAGCGAATGATGCCGCGCTGGCTGTTGCGGGCGAAGTTGATGATGATTTGCGCCTCGGGTTTGTCACCCAGTTCTTCTTCCAGCAGGGCGAGGGCTTGCGAGGTGTTCAAGTTTTCGTCGTACAGCGAGCGCCGCGCGCGGCGGATGACGGCGATTTGCCCCTCGGTGAAGCCGCGGCGCTGCAGGCCGACGGTGTTGACGGCGCGCACGCTGGCGGGATTGCCGTCGGCGATGAAATACGGCGGCACGTCCTGCACAATCTTGGTGCAGCCGCCCACCATGCAGTGCTGGCCGAGGCGGCAGAATTGGTGCACAGCGGAGAGGCCGCTGATGATGACGTAGTCCTCGACGATGACGTGGCCGGCCAGCGTGCCATTGTTGGAAAAGATGCAGTGGTTGCCGACCACGCAGTTGTGCGCGACGTGGCTGTAGGTGAGGAACAGGTTGCCGCTGCCGATGACGGTTTTCTCGCCGGGGCCGGTGCCGCGGTTGACGCTGGTGAATTCGCGGAACTCATTGTCAGCGCCCAGTTCCAGCCAGGTTGGCTCGCCCTGGTATTTCAAATCCTGGGTCTTGGTGCCGATGGCGCAGAACGGATGGAACAGGTTGCCGCTGCCGATGACGCTGTGGCCATCGAGGTTGACGTGGTGCAGCAGGCGGCAGCGGTCGCCGAGCCGCACATGGTCGCCGATGACGCAGTACGGGCCGATTTCAACGTCAGCGCCTAGCTCGGCCTTGGGAGAAATTATCGCGGTAGGGTGAATCATAGGATATCTCAAATTTCAAATCTCATAACTCAAAACCATAGCTGGAAAACTTAAAACTGGTTCGGCAAGGCATCGTTTTGCAATTAATCAGTTGTGGTTTTGAGCTATGCGTTTTGCATTTTGAGTTGTTTTTCATTGTACCACGAAGCTCAGTTCGCATTCCGAAACCACCTCGCCGTTGACCGTGCACTGGCCGACGGCCTTGCCGATTTTGCCGCGCGATTTGGTCAGCTCGGCCTGGATGATCAGCGTGTCGCCGGGCATCACCGGCTTGCGGAATTTCACCTTGTCGGCGCTCATGAAGAAGCCGATGCGGCCCACGTTTTCCGCGCGGCGCAGCATCAGGATGCTGGCCACCTGCGCCATCGCCTCGATTTGCAGCACGCCGGGCATCACCGGGTGGTTGGGGAAGTGGCCCTGGAAATAAGGCTCGTTGATGGTGATGTTCTTGCAGCCGGTGGCGCGGGTCTCGCCCTCGAATTTCAGGATGCGGTCCACCATCAGGAACGGGTAGCGGTGCGGCAGGATGCGCATGACTTCCTGGATGTCCAGCGCGCCCTCGCCGACCGGGATGTTTTCAATCGGCATCAACTGGCTGAGGTAGCGCTTGTATTCCCTGGCGATGGCGCGGGCCATTTCCACGTTCAGCGCGTGGCTGGGTTTGGCGCAGATAATGTGCGCTTTGAGGCGCACGGGGAACAAGGCGAGGTCGCCGATGACATCGAGGATTTTGTGGCGCGCGAATTCGTCGGGGTAGCGCATCGGGTCCTTGCTGAGCAGGCTTTCGCCCTTGATGACCACGGCGTTTTCGAGGCTGCCGCCCTTGATGAGGCCCTTCTCCAGCAGCGGCTGCACTTCCTCGTAGAACACAAAGGTGCGGGCCTTGGAAATTTCCGCGGCGTAGGTTTCGGGACGCAACTCGTAACTGAAATACTGGGTGTGGAAGCCGGTGTGGTTGGCGTTGGTGCAGGTGATCTTGAAGCTGTCGTGCGGCAGCGCGATCATGTAGGAGTTGTCCTTGCCGTACACGTAAACCGGCTCGCGCAGCTCGAAGTAAACGCGCGGCACGGCAAGGTCCTGTTTGCCGGCCTGGGCGATGAGTTGCGCGAACAGGTCGGAACTGCCGTCGCCGATGGGCGGCTCGTTGGCGTCCATCTCGATCAACGCGTTGTCAATGTCGAGGCCGCGCAGGGCGGAGAGCAGGTGCTCGATGGTGTGAATCTTGACCGCGCCCTCGCTGATGGTGGTGGCGCGCTCGACTTGGCGGACCAGTTCCACCCCGGCGCTGATGGTGGGGGCGTCAGGCAAATCAATGCGCTTGAAGACGTAACCGGTGTCAGCCTCAGCGGGCTTGACGGTCAGGTTGACTTTGTGGCCCGTGTGCAGGGAAGTGCCCATCAGCGAGGCGGCGCGTTCGACGGTGGTCTGGTAAATGACTGGCATAAAAACAGGAAGGACACTGTAGCCGAAAACCGCCCGGCATGGCAAGCGCCCGCTGACGGTGAATATTATAATATTTTTTTACAAAGAGAACATGGAGGAATTGGAGTAAGGTTTGATTCAATCAAAGTTCTTCCTCCAATTCCTCCGTGTTCTCTTTGTAAAAATGGATTAGTCAGGACTGCGGCCAATAAACGATGCGCCCGCAGTTGTCGCAGTGGACGATTTTGCCGCCGGCCTTGACGGCGCTGACGGTGGCTTGCGTGATTTTCATGTGGCAGCCGTTGCAGGTGTTGCCGTTGACGACGGGGACGATGGCGACATCACCTTTGCTTTGCAAAATGCGGCGATACGCGGTCAGTTCCACCGGCGGGATTTGTCGCTGCAATTCCGTGACCGCCGCCGTCAGCGTCGCGGCCTGTTCCTGGAGCACGGCCTGTTTCCGTTGCCACTCGGCGCGCTGGCCGGCGGCGACGCGCTCGTGCTCCTTCACGGTCAGCGCCTCGGCTTGCACGGCCTTTTGCGCGGCGTCATACTGGTCCATCAGCGCCAATTCGCGCTCCTCCAGCGCGTCAATGTCCCGGCGAGCGCGGTCAATCTCGTGGCTCATCGCCTGATATTCGTCGTTTTTCTTGGTCTGCGCCTGATGAGTCTGGAACTTGCGGATGGCCGTTTCCTTGTCAGCAACCTGCAATTCAAGCTGCTTGCGCTCGCTCTCGATGTGGCGCGCGTCCTGCTTCAGTTGCTCGAACCGCGCGCTTTGCGTCGCCAGCCGCGCGGCGATTTGCTGTTCCTCGACGGGGAGGAGATGGAGGGCCGTTTGCGCGCGCTGCAACTTGACGTCGCGCTCCTGTAGGATGAGCAATTGCTCCAAAGTCGCCAACATACACTCAGGCTAAAGTAGAACGCGGAAATCTGAAAGCGGAATTTTTCCAATTCATGTCGCGATTTTTGCCAGCAACAGTTTTTCGGTGTATTTGGCCAGCATGTCGAACTCGATGTTCAGCCGGTCGCCGACCCGGCGGTCGCGCAGCGCGGTCACGGTCAGCGTGTGCGGGATAATCCAGACGTTGCAGCGGTTGCCGCGCACCGCGCCGACGGTGAGGCTGATGCCGTCGATGGCGACGCAGCCCTTCGGCACAAGGTATTTTTCCTGGCCGCCGGACAACTCGACTTCCAACTCATAATCAGCGCCGACCCGCTCCCATTTGGTAATCAGCACCGTGCCGTCCACGTGGCCGGTGACGAAATGTCCGCCGACGCGGTCGCCCACCCGCAACGAGCGTTCCAGGTTGATGAGCGCGCCGACGCGCAGGCTGCCGAGATTGGTGGCGCGCAGTGTTTCCTCCAGCAAGTCGAAAGTCAGCGCGCCGCCGCTGACGCTGGTGACGGTGAGGCACACGCCGTTGTTGGCCACGCTGTCGCCGACCCGCGTGCCGTCAACCACCGCGCCGGCGCTGACGATGAAGCGCGTCACCTCCCCTGCCCCGCGCCGGATGTCTTGCAGGATTCCCGTTGTTTCCACAATGCCGCTGAACATGCGCCTGATGCTAAAGCAAAATAAAAAATATTGCAAATCAGGTTCTACTCCACGCAAGGTTCCCGACGGTCAACTTTTATCCGTGTGCATTCGCGTTCATCCGTGGTTAAATAACCGCATGACCACCGATGAAAAATGGTTGGCGCTGGCGCTGACGCTGGCGCGGAAAGGGCTGGGCCGGACCAGCCCGAATCCCTGTGTCGGCGCGGTCATCGTCAGCGCCGGCCAATTGCTGGGGCAAGGCTGGCACCGGCGGGCGGGCGGGCCGCACGCGGAAATCGCCGCCATCCGTGACGCACGGCGGCGCGGCGGCGCAAATTTCAAATCGGCGACGCTATACGTGACCCTGGAACCCTGCTGCACCCACGGACAGACGCCGCCGTGCACGGACGCCATCGTCAGCGGCGGCTTCCGGCGGGTGGTAATCGGCGCGACCGACCCGAACCCGGCGCACGCGGGGCGGGCGTTTAAGATTTTGCGGCGGGCCGGCATCAAGGTGACGCACGGCGTGCTGGCCGATGACTGCGCGGCGTTGAACCGCGCGTTCAACCATTGGATTGTCAGCGGAAAACCGTGGGTGGTCGCCAAG
>JAISDC010000236.1 GCA_031265105.1 Verrucomicrobiales bacterium
TCAGTAATCAGCAACTCACCACCAACCAGTTCAACAAGTACCTCCTCACCGCTGGCAGTGACATTGTCTATACCGTGCCCAACGCCTACGCGGTTCAGGTGTTGGTGGGACAGAGCATCAGCGGCGACGGCATTCCCGTCGGCACAGTCGTCAAGGAAATCCTCGACAATGGCTCGTTCACCATCAGCAACGCCGCCACGCGCACGTCATACATCACCGGCACCACTACCAACGATGTCTATCTTTCCTTCAACGCCAATTCCACCACGGTTAACGCCCTCAACAGCTCCGGGAAGGGCCTGTTCACCGTCGGCCAGATACTCAACGGCTATGTCGGCATCGCTGACGGTTCCGAAATCACCGCCGTTAACGGCAATACCCTGACTCTCAACAAAGCGACCACCACCAGCGACAGCCTGATACTGTCGCAGACGAACAATGCCTGGAACATCAACCTCAACGTCCACACCTTCACCAATAATTTCACCTACATCAGCCCCGATGTTGCCAACGTCAATTTAACTCCTAACAACAACACGGTCTGGACTTTCACCGCGCCGAACCCGCGCATCACCGTCAGCATGGGTGACGGAAAAACCAACGTCACGCGTTACCTAAATTTCGGTTCCGCCAGCCGCAGCGGGGTGATCATGGACTTCTCCGGCGGCAACCCGGTGTTTGACATCAATCCCAAGGCTGACGGTGACGGCGTGGATACTTTCAACCTGTACGCCGAGATCACCAACGCCGCCTCGCTGACCAGGGCCGGCAGCGGCGTAATGAATTTCTATCGTCCGATCAAGGTGGACGGTGTCGTTACCATCGGTGGTATTGAACAAAACAGATACAAAAGCACGACGGCTTTGGATCAAACCGCCATTATCGACGCTGACCATGTGAACATCGTCGGCAACCGCCATCTGCTCAGGTTGCAACCGCGCAATATCCTCAGCGGCACGAACCTGCTCGCCGATGACATGCCGGTCAACATTTACGCCGGCGGGTTGGATTTTTTTCCGCAAGAGGACGCCACCGAGCAGACCGTCGGGCCGGTGACCGTTTACGGTCGCGCCGGCATTGCCAACTCGGTCCGAAGGGATAACTTGACGCTGACGTTGACCTCGCTCACGCGCGGCGACTTCGGCACGGTCAACCTCATCGGCAACAACCAGGACGGTCGTTATCTTGGCAATCAAACACTGATCAAAATCTCCGGCAACGACAAAAACATCCGGGACAGCCTGGTCGGCGGCGGCGGCGCGGACGGTAGCAAAAACATCAGCATCATTCCCTGGGCCACCGCACAGGGTCTCAACAACGGCATGGGCAACGCTGACAGTGGCTCGTGGGCCGGCAGCGACCTGGTGACGTACACCACGGCGGGCGGCTTCCGCGCGCTGACGGCGAGCGAGTATTTCGACGGCACCGGCGCCGCTTTCATGAACGCCGGCGCCACCGACAACGTCACCATCAGCGGCAACACCACCATCACCGGCGACAAGACCATCAACGCCCTGCGCGTCACCGGCGGCGAAGTCATCATCAACAGCGGGGTGACGCTGACCGTCACCTCCGGTCTCATCGGCGCCACCAACTTCGGCAACCAACAAAACCCCGGCGGCACCATTGACACCGGCAGCAACGCGGCGATTTTCACCATGCGCCGCACCTCCTTTAATCTCTACGCCGACCTCACCAACAGCATCACCGACCCGAACCAGGCCGGCCTCATCGCCGCCAACATCGACGGCTTTGTCAATTTGTACGGTGCCCAAAAGAGCTACGGCGGCATGACCGTCGTGCAGACCGGCCTGAACGCCGCCACCGCTTACGTGCTGCCGGCCGACACGGAGTTGCGCGTCGAGCAGGACGGTGACGCGCGCATCAGCGCCAACAACGTCGTCCGCAAACTCAGCGGCGTCGGCTGGCTGACCATAGGCAACAATAATGTCGTCCTGCGGGTCACTGGCAACGACGCCTTGATCGGCGCGTCCGGCGATCGCGAGGTGCGGATTAATGACGGCGGCATCCTCGCGCCCGGCAATCTCACCGGCGACTACCGCGCCGGCACGCTGTTGCTGGGCGCCTGGCATTACGCGCCCTATACCTATGAGGTGGCCATGCTGACGCTGGGCGTCGGCGCGTTGTTCGAAGTGGACATCTCCGCCACCGCCAACGACATGGTGGAAAGCGCCAACTACTCGCTGCCCTCCACGCTGAACCTGGAAGGCGGCACCATCAAACTGAATTACCTGGACGACTACACCCCCGCCGCCGGCGAGACCGACACGCTCTTCAGTTGGACGCTGGCCAAGGGCTTCGACTCGGTCAGCGGCAGCGTGAGCAACCTCGTCATCAGCGACGCGCTGCATCCCGAATGGTTAATCAATGATGACGGCTACGGCTACAGCTTGCTGCTCGACGGCAACGACCTGCTGCTGAACCTGAACCTCGCGGCCATCCCCGAACCCTCGACTTGGGCGCTGCTGGTGACCGGCGCCGCGCTGCTCGCCATCCTCCGCCGTCGGCGCTGATACGGTCACGGAGCGACACGGAGCGACACGGAGCAGGCACAGAGGAACACTGAGTTAATTTAATTGTTAAAAAAAAACTCCGTGGCTCTCTGTGCCTGCTCCGTGTCTTCTCTGTGGCGCTCCGTGGCCAACCGGTTTAAACTGCCTCCTTATGACTAAAAAGCTCCTGCTATTGTTGGGCGCGCTGGCTGTCACCGTCAGCGGGCGGGCGGAATTGAAACTCGCGCCGGTGTTTTCTGATCACCTGGTGTTGCAGCGCGAAATGCCGGCGCCGGTCTGGGGCACGGCGGACGCCGGCGCCACGGTCAGCGTCAGCTTCGCCGGGCACACGGTCAGCGGCACGGCGGACGACGCCGGCCAATGGTCGGTCAAGCTGCCCGCGCTGGCCGCTGACAGTGCCGGCCAACAGCTCACCGTCAGCGACGGCAAGCAGACGCGCACGGTCAGCGACGTGCTGGTCGGCGAGGTGTGGCTGTGCTCCGGCCAGTCGAACATGGACTTCCCCATGCGCGGCGTCACCAACACGAAGGACGAAATCGCCGCCGCCGACCGCCCGCTCATCCGCCTGTTGCAGGTGAAGAAAAACACCGGCCCGGTGCCGCTGACCGACCCCGGCGCGGTGTGGCAGGTTTGTACGCCGGCGACGGTGGCGGATTTCTCCGCCGTCGGCTACTTCTTCGCGCGCGAGTTGCAACAGGCCCTCGGCGTGCCGCTCGGCGTCATCAACTCCTCCTGGGGCGGCACCGCCATCCAGCCGTGGATTCGCGCCGCGCTATTCCGCGACAGTGACAACGAGGACTTCAAGCGCTACTACCGCTGGCGCGCCGACCGCATCAAGGACACCGTCGCCGAGGACAACGCGCTGCTCGCTGACGTTGCGGCGAAGCTCGACGCCTGGCAGGCAAAAATCGCCGCCCTCATCGCCAAGCACGGCGACTACCCGCCGACGCTGCCCGCCGACGGCTGGACGAAAGTCACCGCGCCCGGCAACCTCGAGGCCGCCGCCCCGCGGCGCGCCGACGGCGTGTGGTTGCTGCGCAAAACCTTTCACCTCGACCCCGACCTGATCGGCGCCGGCACGTTGCAACTGGGGCAAATCTGGGACTACGACATCGCGTGGCTCAACGGCACCCGCGTCGGCGCGACCCTGGACCCGGCCAACCGCGACGCGCGCAACCAGCGGCGCCAATACGCCGTGCCCGCCGGCGTGCTGCGACCGGGCGACAACGAATTGCTCATCCGCGTCTTCAACCGCCGCGGCGACGTACACATCGGCCACGGCGCGCCGAGCTTCGGCATCACCCTCACCGGCGGCGCCCCGGTGCTGCTCAACGGCGGCGACTGGCAGCTCCGGCTGGAAGAGCCGCTCGACGGCTTGTGCCCGCCCGACCACGGCGAGAACCGGCAGTCCAACGTCGGCGTGCTGTACGACAACATGATCGCGCCGCTGGTGCCGTTCGCCTTGCGCGGCGCGATTTGGTACCAGGGCGAGAGCAACGCCGGCCGGCCGGAAGAATACGGCGTGCTGCTGCCGCTGCTGATTGACAACTGGCGGCAGGACTGGCACCAGCCGGCGCTGTCATTCTATATCGTGCAACTGGCGAACTTCATGGCCCGCGCCGAGCAGCCGACCGACACCAACTGGGCGCGCCTGCGCGAGGCGCAACTGCGCACCGCGCTGACCGTGCCGCACACCGGGCTGGCCGTGACCATCGACATCGGCGACGCCGGGGACATCCACCCGCGCAACAAGCAGGACGTGGGCCGGCGGCTGGCGCTGAACGCGCTGGCGAAAGACTACGGGCGCCCCGTCGAATACCGCGGCCCGTCGTACCGCGACTTGAAGATTGACGGCAATAAAATCGTGCTGCGCTTCGACCACCTCGGCCAAGGATTAGTCAACCATAACCCCGACGGCGCCCTGCGCGGCTTCGCCATCGCCGGCGCGGATAGAAAATTCGTCTGGGCGACCGCGACCATCAGCGGCGACACCGTCATCCTCAGCGCCGACGGCGTGGCGTCCCCCGTCGCGGCGCGCTACGCCTGGGCGGACAACCCCGCGGCGGACTTGTACAACGCCGACGGCCTCCCCGCCAGCCCCTTCCGCACGGATGATTGGGAACGCTAACCGCCGGGACGCGGAGTTTTTTTAGTTAGCTTCATTAACGCAAAGGCGCAAAGGGACAAAGAATTTTTTACAGGGAGATCATGGAGAACATTGAGGTTGTTGTTATTTTTAATCTCCATGAACTCCATGATCTCCCTGTAAAAAAAATTCTTTGCTCCTTTGTCCCTTTGCGTTAATGCGGCTCTTCTTTTGAAAATCAGCCCGCTTAACATCGTTACCGGCCTCCTTAAAGTCGTTGTAAGCATCCTTAAAACTATTTTAAGCATCCTTAAAACCGTTGTAAGCACTCTTAAAGTCATTGTAAGCACCCTTGAAATCATTGTAAGCGCCCTTAAAACCGTTGTAAGCCCCCTTAAAACCATTTTAAGCGCCCTTAGAGCACATCAAAACTAGATGAATTCAAGAAGTACTGTACAATACCGACATCCGGGGCGATAAACTTGGGGATGAAACCATTATCGCAAGATTTACGGGAACGAGCGGTGGCGGCC
>JAISDC010000241.1 GCA_031265105.1 Verrucomicrobiales bacterium
TTAGACTTACGGTATAAACGGTTAGACTTGCGGTAGAACCGTTTCGACTTGAGGTAGCAGCAATTAGACCCGCGGTATAAGCGGTTAGACCTGTGGTAGAACCGTTTCGACTTGAGGTATAAACGGTTAGACCTGCGGTAGCGGCCATTAGACTTACGGTCGCAACGTTTCGACTGGCGGTAGCAAAGGCGCTGTCAATGCCGGCGGATGCGCGGCCCGTGGTATATGTCAGATGAGGAATGAAACGGGTAAAATTACTCCTGAGAATCAGGGCCTCAGAGCGAGAGAGCGAGAGAGCGAGAGAGCGAGAGAGCGAGAGAGCGAGAGAGCGAGAGAGCGAGGATAGTTTACTCGCCCGGCCTCCACGTTGTCAAGCTCGGAAATCATGGCGGGAAAGGTAACGGGTTGACGGGAGATGTCAACAGGGAAAATGAACTTTTTTTATTTTTTACCGGGAGTTCATGGTTTAGTCGGAATCGGGACTGCCGGGGAAAAATCCCCGCCGGTTGCGGTTGCGCGACGGCGGTTCCGCGCTAGAACTTTCTCATGGTTAACCGCTTCGTCAACGCGCTGGAGTTTGTCAAATTCTCCCATACCGTGTTCGCGCTGCCGTTCGCGTTGATGGCGATGTGGACGGCGGGCAGCGGACGGGTGGCGCTGCCGGTGGCGGGGTGGATTTTGGCGTGCATGGTCACGGCGCGGACGGCGGCGATGGCGTTTAACCGGCTCGCGGATTGGGAGTCGGACCGGCTCAACCCGCGCACGGCGGGGCGGCACCGGCTCGTTTCCAAGTCGGGCGGCGCGCTGTTGCTGGCGGTGGCGGCGGGGTTGTTCATCGTCAGCGCGGCGCAGCTCAACCGGCTGTGTTTGCTGCTCAGCCCGCTGGCGCTGTTCATCATCCTGTTTTATTCCCTGACCAAACGCTTCACGTCATTCTCGCATGGCTTCCTCGGGTTGGCGCTGGGCCTCGCGCCGGTCGGCGCGTGGGGCGCGGTGCGCGGGGAAGTGTGCGACGCGGTGCCGCTGACGCTGGGCGCGGCGGTGTGGTGCTGGGTGTTCGGCTTCGATTTGATTTACGCGACGCTGGACGCGGAGTTCGACCGCCGGCGGGGGCTGCACAGTTTCCCCGCGCGGTTCGGCGTGCCGCGGACGCTGCGGCTGGCGCGCGCGCTGCACGTCCTCGCCGTCGCCGGATTTTTCGCGTTCGGCTGGCTGGCGCATTTCTCGTGGCCCTACTTCGCGGCGTGGTCACTGGCGGCGGCGGCGCTGGTGTGGGAGCATCGCGTCGCCGATGTCACCGACAGCGCCGCCATCAACCGGGCGTTTTTTAACCTCAACGCCGCCGTCAGTGTGATATTATTGGCGGGCGTGGTGCTGGATACTTGGTTATGACACAATTAGCGGCGATTGAAGAAAAAGTGAACGGCGGCGGGCGCGTCACCGACGGCGAGGCGTTGTGGTTGTACGAGCACGCCGATTTGCACGACCTGGGCCGGCTGGCCAACCGCGTCCGCGAACGCAAGAACGGCAACCGCGCAACTTATGTCGTCAACCGCTTCATCAATTACTCGAACATCTGCATCCTCGACTGCAAATTCTGCTCCTTCGCGCGGCGCAAGCGGGACGCGGACGCCTTTGAACTGACCGTCAGCGAGATAGTGGACTTGGCGCAACAAGCCGCCGCTGACGGTGTCACCGAGGTGCATATCGTCGGCGGCCTGCACCCATCGCTGCCGTTCGCGTATTACACCGACCTGCTGCGCGCGTTGCGCCAAGCCGCGCCGGCGCTGACAGTCAAGGCGTTCAGCGCGGTCGAGATTCGGCATCTCGCCGGGCGCGTGGCGAAAAAATCCATCCGCGCGACGTTGGAACTGTTGCGCGATGCGGGGCTGGCGGCGCTCACCGGCGGCGGCGCGGAAATCTTCGACCCCGCCGTGCGCGCGCAAATTTGCGCGGTGAAGGACAGCGCCGACGAATGGCTGGAGGTACACCGCGCGTGGCATCGCCTGGGGCAACGCAGCACGTGCACGATGCTCTACGGCCACGTCGAGACGCCCGCGCACCGCCTCGACCACTTGCGGCGGCTGCGCGAGTTGCAGGACGAGACCGGCGGCTTCACGGCGTTCATCCCGTACGTGTTTGAACCCGCCAACAATCAACTCGCGCACCTGCGGCGCATCACCGCGCTGGAGGAATTGCGGACGCTGGCGGTGAGCCGCGTGTATCTCGACAACTTCGACCACCTCACCGCGTACTGGGTCAGCATGGGCCTGCCGCTGGCGACGGTGAGCCTCGACTACGGCGTGGACGACCTGCACGGCACGGTGCGGGAGGAAAAAGTCTTCCACATGGCCGGCGCGCAAACGCCGCTGGCGCTGACGGTGGAGCGCCTGACCCAAGCCATCCGCGCGGCCGGCCGCGAGCCGGCGCAACGGGGGACGGTGTATCAGGAAATCGGGCGGTGAAAATGTTCTTTCTTGCCACGAGGACCTGGGGTTATTGGAGAAAGTTTGTCCCGGCCAAAGCGCCCGCCGCCAGTTCCTCCATGACCTCATGATAAAAAAATCATTTTGTCCCTTGACACTCCTTGTTAACTCGTTATTTTACCCGCCATGATTTCCGTGCTTGACAACGCGATGGCTGGGCGAGTATGTTCTCTCGCACTCTCGCACTCTCGCACTCTCGCACTCTCGCACTCTCGCACTCTC
>JAISDC010000010.1 GCA_031265105.1 Verrucomicrobiales bacterium
CCGCACCGTCAGCGCCAGTTCCCCCGTCCCCGCGCCGATTTCAATCACCGCCCACGCCCCGCGCCCCAGCGTCAGCGCGCCGTACTCAACCAACCACCGCGCCACCGCCCGCGCCAGCAGCGGGTGCAACGTCGCTGACGTTGAGAAATCCCCCGCCCGCCCGACGGCGCGGATGTGCCGCGTGTAATAACCGAACTCAGGATGATACAACGCCGCCGCCATGAACTGCGCGACCGTCGCCCGCCCGCCGCTGGCCGCCAGCCACTCGCGCAACCTGTTGTTCTCCGCCGTCACGCGAATATTTTAACCACGGATGAACACGGATGGACACGGATAGTTTTGGGAACGGATATTTTCTGTGTTAAAATGACCATATGAAACATGCCGTCGTCCGCAGCCTGGCCGGAGTCATCTGCTGCCTGTTCACCCTCGCAGCGTCAGCGGCGGCGCAATCGCCCGCGGAATCATTCTTTGCGGCGTTGCTGTCCAAGGCCCAGGCCGGCGACGCCGAGGCGCAGGCCAGCGTGGCGGCTTGCTATTATCACGGTGACGGCGTGACGCGGGATTGGCCCAAGGCGCTGGCGTGGGCGGAAAAATCGGCGGCGCAAAACAACGCGTTGGGGGAGCGCAATCTGGCGGTTTTTTATCACGAGGGTCGCGCCATACCAAAGGACGAGAAGAAAGCCATCGAGTTATTGCACCGCGCGGCGGAACACGGCGACGCGCCAGCGCAATTTGACATCGGCAAATATTATCTGGCCGGGACTTTCGGTTTCGCCAAGGACCCCGCGGCCGCCGTCCGCTGGTTGAAAAAAGCCGCCGTGCAGCAGCACACCGACGCGCAAATGTACCTGGGCGTGCTCCACCTGCAAGGCCAGGGCGTGGAAAAAGACGCGGCGCAAGGCTTCACGTTCACCCTGGCCGCCGCGTGTGACGGCAACGCCCGCGCGTGCAACAACCTGGCGGCATTGTACGCCGAGGGAACCTACGTCAAACAGGATTGGCCGCTGGCGGCGCGGTGGGTGTTCCTGGCAAAACTCAACGGCGAGGAAAACGAAACCTTCATGGCGTCCCTGCGGGAAAAATTAACCCCGGCGCAACTGGCGCGCGCGGAACAACAGGCGCAATACATCATCCAGCACGGGTTCGGCGCGGAGCCGCTGACGGTGACCTTCGCCGACCCGCGCCGCCACAGCGTCACCGTGCCGTTTGCCTTGGTGAACGGCGCCATCCTGGTCAAACTCAAACTGGCGGACCACGCGGAAAGTGTGTTCCTGCTGGACACCGGCGCGAGCGGCACCGTGCTCAGCGCCCTGCGGCCGGAGCACGCCGCCTTTGCCAGCAACGAGTATGTCAGCATCCACGGCATCGGCGCGGAGCTTAACGCGGCCGCCCTCACCCGTCCGCTGACCGTGACCATGCCCGGCCTCACGGTCAGCGGCTTGCGTGCCGTGGTCTTGCCGTTCCCGTTTGATGAGCTGCTCGGTTGCCCGATCAACGGCATCCTCGGCAACAATTTCCTGCGCCACTTCGCGGTCACCATCGATTACGAAAAACGAACCGTCACCTTCGCCGATTCCGCAACGTGGCAGCCCGCTGCCGGCGACCGCGCGCTGCCGATGCCAGAGCCGTTTGCCACGCTCCAGTATCCCGCCCTGCCCGTGAAAATAAAAAACCACGGCATCGAGAGTGACGAGTCGCGCTTCCTGATTGACACCGGCAATCTTGGTGGCGCGAGTTGCAATGCGGCCTTCCAACAAATGCATCCCGGCACGCGCCCCAAGCAAGGAGTGGTCAGTTATTCTTCCGGTATCGGCGGCAGACAAACTAATTTGATAGGCATCTGCGAGACCTTATCAATAAGGGATTGGGTCATTGAAAATCCAGAGATTGATTTTGTCGCTGCCAATCAAGGGGCGGGCGCTAAAAATGTTTGGGCGGGCACCGTCGGTTACGAAATCCTGTCCCGCTTCACGCTAACCATTGACTATCCCAAGTCCACGGTCTATCTGCGCCAGAACGCCGGCTTTGACCGGCCCTTCGATTATCTCAGCAACGGCGCCGGCATCATCTACAAACGTCCCGATTACCAGACGCCCGTCATCTTCGTCCTGCGCCCCGGCGGCCCCGCCGAGCAAGCCGGGCTGCGGGAAGGCGACTTAATACTGGCGGTTGACGGGCGCTCCACGCGAGACTTCACGAGCGCGGAGTTGAGTAAATTAATGAAACAACCCGGCCTGCATCAGCTCATCGTCAATCGTCTGGGCGAAACCCTGCAAGGCGCCATCAGCCGCGTCAATCCATTCGACCAACAAGCCGCTGACGCTGACGCGGCCTGGCAAGCGTTCCAGCCGGTGGCCGCGCCCGCCGCCGCCCGCTGGCGCGACGCCGTCCTTGGCGCGGGCGGCGTGACGGCGGCGTATCGCCGGGCGCAAGCCTATTACCAACAGCAAGACTACGCGCGGGCATTCTATTGGCACTGGCTCGCCGCGAACTTCGGCCACGTCCCCTCACAACGCATCATCAGCGACAGCTACCGCAAAGGCGCGGGCACGGAACAGGACTTGGCCCAAAGCGCCGAGTGGCAGCGCCGCGCCGCTGCGGGGGATTGATTATTTATTATTGATTATTGATAATTGCAAATTGACATCCGCTGGTTCGCCCCGCTCGGCAGATGGTGGCGCGGCGTTCCCGCAGTTGCAGACAGCGTTTCCGCAATTGCAGACAGCGTTCCCGCAATTGCAGACACCGTTCCCGCAGTTGCAGACATCGTTCCCGCAGTTGCAGACATCGTTCCCGCAATTGCAGACATCGTTCCCGCAATTGCAGACACCGTTCCCGCAGTTGCAGACATCGTTCCCGCAAGCCGCGTCGTCGCGACGTAACCCTTTGTCAGTCAACCATAAACCAAATCTTCCTCGGCTACCTTAACGCAAAGGCGCAAAGGGACAAAGGCGCGAAGAATTTTTTTTACAGGGAGAACATGGAGTTCACGGAGTTTTTAAAAAAATAATCTCCATGTTCTCCCTGTAAAAAAAAATTTCTTTGCTCCTTTGCTCCTTTGTTCCTTTGCGTTAATGAAGCTCATTCAGCAACCCTCACCGGTCGGTGGTCTTGATTTCGATGATGTCGTGCGGCGAGGCTTCGCGCTGGCCGGCGGTGGTGACGCGGATGAAGCGGGCTTTTTGCTTGAGTTCGCCCAGGGTGGCGGCGCCGAGGTAGCCCATGCCGCTTTGGATGCCGCCGGCGAGTTGCGCGAGTACTTCGTCGAGGCCGCCGGAGACTTCCTTCAGCGCCTCGACGCCCTCGGCGGTGGCTTTGCGGTTCAAGTCCCGGCTCTCGTGGCCGTAACGGGCGGCGCTGCCGGCTTTCATCGCTTCCAGGCTGCCCATGCCGCGGTACGGTTTGTAGCATTTGCCGTTGATTTCGATGATTTTGCCGGGCGCTTCCTTGCAGCCGGCCAACATGCCGCCGCAGATGACGGCGTCGGCGAGGGTCAGCGCCTTGACGATGTCGCCGGATTTGGTGATGCCGCCGTCGGCGATGACGCGGGTGCGGCGCCGGCCGGCGGCGCGGCTGCCGACGTAGAGGGCGGTGAGTTGCGGGATGCCGACGCCGGCGACGACGCGGGTGGTGCAGATGGAACCCGGCCCTTGGCCGACTTTGACGGCGTCGGCGCCGGCCTCGGCGAGGAAGGCGAGGCCCGCGGCGCTGGTGACGTTGCCGGCGATGAGGGTCAGCGCGGGGAATTGTTGCCGGACGAGGCGCACGGCCTCGCCGACGCCGGCGGTGTGGCCGTGCGCGGTGGAGACGGCGACGGCGTCCACGCCTTCCCTCACCAGCGCGGCAAGGTGCGCGAGGAGGCGGTCGCGGTCGAGTTGACCGTCGGCGGCGCGGGGGACGCTGACGGCGGCGCCGCAGACGAGGCGGAATTTGCTGTCGCGCGCGGCGCGGTGGTGGGCACCGGATTCCTCGGTGATGCGCTCGATGTCGCTGAGGGTGAAGAGGCCGCGGATTTGGTCGTCGCGGTCCACCACCAGCAGCTTGTGGATGCCCAGGTGGTCGTTGAAGAATTGATCCGCGGCGGCGATGGGGTTGCC
The DNA here is from genome assembly GCA_031265105.1 of Verrucomicrobiales bacterium. Taxonomy (GTDB): domain Bacteria; phylum Verrucomicrobiota; class Verrucomicrobiia; order Methylacidiphilales; family JAAUTS01; genus JAIRPN01. The sequence continues at coordinate 4,101 of JAISDC010000010.1, forward strand.
GCCCAGTTCGGTGTCGCTGATGGTGAACACTTCCGCGCGCGGCGTCATGGCCTCGCTGACCAGTTTGGCGGCGTAGCGCGCGCGGACGACGTGGCCGGACAGCAGCCCGGCCAGGGTGCCGTTCCCGGCGCTGACGGGGAAGGTGCTGAATTTGTAGCCGCGCGCGGCGATGAGGGCCAGCACGTCGCCGATGCGTTGGTCCGGCCTGACGGTGATGGGTTCCTGGATGAGGCCGTGCACGTGGTTTTTGACGCGGGCGACTTGTTTGACCTGCTGTTTCTCGGTCATGTTGTAGTGGATGAGGCCGAGGCCGCCGTTGAGCGCCATGCCGATGGCCATCTCCGCCTCGGTGACGGTGTCCATGTCGGAGGAAATAATCGGCAATTGTAGTTGCAGCGAGTCGGAGAGGCTGGTCTCGAGCTTGGTCTGGCGCGGCAAAATCGCCGAATAGTTGGTCGCCAGGGAAACGTCGTCGTAAGTGAGGGCCTGGCCGGGCAGTTGCGCGAAGAACGCTTCCACGCCGGGATAGTAGTTGTTTTCGTTGAATTCAGCGGGGGGATTGGAGGTAGGAGCCATTAGATAAAAGACAATATCGCGGCGGGTTTGGCAAGCAGATTTTATTTTCACCACTAAGACACGAAGGCACGAAGGATTTTTTTTTACAGGGAGATCATGGAGATCATGGAGGTTTTAAAAAAAATAATCTCCATGAACTCCATGTTCTCCCTGTAAAAAATTCTTTGCGCCTTTGTTCCTTTGCGCCTTTGCGTTAACCTCTTTCAAATCACGGTACTGCCTAGTTTGCGCTGGTTGGGGACTGCGCGCGGTAGCAGGTGGGACAGGGCCAGCACGGTTTGCGCGCCCACCAGGCTCCAGTATTCGCAGGTTGACCAGTCGGCGTGACCGGCGGTGTCCGCGTGGAATTCATCGGCCGCGTCGCCGCGCGGGCCGACCATGAAGCCGCCGAGCAGGCAACCGTACGCGCGGCTGTGCGGCATCGGGTTGTTATAGCCGATGCCGCTGACGAACGAGGCTTGCGCGGGGTTGTTGCCTAGCAGCCAATACAACTGGTCAAGCGCCACCTGGCGGCAGGCCGGCAAATCAAACACCGTCGCGCAACGCGCCAGCGCCCAGGCCCAGGAAGTCCAATGCCCGCCCAGGCCGTGATTAACCCGCTGGACGCTGTGATTCGGCATGTAATAGCGGAAGCAACCCCCGCCGGGCCATTCCCGGTAACGGTCGCCGACCGTGGCGGGCCGGCAGTAACGGCCATACGGCATGAGGCCGAAGTCGTTGGTGGCGGACATGGGCAGCACGTAGTCGCGCACGCATTGGTTGACGACTTGTTCAATCCGCTGACGGCGCGGGTGGCCCGGCATTTTATCCGCCCACTCCGCCAGCGCCAGCAACGGCTGGGCTGAGTTCCAGACGCCCCGGTGAAAATCCTGTTTTTCCCGGTCCATGAACCAAAATCCGGTCTGCGGCGACCATAAGTCCAGGAGCTTATCCAGCGCGTGTTCCATCGCGGCGGTTTGTTGCATGGCCAGCGCGGCCAGCAAGCGCCAGGCCTGGACTGCGGCGCGTTCATCCGGCGGCTGGCGCTCGGTGAACTGCCAGCAAGCCCAGGCCGCTCCCCTCGCCCGCGCCGCCAGCGGTTCATCCAGCCAGGCGGCCGACTTCAGCAGAATCACGCTGTTCACATATTGCACCATCGGGTTGTACTGTTCGCGCACCGGGCGCTCGTCACCGCTGCGGGGAATATTGTCCGTGAACCGGTTGTCAAAATTATCGGCGTAGCAGCCGGAAAGATTCTCATACCACCACGTCATCCCCTCGCGCCGCCTGGTATCGCGCCCGCCGCCCACGTCCTCGTAAATCATGCCGGTGGCCGGATCCTGCATCTTCAGGATAAAGCGCACCCCCCACTCGATTTCCGCCAGATAATCACCGCGCCGGGCGTCGGGCTGTTGGCGCTCGACATACTCGACCAACGCCAGCGCCGGCAGGGTCGCGTGGGTCATCCATTTGCGGGTGTCCCCGGCGTCATGCCAGCCGCCGGTGGCGTCGATTTGTTGGCCGGACACACTTAGCACCCCGTCGTCCAGATGACAGGGACAGCGCCAGCGATTCTCATGCGCGCCGCAGCGGATGCCGTTCATGTAATCCAGAAACAGCGGGGGCAAATCGGCCAGAATGCCGTCATGAATGGTGAACATCAGCGAGCGCCCGCCGCCATTCGGCAAGGTCAGGCGATAAACCCCGGGCCGGCGCCAGGCGGAAAAATCGCCGCGCCGCCGCTCGCCTTCAGGGGCCGGCGCCAATTGGCCGCGCCAGACCACCCGCCAGTTTTCGAACGCCCCGAGCGGCGCTTCCTCGTCCACCTGCAACATATCCTGCAATTCAAATTCCCCGGCCGCAGAGGCGGGAAACAGCGCGTGTTTGGCCTCGTCGATAAAGAAGCCGACGTGATTGACGATAATATTGGGGCGGTCGATGTTCATAACCTCATTCATGCCTGAATTGCTGGGCGATGGGCATTCTGCGGCCGGGGCCGAAGGCGCGGGCGCTGACCTTGAGCACGGGCGCGGCCTGGCGGCGCTTGTATTCGTTCAGGTCGAATTTGCGAATCAGGTCGCGCACTAACTTTTCATCGTAACCGGCGCTGACGATGGCGCGCGCGCTTTGGCCTTGCACGACGTAAAGCTCCAGGATGCCGTCCAAGTCCGCATACGGCGGCAGGGTGTCCTGGTCGGTTTGATTGGGCCGCAATTCGGCGCTGGGGGCTTTTTCGATGCTGGCGCGGGGAATAATCTCGTCGTGGCGGTTAAGCCAGCGGGCCAGTTGATACACCTGGGTCTTGCTGACATCGCCGAGCACCGCCAGCGCGCCGCACATGTCGCCGTACAAGGTGCAGTAACCGGTGGCGAACTCCGACTTGTTGCCGGTGGTCAGCACCAGTCGCCCGGTTTTGTTGGCGATGGCCATCAGGGTCAGCCCGCGCAGGCGCGACTGGAGGTTTTCCTCGGTCTGGTCGGGCGGCGCGCCGGAGAGCACCGGCGCCAGATGTCGCAGGCTCGCCTGGAACACCTCTTCAATCGGCAACATCCGGTATTCGATTTCCAGCTTTTTCGCCAATAACTCCGCGTCGCTGACACTGCCCGCGCTGGAATAGCGGGCGGGCATCAGCACCCCCAGCACGTTGTCCGGGCCGAGCGCGTCCACCGCGACGGCCGCGACCAGCGCCGAGTCAATGCCGCCGCTCAGTCCCAGCGTCACTTGGCTGAACCCGGTCTTGCGCACATAGTCGCGCACGCCCAGCGACAGCGCGGCAAACAATTGCCCCTCCCGCTCCGGCCAGGTCGTGATTTTCGATTGTTGATTTTTTATTGCTGATTTTTCGTCAAGCTCCACCAGCAGCAGGTCTTCCGCAAAGGAGCCGC
>JAISDC010000068.1 GCA_031265105.1 Verrucomicrobiales bacterium
CAGCGCTGACAGTGACTTGTATCTCGGCGTGTATGCCGGCTACGGCCGTAGCGACCTCGACTACCGCACCCCCGGCACTGACGGTGAACTCAACTCCTACTACGGCGGCCTCTACGCCACCTGGCTCCACAGCAGCGGCTTCTACATCGATGCCACCTTCAAAGCCGCCAGCATCGACAACGACTTGAAAGCCCCCTACGGCAACACTCAACTCAAAGCCAGCTACAGCGACGTAAACATCGGCGGCAGCATCGAAATCGGGAAAAAGTTCACCTTCAGCGATGACTGGTTCATTGAGCCGCAACTCCAAGTAAACTACCTCCACATCCTCGCTGAGGATTACACCGCTGGCCCGATGACCATCAGCGCCCAGGACCTCGATGCCCTGCAACTCCGCATCGGCAGCGTGTTTGGCCGCACCATCAACCTCACCAACGGCGGCGCGTTACAGCCTTACGTGAAGATCAGCGGCGTCGAAACCATCAGCAGCGGCGGCACCCTGCGCAACGGCTACCAATCCACCCGCGCCAACACTGACGGTGCCAGAGCGGAGTTAGGCGGCGGTATTATCTGGCAACTGGACGCTGACAATCAACTCCACCTCGACTACGAAGCCTCCTTCGGCGACAAGTACGACAAGCCGTGGGGACTAACAGCGGGCTACCGGCACCAGTTCTAAACCACGAATGCACACGAATTGACACGAATAACATGCAAGAGGCAACCGCTGACCGTGGTTGCCTTTTTCATGCGTGTCCATTCGTGTTAATCCGTGGTTAAAAATCCTCCGCGCCTCCGCGTCTCCGCGGTTAATTTTTTTTCTTTCACAATGTAACCGCTTTGTCACACGATTGTCACATTTGGCGGACAGTATGGACGCGGGCAGGGGTTTTTAGATGAACGCTGATGGTCATATTTTCTGCAGCAGGTGGACGCGCGCCAAGACGCTGGAGGCGGTGGCGTTCGGGTTGTTTCGCGCGGCGACGTATGTGGTCATCGCGGCGGCGTTGTATGTTTTCGGCGATATCGCGTTCAAGGGCGGGGCGGTGGTGTTTCAGAAGAAGGCGCCGTTTGTCAATGTGCCGTTCCTCACGGAGTCGCCGGAGACGCTCGATATTTTCACGTTGCCCGCTGACGGTGAGTACCGGCTGGACGCGGGGTTGTTCAAGCGGTTGCGCGACGCTAACGCCGAGGTGCGCTTCAAGTCCACTGTCAGCGGCGGCACGGTCACGTTCAGCGTGCCGGTAGGCGCGAGTTTGCACGTCGGCAACACGGTTTATCGCGCGCTGATGGAGGCCAACGGGGTCGAGCCGCTGGAGCATACGACGCAGGCTTACGCGGCGGGCGGCATTTTTCCCGCCATCGTCGGCACGGTGCTGCTGGTGGTCGGCTCGATGACGATTGCGCTGACGCTGGGCATTTTGTGCGCGGTGTATTTGAGCGAGTATAGCCGGCACAGCCCGTTTATTAATTTTGTCAGGCTGTCCATCGTCAATCTCGCGGGCGTGCCGTCCATCGTGTTCGGCATGTGGGGCGCGGCGATGTTTGTGATTTTGTTCAAGTGGAATGTGTCGCTGCTGGCGGGGTGGTGCACGCTGGCGTTCATGGTGCTGCCCATCATCATCACCGGCAGCGAGGAGTCGTTGCGCGCCGTGCCGAAGGGGTTCCGCGACGGCTCGCTGGCGCTGGGGGCGACGCAGTGGCAGACGGTCACGCGCAATGTGTTGCCGTACGCGCTGCCGGGCATTCTCACGTCGTCCATCATGGGCATCGCGCGCATCGCGGGGGAGACGGCGGCGATTATGTTCACGGCGGCGTTCGTTATCAGCGACAAGCTGCCGTGGCAGGTGACGCAGGTGAAGGACTTTTTCTTCAGCGGGGTGATGGCGCTGCCGTATCATATTTTCGTGGTGAGCGCGAAGGTGCCGCAGAATGAGTACACCGCGCGGGTGCAGTACGGGACGACGTTCGTGTTCATGGTGATTATCGCGCTGATAGCGCTGACGTCCATTTTGCTGCGGGCGCGGGCGCGGAGTAAATACAGGTGGTAGTGCAAAATGAAAAATGCAAAATGCAAAATTGATGATTTGACGCGCGCGGCGGGGGCACCGGCAGCGGCGGCGCCGGCGGTGTCCATCACGGTCAGCGACTTGGATTTTTATTACGGCAATACGCGCGCGCTCAACGGGGTTAATTTGCAAATTCCGCGCGGTCTGGTGACGGCGTTCATCGGGCCGTCGGGCTGCGGGAAGTCCACGCTGTTGCGCTGCTTTAACCGCATGAATGACCTGATTGACGGCGCGGCGGTGCGGAACGGCAGCATCAGGATTCACGGCGTGGATATTTATTCGCGGGAGGTGGATGTGATTGAGTTGCGGAAGCGCGTGGGCATGGTGTTCCAAAAGTCCAACCCGTTTCCGAAGTCCATTTACGAGAACATCGTGTACGGCTTGCGCTTGCAGGGTATCCGCGACCGCAAGGTGCTGGATGAGATTGTCGAGAAGAGTTTGCGCGGCGCGGCGTTGTGGGATGAGGTGAAGGACCGGCTCGATGACGCGGCCACCGGCTTGTCGGGCGGTCAGATGCAGCGGCTGTGCATCGCGCGCGCCATCGCCGTGGAGCCGGAGATTATCTTGATGGACGAGCCGTGCTCGGCGCTCGACCCGATTGCGACGATGAAAATCGAGGAGCTGATTCGCGAGTTGAAGCGGAACTACACCATCGTCATCGTGACGCATAATATGCAGCAGGCGGGGCGTTGCTCCGACCACACGGCGTTTTTTTATTTGGGGCAACTGATAGAGTTCGCGCGGACGGACAGGATTTTTACCAACCCGGAGAAGCAGCAGACGGAGGATTATATCACGGGGCGGTTTGGGTGATTGAACGTGAAAGGAACGCAAAGCTCAAATCTCATAACTCAAAACCAAAACTGGTTAATTCGCTAATTAGTTACAGTTTTGAGATTTGAGATTTGAGTTTTGCGTTAAACAACTATGGACGCGGAACGACTGGAACATGTGCGGGGGATTTTCAAAGGCTCCCTGCTTAATCTCAAGGACACGCTGTTGCTGATGGCGAGTTTGACCGACCGTAATCTGACGCTGGCGCTCGGCGCTTATCTGGAGCGCGACGACGACAAGGCGCTGATGGTGGAGCGCGAGGATAATGTGATTGACCGGCTGGAGGTGGACATTGACGACATGGTGGTGACGTATCTCGCCACGCACGGGCCGATGGCGACGGAGTGTCGGATGGCGTTTTGCGCGTCGAAGATTTCCCCCGCGCTTGAGGGCATCGCCGACCAAGCGGTGAGCATCGCCCGGCGCGCGCGGCATTTGAACGGCTTGGCGGAGGTGCGTTCGGGCGTGGATATTCTGCCGATGGGCAAGATGGTGCTGACGATGATACGCGAGGCCATCAATGCTTTCGTCGAGGTCAAGCCCGGCCAGGCCGCGCCCATCGTGCTGGAAGACAAGCAACTCGACGAGGCCAACCGCGACCATGAGCGCCGGTTGCACCGCATCATGGCCGAGGATACGAGGAATATTCCCGCTTACATTCACATCATGTTCATCTCGCGCGCGTTGGAAAAGGCGGGCGATTACGCGAAGCAAATCGCCGAGGAGGTGCATTATCTGTACACGGCGCAGGATATTCGGCATGAGCGGCGGTGAGCGGGGGGAAATTCCCCTCTCGTAGAGGGGTGTCGCGGAGCGACGGGGTGTTTCAGCGTTAAAGGGAATACAGCACAAAACGCTGAAACACCCCGTCCGCGTTCGCGTCCACTCCTCTACGAGAGGGGAATTTCTCCCGCTCACCGCCGCTGCCGCTGACCCAAGTGCAATGTCGCCGTTGCTAACACTGAACTCATGCTCATTTGCGGCGCGCTAAACCGCTTTCGCATTGTTATTAAAATGTATTAGCTCCAGTTTGCCGTCAGGTTGCTCGACGATGGCGGTGCAGCTTTCTACCCAGTCGCCGGTGTTGTAGTAACGCACGCTGCCGATGGCGCGCGCGGCCGCCTGGTGAATATGCCCGCAGAGCACGGCGTCCACCTGACGGTTAGCGGCATAACGCGCGACGGCGGCCTCGAACTTGCCGATGAAGCTGACCACGTTCTTCACCTCGTTTTTCACGTAGGCGCTGAGCGACCAGTATTGAAAGCCGAGCAGACGGCGGAAGAAATTCACCGGCCCGTTTAGTTCGAGCAGCAATTTGTAACCAAGATCGCCCACGTGCGCGAGCCAGCCGAGATTTTGCACCACCGGGTCCAGTTCGTGACCGTGCATGACGAGGATTTTTTCGCCGCTGACGGTGGTGTGGACGGCTTGCCGCAGGATGGTGATGTCGCCGAATTTGCCGAGAAAACCGTCGATGAATTCGTCGTGGTTGCCGGGAATATAAATCAGATGCGCGCCCTTGCGGGATTTGCGCAGGAGCTTTTGCAGCACGTCATTGTGTTCCTGCGGCCAGTAGATGCCGCGGCGCAAGGCCCAGATGTCCACGATGTCGCCGACGAGATACAGGGTGTCGAACTCATGGTTTTTCAAAAAATGCAGGATAGCACCAGCCTTGCAGCCGCGCGTCCCGAGATGCAAATCGGAAATCCAGGCGGTACGGTAATGATTCATCGTTGGCAAAAGACTGGGCGCTGACGGTGACGATTGCGTGACAGCAAAGTCACAATTTACCATCCGCGTCAGTTGCGGATAAAAATCTTTGCGCGCAACCTGGGAACCGCCTATGCTGACGCCCCTATGTACAAACTTGTGCTCATTCGCCACGGCGAAAGTGTATGGAATCAGGAGAATCGTTTTACCGGTTGGACTGATGTGGACTTGTCGGAAAAAGGCGTCGCCGAGGGCAAGAAGGCCGGCTTGCAACTCAAACAGGACGGCTACGTGTTTGATGTCGCCTATGTTTCCGTGCTCAAGCGCGCCATCAAGACGTTGAACTTCGTTCTCGACGGCATGGATTTGCTGTGGATTCCCGTCAAGAAAAACTGGCGGCTCAACGAGCGGCATTACGGCGCGTTGCAGGGCTTGAACAAGTCCGAGACCGCCGCCCAGCACGGCGAGGCGCAGGTCAAAATCTGGCGCCGCGCCTACGACATCGCCCCGCCGCCGCTCACCGCTGACGATGACCGCTTCCCCGGCAAGGACCCGCGCTACAAGGATTTGTCGCCCGCCGAATTGCCGCTGACGGAGTGCTTGAAAGACACCGTCACGCGCTTCCTGCCGTTCTGGCACGAGGAATTGGCACCCGCCATCAAGTCCGGCCAGCGCGTCATCGTCGCCGCCCACGGCAACAGCCTGCGCGCGCTGGTCAAATATCTCGACCACATCCCTGACGAGGAAATAGTCGAACTCAACATCCCGACCGGGATGCCGCTGGTGTATGAGTTGGACGCGGACTTAAAGCCCATCAAGCACTACTACGTCGGCGACCCCGAGGAAGTGGCGAAGGCGATGGCCGCGGTCGCCGCGCAGGGCAAGGCGAAGAAATAATTGATTATTGATTATTGAAAATTGATGATTTGCCAATAATCAATGGAAAATATTCAATAATCAATTCCCATGACCGCCGAATACAAAACCTTCATCGAAAAACTCGGACGGCTGGCGGGCGACGTCATCCGTCCGTATTTTTTCAACCCGGCGCTGACGGTGGAGTTGAAGGCGGACGCCAGCCCCGTCACCGTCGCTGACCGTGCGGCGGAGAAAATCATGCGCGGCGAGATTAACCGGCGCTACCCGTCGCACGGCATCATCGCCGAGGAATTCGGCGACGAAAACGCTGACGCTGAGTTCGTCTGGGTGATCGACCCGATTGACGGCACGATTTCCTTCACCGCCGGCTGCCCGCTGTTCGGCACACTCATCGGCTTGCTGCATCAGGGCCAACCCGTGCTCGGCCTAATCTACCAGCCCGTCATTGACCAAATGTGCATCGGCGACAACACGCTGACGGTCATCAACGGCCGCCCCGTCCGCGCCCGCGACACCGCGTCACTGTCAGCGGCGACGGTTTTGACGACCGACCTCGCCAACATCGAAAAACATCAATCGCGCGCCCATTACGAACAACTCCGCCGCCGCGCCCGTCTCACCCGCACGTGGGGCGATTGCTACGGTTACTTGTTAGTGTCAGCGGGCCTCGCCGACGTCATGCTCGACCCGATTATGCATCCGTGGGACTTGCTGCCGCTCATCCCCGTCGTACGCGGCGCGGGCGCCACCATCAGCGCCTGGGACGGCGGCGACCCGCTGACCGCGACCTCCTCAGTGGCCGCGGTGCCGCAATTGCACGCCGAGGTCCTCCGCATCTTGAATGGGAAATAAACCGTTTCGCCCGGACTGCTAAAATTTTCCTTGTCCTCTCTCCGGCCAAGCGGCTAAGTTATCGCCATGAGCGTCACCGAAATCATGCGCGAGATTGACACTCTCCCCGCGCCCGAACGCCGGCAAATTTTGGCGCATACTCGTCACACCTTGGAACCGAACGGAATGGCATCAACCCCGTGGCTGCGCGACCTGCTCCGCAAGCGTCGTGACCGCGTGACGCGCGGCGAAGCCCGGTTACGCGACTGGGATACCGTGAAATTCAACCTCGGCCGCGCATGAGGCGGCTGGTTATTTCAAGCGGTCGGCAATACAATCATTTCCGCGTCGGCGTTCCGGGAACACGAGGCTTCTGCCTCACAATGCAATGTATAGCAATTCCCTATGACATTGGCCGGTTTCCACCAAATGCTTCTGCCCAGACTGCTATTTGCACTTTTGCTTAAAAGCCGGCGGGAACAACTCGGTCATGTCCAGCTTCAATGCCCTGGCTAACACATAAAGCTCGGCGTCACTCACGCCGCGAATTCCCGCCTCAATTTTAGCCAGCGTGCCACGGGTAATTTCCACGCCGCGCACCGAGCAACGGGCGGATAAAGTTTCCTGGGTCCAGTTTTTCTGGTAACGCCAGCGCCTGACCGTATCGCCGACTACATTTGATTGATGCTCCATTTAAGAGCTTGACGTTACCCGCCAACGCCCTTAATTTTGCTCTATCATAGAGCAGAATGACGCTCTATGAAAAAAGTCGGGAATAGGAAAATAATAATGAAAATGAAAACCAACATCATATCCAACTGGGCCGCGTTGCTGCTGACAATCAGCGGCATGGCGGCATCACCATTGTCAGCGGCGCCGAAAGTCGTCAACACCGACCAGAGCGGCACGCCCGATATCGGCGGCGTCTATGAGGGTGTCAGCGGCACGGCGGCCTTGTATGTGTACAGCCCCGACGCCAGCTACAGCGGCTCCAACATCACGCTTAGTTCCACGTTCAGTGGCAACATCGGCAGGGCTGGAGCTTATATCAACAACAATGCCAGCGTCTTCCTGTCCGGCGGCACTATCACCACCACCGGCACCGCCGGCGACGGCATTTATCTCAGCGGCACTTCCTCCGGCACGGCGCGCGACCTCAACGTCACCACCTCCGGCGACGGTGCCATCCGCCCCGTGTTCGTGAACAATTCATCCACGTTGTTTTTGTCCAGTAGCACTCTCACTACCAACGGTGGCGGCCGAGGTATTTATATAAGCAATACCTCCGCGGCTATCCTGGATAATATCCAAGTCACCGCCGTTAATGGCGGCGGCATTAGTGTTAGCATTAACAGTTCATTGCTTGCCAGCGATTTGTATCTCGACATTTCCGGCACCGCGCTGCTAACTGGATTGGTTGCTAACGGAGCGACCGCCACCATCAGCGGGTTGACGATAATCAAAAGTAACGGCGGTAGCGCTGGCGTGTCTGTCATGACCGACGCGCAGGTGACTCTGAGCGATGTGGACATCACCGTCACCAGCGGCAGCGAGGCGAGTGGCCTGTCCGTCGGCTACACTGGCGTGTTGACCGCCACCAACGTGCATATCGCGGTCACCGGTGGCGCGCACAATGACGGCTTGCATATGGGAAACCACAGCGCGGGCACCATGACGCTGACCAACGCGGACATCACGGTGGATTCGCCAGATTCGCAGGTGATTTATCTGGCGTCGTCCAGCACCATCGGCGCGGATGAACACGATACGCTGGTGATCAACGGCGGGCGGCTCAGCGCCTCGCAAGGCACGGTGATTGCCGTCAATCCGCAGTCGAAGGATAACTACGACCTGGATTTGTACAGCACCTACCAGGGCAATTATGAACTTACGTTGCGCGATGTGACCATGAGCGGCACCAGCGCGCTGGAAATCACCAGCGTCCGCTCCGGCACGTGGAGCGATGGCACCGTCGGCACCGTGGACATGCCCACTAATTTCATACTACGCACCGAGCGCGCGACCATCAGCGGTGACGCCAATTTCCACGGCTCCTCAACTTCGACATTAAAGTTGGCCGACAGCACCCTGACCGGCAACGTCAGCGGCAACGACCACGCGATCGTTGACCTCACCGTCAGCGGCAGCGACAGCGCCCTGCTCGGCGACATCGCGCTAAATGACAATGCAGTGGTCACCATCACCTTTGATAACGGCGCCACTGGCAGCGGCGGCTACAGCGGCGGCAACCTCATCACCGGCGGCAACAGCGCGTGGACTT
>JAISDC010000093.1 GCA_031265105.1 Verrucomicrobiales bacterium
ACGCCGGTAGCCGGCGCGCGCCGCTGACGGTGGCGGTCATCGGCGGCGGCTACGCGGGACTCAGCGCCGCCTGCCACCTTGCCGCCGGCGGGCATCGCGTCGAATTGTTCGAGGCGAAAAACTTCCTCGGCGGGCGGGCGCACAGCTTCACCGACCACGCCAGCGGCCGCGTCCTCGACAACAGCCCGCACGCCTTCTTCGGCTGCTACCGCTCGTTTTGGGCGCTTTGCGACACGCTCGGTGCGCGCCACAAGCTCGCCGGCCAGGACGGCCTGGCCATTCCCTACCTTGACCGCCAGGGCCGCCGCGCCATGCTCCGGGCGGCGGACTGGCCCGCGCCGTGGCATTTGCTGGGCGGCTTGTTCGGCTGCAAGGCGCTGACAATGCGGGACCGCCTCGCCATCATCCAGTTCGGCGCGCGGCTCAAGTTCGGCGGCGTACCGCATGACGATGAAACCGCCGGTCACTGGCTGCGCCGCCTTGGCCAGACCGCCAACGCCATCCGCTGCCTGTGGGAACCGTTCTGCCTCGCCGCGCTCAACGAGCACCCTGACACGGCCAGCGCAAACCTGCTGCGCGCGGTCATCCGGCAATGCCTGCTCGGCGCCAAAGCCGACTCCGCCGTGTACCGCAACCGCGTCGGGTTAAGCGAATTGCTCAGCCCCGAACTCGACCGCTTCCTCGCCGCGACGGATTCCCGCCTCCACCGCAACCGCGGCGTCCGCGCGATATTGTTCGCCGGCGCCGGCGTCAGCGGCCTGCGCCTCGCCGACGGGACAACCGTCACCGCCGACGCCTACGTCAGCGCCGTCCCCTGCCCCGCGTTGCGCGCCCTGCTGCCGCCGGACGCGCCGCTGACGGCGAACCTGCGCCGCATCGGCACCGCGCCCATCCTCTCCGTGTATCTGACCACCGACTGTCCCATCCTCAGCCCCGGCGCGTTCACCGCGCTGCTGGACTCGCCGGTGCAATGGATTTTCAACCACGACCGCGCCGCCGCGCCCGGCCCCCACCTGCACAACCTCACCATCAGCGCCGCCGGCCGGCTCATGGACTTGCCGAACGACGAATTGCTGGCGCTGCTCTGGGCGGAAATCAACCGTTACTTCCCCGCCACCGCCGGCGGCCGGATTTTGCGTCACCTCATCTACAAATCCCGCGACGCCACCATGTCCGCCATCCCCGGCGTGGAACAATTCCGCCCCGGCGCGCGCACCGCCTGGGACAATTTCTACCTCGCCGGCGACTGGACCCAAACCGGCCTGCCCGCCACCATCGAAAGCGCCACCCTCAGCGGCCAACTCGCCGCCGCGGCGGTGAATTAGCGCGGTTTAAAAGAAAGATTCACCGCAGAGGCGCGGAGGCGCGGAGGGTTTTTGTTGATAATAAACTCCGCGTCTCGGCGTCTCGGCGGGGAAAGTGCTTTTATCTCCGGCGGCAGCCCTGGGGGCGCCGAGCTCCCGCTCGGCTTTTTTCCTCCCAATGGGAACTCTGCCGAGCGGACGCTCGGCATTCCCAGGCGCTCGCGCGAGGGCTTTAACTTATCTCGATTTGAAACGCTTTGGAGACGGTTCTACCGCCGGTAGAATCAACTCTACCGCTGGTAGAAGCGTTTCTACCCTCGGTAGAACTCTCTCTACCCTCAGTAGAAGCGTTTCTACCGCCGGTAGAAGCATCTCTACCCTCGGTAGAATCGTCTCTACCGCCGGTAGAACCCTCTCTACCGCTGGTAGAAACGTCTCTACCGCTGGTAGAAGCCTCTCTACCAAAGGTAGAACGCTCTCTACCGAAGGTAGAACGCTCTCTACCGCCGGTAGAATCCACCATTTTGGCAACAACTCCATCACCACTGACAATATAACCGACTAATAATCAAGATATTATAGCCACAAAAGAACACAAAGAACGCAACACCACCCCTTTTTAAAAAACCTTCGCGTCCCTTGCGCCCCTTTGCAGCCATCAAACAACCTCCGCGCCTCCGCGCCTCCGCGTTTAATCTTTATTAAAAACCCTTCCATGATTACAAGCCTTTCCCCATTGCCAAACACGCGCCGCTGCCATAAATTTCACCCCCATGACCACCATGCTTACTAGCAGAGAACGGCTGCGGCGCCAGGCGCTGGGACAGGAAATCGACCGCGTGCCGTCCATCGGCGGCTGGATGCTCAGCGTGCCCAACCTCGCCGCCATCGGCGGCACCTCAACGGACGAGTACTTCAAAAACCCGTTGCAGGGCGTGGTGCGCGCCAACCTCGCGCTGGAGGCGGACGGCATGGTGACGATGCCCATTATCCCCAACGCGCTCGACCAGGTGCGCGCCGGCTCGGTGTCGGAGGAAAATTTCCATGACATCGAGCCGGAGGCGCTGGCGGAGGAAGCGGAGCGCCTGCCGGACGACGACGCCGAAATCCTCAAGGACTTCGACCCGGCCCGCGAGCGTCAGCGGCTGGTGGACATTTTCACCAAGGCCCGCGCCGAGTGGGGCGGCCTGGAGCCGGTGCCGAACTTCTGGGACCTGGGCGGGCCGTTCCCGCTGTACCACCGCTTCGGCTACGTGGCCTTCCTGTCGGCCTGCGCGCTGTATCCCGAGGCGGTCGGTAAAATCTGGCGCGTCCGCTCGCTGGTCGCCCGCGAACGCGCCAGGCTGCTCGCGCCGCTGTACGCGGAACTGGACCTGGTGCCGCTGCTGTTCTGCGGCGAGGATTTGTGCAACAACCAGGGGCCGCTGGTCAGCCCCGCGCTGCTGCGCGAACGCTACTTCCCGCTGGTCGCCGAAATCCTCGCGCCGCTGCTGGCGGCGGGCGTGCGGGTCATTCATCATTGCGACGGCGATGTGCGGCCGCTGGTGGACGACTTTTTTGCGCTGGGCTTCAGCGGCTTGCAGGGATTCCAGTACGAGCTGGGCCTCGAGCTGCCGGAGTTGCGCCAAAAAACCACCCGCGCCGGCGCGCCGCTGTTCTTCACCGGCCTGAGCGTCACCCGCACGCTGCCGTTCGGCACCGCGGACGAGGTGCGCCGCGAGGTGGATTATTTCTTCGACGCCACCGACGGCGGGCGCGGGATGTTCCTGTTCACCAGCAACGTCACCGGCGTCGAGGTGCCCTGGCAAAACATCGTCGCCGGCTACCGGCACGTCAAGACGCTGACCCCGGGCCGCCCGCGCGCCGTGCCCATCACGCGCTGGCCGGTGGTGAGCGAGGTTTGAGGAATTTTTTTCACCACGAAGACACGAAGGCGCAAAGGGATGCAGTTTTTTATTTAAGCACAGCTAACGCGGTGGCAGCTTCCCGCAAAAAATCCGCAGCCCTTCGTGCCTTCGTGTCTTCGTGGTGAATCACAATTCCGCGGCGCCCGGTCACTTGACTTCCGGCATCTCCGTCAGCCCGCCGGCGCCCTGGTTGAAATACACCGCCAGCCCGTCCTTGCCGGGCGCGACCACGTCCAGCCGCCCGCTGCCGGTGAGGTCGGCGACGGCGAACGAAATGCCCAGCCCCTTCCCCGCGCCCAGCGGCCCGAAGTCCACGACGTGTTTGGCGAAACTCTCGCCGGTCCATTTGAAAATGTACCAGCCGTAGGCGTCGCACAACCCCGGCTCGCCGTGTGGGTGCGCGAGCAGACGTTTGCCGGTGACCAGCTCGCGTCGGCCGTCGCTGTCAATGTCAACCCACTGCAAATCGTGATACTGGCCGTTCAGCGGGTCAATCGGATGCTCGCGCCAGACGCGGCCACCGTCAGCGGCGCGCTGTTGGCTCCACCACGACAAGCCGTAACCGTGGCCGTTGCCGGCGATGAGTTCGCTGACGCCGTCGCCGTTGAGGTCGGCGACGATGACCGGCACACTGGCGAGCGGCGGCAGCGCGAATTCGGGATGCCAGAGCCATTCGTCGTCCCACGGATGTTCCGGCGCCTCCAGCCAGCCGTTTTGCAACACGAAATCGGCGCGCCCGTGACCGGCGATGTCGCCGCAGCCGAGGCCGTGGCCCTGCCGGTCGTTGTCGCGGCCCTTGAACTTCAGCCGGTGCGCGGCGAATTGGCCCGTGCCGCGACCGTCAGCGGCGCGGATTAATTTGTACACCGTCAGCGGGTGATTGGGCGTGTTCGGCACATACTCCAACTCGCCGTCGCCGTCCACGTCCCACGCGCGGGTGGTCTCGATGTTGCCGGTGCTGGCGATGACATGCTCCGGCCACAACTTGCCCGGCACGCCGGGGTTCTCGCGCCAGCGCAGCGTCTCGCCCCACCAGCCGCCGGTGATGAAATCCAGGCGCCCGTCGCCGTTGACATCCACCGGCAGCGTCGAGAAATCATCGAAGTAATCGCCGTGCGGTTGCAGGCGCGCCAGCCGGTATTGCTTTTTGAAATCCGGCCCTTCATACCAAAACTCGCCGCTGACGATGTCGGGAATCCCGTCGCCGTTCACGTCAAACACGCCGGCGGAC
Source organism: Verrucomicrobiales bacterium (assembly GCA_031265105.1). GTDB lineage: Bacteria > Verrucomicrobiota > Verrucomicrobiia > Methylacidiphilales > JAAUTS01 > JAIRPN01. The sequence continues at coordinate 4,443 of JAISDC010000093.1, forward strand.
TCGAAGCGCTCCGGGGCGACCACTTGTTTTTTGAATTGCAATGGCATAGGTGTTTCCTTTTAGGCCACAGAGAGCCACGGAGAAACTGAGAACCACCGAGAAAAATACCAAAACAAATTCAAAAAATCTCCGTGGTTCTCAATTTCTCCGTGGCTCTCTGTGGCCTATGCTTGATATTTTTATTTCCCTGTTAGCAGCCGCTGATACTCGCGCGCGACCTTCAAATCCTCCAGCGCCTCCGGCGCCAAGCACGGCGCGGGCGCCTCGCCACGCACGGCCTTGATGAAGTTCAGCGCCTGGTTTTTCATCGCGTGTACCCACGGCAACGACGGCACCGTCAGCGTCGGCGGCTCACCGTCAGCGGGCTGGCCGTGGTAAATCTCCACCGCGCCCGGCCGATTGTACGCCAGCGGCGCGGGCAGCTTGAGCTTGAGATAGCCGCGCTCGAACGCCACCAGCGCCGTCTCGTGCCAGTCGATTTGCGTGGTGTACGGCTGCATTTCAATCACCCCGGTCACGCCGCTGTCGCTGTGCGCGACGAGCAAAATCCCCGCCGGATCGGCGTAACTGAGCGTGTAGTTTTCGCCTAACAAAAAGCGCAGCAGGTTGACCTGGTGGATGTAGTAATTGACAAACCAGAGGTAAAATTTCACCCCGTCAGCGTCGAGGTCGGGCGCGGGCGGGTCGTCGTTCAGCTTCAGCGGCGGGTCGTCGGCGCGCAGCAAATCCGCCCAGCCGGCCGCCAGCCAGTCGCCCGGCGGAATGGTGACGCGGACGTAACGCAACTTGCCCATCGCGCCCGACTGCCGCCACTCGCTGACGGTGCGCTTGACCAATTCAGCGGCGGGGTCGCTGCGCTTGTGATAGCCGACCATCAGCCATGTCTTATGCTCCGCGAAGGCGCTGACAATGCGCTCGCCGACCGCGACGGAACTGGCCAGCGGTTTCTCGCTGAACACCGGCACCCCGGCCCTGGCCAGTTCCGGCAATAGCTGCCCGTGACGCGCAAACTGTTGCGCGGCGACGATGGCGTCGAGTTTTTCACCCGCCAGCATTTCCTCGTGGCCGGCGTACACCCGCGGCACGCCGTACCGCGCCGCCACTTTTTGCGCGAGCTTGGGCCGGAGTTCCGCGAGCGCGACCACCTCGCACTCCGCTGCTAGTGACGGGCTGGTGTAATTCCGCAGGTGCGCCATCTGCCCCATGGCCCCGACGCCGACAAAACCGATTTTGATTTGCTTGCTCATCGTCAGCGGACGCTATCACCGCCGGCGCTTGCGGCCAATGGCAGGGAGTGCTATTACTTGTCAAAAATTGTCATGCTCGCCCATCACCCTTACCGCCTCTGGTACTGCGGCGAAATCGCCAGGAATCCGCGCTGGCGGATGGCGCCGCACCGCCACGCGAACCATCACGAACTGATTGTGGTGCTGGACGGCGAGATGTTGCTGCGCACCGCCGGCGGCGAACTGGTCGCCCGCGCGGGCGACGTGCTGTGTTACCCCGCCGGGCTGACGCACGAGGAAATCTCGCAACCGCGCGACCCGGTACGCACGCTGTTCATCGCCTTTTCCAGCCGGTCCGCCGCGCCGCTGTCGCTGCCGTTGCGCGCCACGGACGCTGACGGTCGCGTCAAGCAACTGGCCTGGTGGCTGGTGCAGGACCGGCATCGCCATCGCCCCGCCGCTGATGGTGAGGCGCTGCTCGCCGCGCTGCTGGCCGAACTGTGTTGGCGACAAAGCAATCCGCGCGACCCGTGGCTGGAAGAACTCACCGACTGGCTGCGCGTCAACTGCGCGAAAAAACTCACCTTGTCCGAAATTGCCCGCCACGCGCGCATGAGCCGGTTCGCCTTCATCCGCAAATTCAAGCGGCTGGCCGGGCGGACGCCGATGGCGGAACTGCGCCGCCTGCGCCTGCTGGCCGCCCGCGACTTGTTGTTAAGCAGCAACCTGCCGCTGAAAGCCATCGCCCCGCGCGCCGGTCTCGGTGACGAATACCAGTGCTCGAAATTATTCCGCCGGCACTTCGGCCTGTCACCGCGGCAGTTGCGTGGCCGCTGACGGTGGCGGGAAAGTTTGCGCGGGGTTGGGGCAGTTTGTTGAGTTCATTCCGGCTCGGCGGCACCTTCGAGAATCCTGCCCTTGGTGGCGGGGAATTTTTCGTACCACAGCGTCAGCGTGTCGCGGAGATGCTCGGCGTATTTGTAGTGCGCGCCGAGGCCGGTGCGGAGTTCGGCTTCGTAGATGAATTTGTCGGCGGTGGTGGTGTGCTCGAACGGGTATTGCGTGCCGAGCACGGTCCAGTACAGGTAGGCCGCGTCGCCGGCCTGGAGTTTTTCCCAGCCGCTGACGGTGGCGCGGAGACCGGTGGACAGGCTCGCGGTCAGCGCGGGGTCGGTAGCGGCGACGGCGGCGATTTGGTCCTGCGCGCCGTAAAAACCGCGCGGCACCAGCGGGCAGAACTTCGTGCCGGTGC
>JAISDC010000096.1 GCA_031265105.1 Verrucomicrobiales bacterium
GCGGGGTAGGACGATATGGAATCAGGCGGACTTGCGCAAGGGTTTTTTTATAATTTTTTTTAGTTTTTTAATTGCCACTGTCAGCGGGTCTGTTTTTCAGCGGCGCTGACGGTGTTCGCCATCAGCAGTGCGATGGTCATCGGGCCGACGCCGCCGGGGTTTGGCGTGATGTGGCCGGCGATTTCCTTGACCTCGTCGAACGCGACGTCGCCGACCAGTTTGTAACCTTTGGCGCTGGCAGTGTCCTCGACGCGGTTGACGCCGACATCCATCACGACCGCGCCGGGCTTGACCATGTCGGCCTTGACGTATTCGGCGAAACCCATCGCGGCGATGATGATGTCGGCTTGCCGCACGATGGCGGGGATGTTGCGCGAGCGCGAGTGCACGATGGTGACGGTGGCGTCAGCGGCGGCATCTTTTTGGCAAAGAATCGCGGCCATCGGTTTGCCGACGATGTTGCCGCGACCGAGGATGACCGCGTTCGCACCCTTGGTCGGAATGCCGCTGCGGATGAGCAATTCCTGCACGCCGGCGGGGGTGCACGGGCGGAAGCCGCTCTGGTCGCCGAGCAGCAGCTTGCCGAAGTTCACCGGATGAAAACCGTCCACGTCCTTGTCGGGCGAGATGGCGCCGAACACGAGGTCTTGCGGGATGCCGGGGATGGGCGCTTGCACGAGGATGCCGTGGACATCACGGTCAGCGTTGGCGGCGCGGATGGCGGCGAGCAAGGTGTCCGGCGTGGTGCCGGCGGGGAAAATTTTGGTGTCGGTCTTGATGCCGAGTTCGTGCGCCTTTTTGTCCTTCATGCCGACGTAGGCGCGCGAGGCCGGGTCGTCGCCGATGCGCATGAACACAATGCACGGCTGGATGCCGCGCGCCTTGAGTTGCTGGACTTTTTGCGCGGTCTCGCCGTGGATTTGCGCCGCGATTTTCTTGCCGTCAATGAGTTGTGCAGACATGCGGGCAGCCTAGCGGCTGCCAGGGCAAAGTTCAAAAAGTAAAATATAAAATTTAATCGGCGCCGGCGGCGATCCGGACATTTGCCAAAGCGGGTGAAATCCATTAAAACTTTCGCCATGCACAAACGCGCTACAGTGGTCGTGGTCGGCAGTTCTAACACGGATTTGGTCATCGTCAGCGGGCGGCTGCCGGCGCCGGGCGAGACGGTGCTGGGCGGCGAGTTCCGCCGCGCGCCGGGCGGCAAGGGCGCCAACCAGGCGGTCGCGGCGGCGCGGGCGGGGGCGCGGGTGACGCTGGTCGGCGCGCGCGGGCCGGATGAATTCGGCGCGACGGCGGAAAAATTGCTGCGCGGCGAGGGGATTGACACGCGGTATTTTGTTGCCAAGCCAGGCGCTGACAGTGGCGTGGCGCTGATTTTGCTCGGCGGTCGCGAGCGGCAGAATTTGATCGCGGTGGCGAAGTCGGCGAACGATTGCCTCACCGTCAGCGACGTGCGCCGGGCGGCGCGGGTCATCGCCGGCGCCGGCGCGGTGGTGGCGCAATTGGAAATTCCCGACGCCGCCATTCGCGAGGCGGCGCGGCTGGCGCGACGCGGCGGTGTGCCGTTCATTTTGAATCCCGCGCCGGCGCGGCCGCTGCCGGTCGCGCTGCTGCGGCAGACCGCCCTGCTGACGCCCAACGAATCCGAGGCGCTGCTGTTGACGGGCAAACACCGGCCATCGTCAGCGGCGCGTGAATTGCGCAAGATGGGCTGCCAAAATGTGCTGGTCACGCTCGGCGCGGACGGGGCGCTGCTGGTGACGGCTGACGGTGAGCAATTTATCAAAGCGCCGAAAACGCGCGCGGTGGACACGGTCGGCGCGGGGGATTGTCTGACCGGCTGGCTGGCGGCGCTGCTGGCGGAAGGTCACCCGCTGCCGGTGGCGGCGACGGTGGCGGTGCGGGCGGCGAGTGTCAGCGTCACGCGGCGCGGGGCGATGGAATCCATGCCGCGCCGGCGGGAAATATCACCAAGCGACGAAAAAATCCGTTAAACTAGCAGCTTGTTGAACTGTGCGGCGCGAGGGAATCGAACCCTCACTTCTAGCTTGGAAGGCTAGAGTCCTACCATTAAACGAGCACCGCGGATGTTTGCGGATGCGTGTTTGCCGTCACGATCCGGGCTTTACTATGCCGTCTTTCATGCTCGTGGCAAGCGGATTAACTCGGGAGAGTGGCGCTCCATAGGTTGTCAGGCGAGGACGTTATGGCTGACGTTTGGATACTACTTGCAGGGGAATCGGCGGGAGGTTGAACACCTCGTCGCTGGCCGGCTCGCTGGCGGGCGGGATGCTGACGGTGATGTTCGCCGCGGCCAGCGGCTGGTCAATGGGCACGCGAGCGTCGGCGGCCATCAATGAGACTTGCAGCATGTAATCGCCGGGCACGATGTCTGGCGCGCTGAAGGTGCCGTCGTCGTTTACCGGCACGAAATTAAATATACCGTTCATTTCATCGCTGTTTTCCGGTTTGATAATCGTCCAAAGCCGCGCCAACTCAAAACTCGCGCCGCTGTCAGTGAATTGTTTTGGAATTATGAATTTTCCCGCAATTGGGCGCCCGGTGCCACCGATCGTGATCTGCGCGGTTTCGCCCGCTGTCAGTGTGAAACTTTGCGCGTATGATGAAGTCCAGCCGCGCCCGTTTGGCGGCGGGATTTTTTTGGCCACGCTGACGTTGCCACTTGGCACTTGCGCGAAGACAAATTTTCCGTTGGCGTCCGGCTTGGCGCTGTATTGCCAGCGCATGTTTGGCCACGGTTTTTCCGCGGTGTCATGGCCGGGCGGATGTTTGCTAAACAACAACTCATGGTCAGCGTCAGCGCGGGTGCCGGTGCGCGATTCGCCCTCGACGCGCGACCAGCGTTGCAGGGTCACGGTCAGCGACGACTTATTGAGCAAATCATAGTTAGTGATTTCCGCCCAGCCCGTTTCATGCAACACGATCAGTGTCCACGGCGCGTTTTCATCCTGCGGCGGAATTTTCAAACGTCCCGTCGCGTCGCTTTTCCGCACAAGCAAATCACCGCCATGCTGCGCGTCAAATTTGCCATCGTTGACCATGAAAAAACTGCCAATCGTCGCCACCGCCGCCTCCGCGCCGGACGCCGGCTGACCGTCAGCGGTCAGGATTTGCACCTCAAGGTCAGCGGCCGGTTTGAGCGCGAAGGATAATTCATGCCGCTGACCGTCAAGGGCGATGGTTGATGAACTCATCGGCACGTAGCCGTCGGCGCTGATGTGGAATGCGTGGGCGGTGATTTCGTGTCTCCAGTGCTCGCTTACATCCGGCACCGTAAACGCGCCGTTGCTGCCGCTGACGGTGAGGTGCCTTTGCCATGAAATTGACGGATTGTCGCGAAAACGAAGCCCGCGCACGATGGTGAAGGCGGGGATTGGTTTGTTGGTGACGGCGTCGAACACTGTGCCGCTGACGCTGGTCGGGTTTTGCAGCGTGATAATGTTGTCGCGTCCGGCACTGACGGTGGCTTCGCTGGCGGCGTAATCTTTGCCATAGGCGAGAACTTTGATGTCATCCGCCGGCGCGTCAGCGTAGGTGAAGCGACCGTCAGCGTCGGTGGTGCGCCGGGCTTTGAGCGTGCGGGTGCCGCGCCAAGTGTCGAGGTTCACGCTGGCGTCCTTGACGGGCTGCCCGCTCGCGTTCACGACGCGCCCGCTGAGGGTGAGCGGCGCGGGCAGTTGGATGGTCACGGTCAGCGGCTGGTCTTTGACGTAAAGATGTTTTTGCTCCGGCGCGAAACCCGCCGCGGTAACCGTGAGATACGCGACCGTGTCCGGCAGCGAGGCGAGCGTGAAACGACCGTCAGCGCCGGTGAATTGCGTTGGCAGCGCGTTGCTAGCGTTGCTGACACGCCCGTAGGTAATTTCCGCGCCGCTGACGGGACGACCGGCGCTGTCCGTGACCAGCCCGCTGATGGCGACGCCGCGCCGCAACGTCAGCGTGTGCGTGCCCGTGAGCAGCGACGGCAGGTTGTCGTATTCCTTGGTGTAGTAACAACCATAGTTGTCCTCGGGCGCGAATTGCGGATGCCACACGCCGAGTCGAACGCTTTTGATGCCGGGCGTGATGCGGTCGTAGCGCCATTTACCCTCGCTGTTCGTGAAGACGGACATGGCGCCGCACACGGTTGAATTAACGCCTTTGCCGCTGACAAAGACCGTGGCGCCGGCGACGGGTTGCCCCGCGTCATCAACGACCGAGCCGCCGATGGTGGTGAATTGCGACGCATAGGCGCTGACCGTGACGCCTAGCAGGAGGAGGATGAGGGTTTTATGCATGGCGAGGGGGATGGTAGCATGGCGGAAGAGGGACGGGAAGTTTTTTTAGTTTATTGAGTTGATTAGGTTTTTTTAGTTACGCGACATCGCGCCAACCCAATAAACTTAAAAAACTTAATAAACCCAAAAAACTCAACCAACATTCCGCGCGGCTTCTTTGGTGACTTCCGCCAAGGTGGGATGTGCGTGGATGACGCGGGCGAGGTCACTGACGGTGCCGTTGAGTTCCATCAGCAGCGCGCACTCGGCGATGAGTTCGGCGGCACTCACGCCGAGGATGTGCGCGCCGAGCAGCCGCCCGTCGGTCGCGTCGGTGATGAGTTTGACGAAGCCGTCGCGGGCGTCGGCGGCGAGGGCGCGGCCGTTGGCCATGAAGTTATGCTTGCCGACGCTGACGGTGAGGCTCTGGTCGCGCGCTTGTTGCTCGGTGAGGCCGACGGCGGCGGCTTCGGGCGCGGTGTAGATGACGCTGGGGATGACGTTGCGGTTGATGCGCGTCGGCTGGCCGGCGAGCCGGTCAACGACGGCGGCGGCCTCGGCCTCGGCTTTGTGCGCGAGCATGGGGCCGGTGGTGAGGTCGCCGATGGCGTAAATATTCGGCACGGAAGTTTGCCCGGCGTCGTTGACGCTGACGCGCCCGCGCTCGTCGAGTTGCACGCCGGCGTGTTCCAGGCCGAGGCCGGCGGTGTTTGGTTTGCGCCCGACGGCGACTAACACTTTCTCGGCGCTGACGGTGCACTCCTTGCCGTCGCGGGTCACGGTCAGCGTCACACCGTCGGCGTCACGGGCAGCGGCGGTTACTTGGGTGTTAAGGAAAAACTTGAGACCTTGCCGTTCGAGCGAGCGTTGCAGCCCGCCGGCGACTTCTAGGTCGAAACCGCCGGCGATGCGCGGCAAAAACTCGACCACGGTCACTGCCGCGCCGAGCCGCGACCAGACGGAGCCAAGCTCCAGGCCGATGGCTCCGGCGCCGACGACGAGCAAACTTTTCGGCACCGCGCCGAAGCTCAGCGCCTCCGTGCTGGAGACCACGCGCTGACCGTCGAACGGCAGGAACGGCAATGCCGCCGCGACACTGCCGGTGGCGAGCAGGATGTTTTTGCCGTTGAGCAAAATCTTCTCGCCGTCAGCGTTGGTGACTTCGACTTGGTTGCCGGCGAGGAGCCGGCCGCTGCCGATGATGCGCTCGACTTGGTTTTTCTTGAACAGAAATTCGATGCCGCGATTGAGTTGGGCGACGACGCCGTCCTTGCGTCGCATCATCGCCGCCAAGTCCAGCGTCAACCCGCTGACGTTGAGGCCGTGCGCCGCGCCGCGTTCCCTGGCAAAATGATAATGCTCGCTCGACACCAGCAACGCCTTGCTGGGGATGCAGCCGATGTTCAGGCAAGTGCCGCCGAGCGTCGCGGCCTGTTCCACGCAGGCGACCTTGAGGCCCAGCCCGCCCGCGCGCACCGCGGCGGTGTAGCCACCCGGCCCGCTGCCGATGACGATTAAATCGTAGGTGTCTGGCATATGGTTTTTGCGGTTAAAGTTCGGTTTCCGCAAGCGCGGCAATTTTCATCAAGGTTTTTAACAATCCCAGTTTGAGGGGCAGACTGCCATGCATGGGAATGACGATGCGTTCTCGGTGTCCCTCCTTGAAAAAAATATGATGGCTGCCTTTGCTGCGGGCCAACTGCCAACCTTTTTTTTGGATGAGTTTGGCAAACTCTTTTCCGGAAAGCTGTTTCAAACGGCAAACTCCAGAATTTGGCATTGTTGGTCTCCGGCGACATCGGGCGTGGCGGCTTCCAGGTATAGCTCGATAGCTTCCCGTAAATTGGCGCGCAATTCCTCGATGGTCTCGCCCTGGGTCATGCAGCCCGGCAGCGCCGGCACTTCGGCCCAGAAACCGCCTTCCTCGGCCGGATGGGTGATGGCTCGGATAATCATGGCATTAACTTAGCGACCCGCGCGGGATGGTCAACCAGTTTCCTGCGGTTAAGGTAGTTCAATTATATTCACAATAATTTCAACGCGGCGATGTGCCGGAAATGTTGGTCGCGGGTGTAAAGATGCAAGTCATGCTCCAACGCCAGCGCGGCGATCCAGATGTCGTTGGTTGGGATGAGCGTTCCCCGCACAACCAGTCGCTGATAAATCTCGGCGTACAGGCGGATGGTATTGTCGCTGCTGTGGATGACCGCCACATCCTGCCGCGCTAATAATTCCGCCAGGATTTGTTGCTGTTCGCGTCCGCGTTTGGTGATGCCGGTGCCGGCGCGGATTTCTCCGACCACGATGAACGGGAAAAAAATGCGCGCGGCCTGGTCAAACATCGCGCGGGCATCTTCATCGGCACGGCTGTAATCCACGAAACGGTTGGCATCAACGAGAATGCGCATGATTACTTCCAAAGCTCCGGCTCAATCGTGCGCATTTCCAGCAACACTTTTTCCAATTCATCCGCGTCTTCCTTGGTGACGTTGTATTTGAGCGGCAAATCGGCGAGACTGCACATGGCGTTTTTCTTGGGCGCGGGGTAGTGGTTGGTGACCAGGCGCAGGACGATTTGATTCACCGTGGTGCCCTCGGTGCGTGCGGCGCGTTGCAAGCGCGAACTGACGCCGCGCGGCACGTTTAATACAATCTGCTGGGTAACTTTCTTCACGGCGGTAGTATAACTGTTCGCCGCGCCAACGCAAGCGGGCTTCGTCGGCTCTGTCCCTACGATTTGTAATTCTCCGCGTAGGACTTGGCGAAGTAGGTCAGGATGAAATCAGCGCCGGCGCGTTTGATGGCGAGCAGCGACTCGTCACGCGCGGCGGCGAGGTCGAGCCAGCCACGGTCAGCGGCGGCGTGGATTTGGGCGTATTCGCCGGAGGTTTGGTAGGCGCTCAGCGGCAACAGGGTTTTTGCGCGCAACTTGGCGAGGATGTCCAGATACAACCCGGCGGGCTTCACCATCAGCGCGTCGGCGCCCTCGGCCTCGTCGAGCAAGGCGTCGCGGACGGCTTCGCGGGCGTTGGCGGGGTTGAGTTGATAGGTGCGTTTGTCGAGATAATCGCCGCGCTGACGGTGACTGCCGACGGCGTCGCGGAACGGGCCGTAGTAGGCGGAGGCGAACTTGGCGGCGTAGGCGATGAGGCCGGTGCTGGTGTGACCGTCAGCGTCCAGCGCGCGGCGGATGGCGCCAACGCGGCCGTCCATCATGTCGGACGGCGCGACGTAATCAATGCCGGCCTCGGCCTGGCGGCGCGCCATCACCGTCAGCGCGGCCACCGTGGCGTCGTTGGCCACATCACCGTCAGCGCCGAGCAAGCCGTCGTGCCCGTGCGTGGTGTAGGGGTCGAGCGCGACATCGGCGATGAGCGCCAGGTCGGGAAAATGTTTTTTCAACTCGCGGATGGCGCGGTTGACGAGGTTGTCCGGGTTCAGCGCCTCGCGACCGTCAGCGTCCTTCAGCGCCGGCTCGACGGCGGGGAACAGGGCGATGGCGCTGACGTTGAGCTTGCGCAAAGTTTCGCACTCGCGCAACAGGTCGCTGACGGTGAACCGTTTGATGCCGGGCAGGGACGGGATGTCCACACTGTCAGCGGCGTCGTGAATGAAAACAGGCCAGACCAGTTGCGCGGGCGACAGATGCGTTTCCGCCATCAGCGCGCGGATGGCGGCGCTGCGGCGGTTGCGGCGCGGGCGGTGGATGAGCGTCAGCGGGGTCACGGGCGGTGCTCCTGTTCCCATTCGGCTGCCAGGCTGTGGTAGGCGTACATCAGGCCGGCGGCGGCCACCGGCGCGCTGACGATGAGGCCGACGCCGCAGGCGAGCAGCCCCAGCAGCATGACCAGCAGGTTCAACAACATGAGGCCGAACATTGACCACCAGCGGCGGGTGACGATTTTGCGAGAAAACTCCATCGCCTCCCAGATGCCGAGCCGACGGTCAACCAGCGCGATGCCGGTGAATAAATAGGCGACGCCGAAGTAAATCACAGGGATGAGTATTATGAAGATGACGAGGGAAATTAGCACGCCGCCCACGCCGGAACCCGCGCCAATCAGCGTGGCGAGCACTGCCGCGAGTACGCCGCTGAAAATACCGGTGATGAATGCCGACACCGTGATTACCAGCCCGACCAATAGGTTGGCCACGATGACCTTGAGGGCGAGCTTGAAATCTTTGAACGCGAAAAGCAAGTTGCCCAAGTCCGGCGCCTTGCCGCGCAGGGTTTCGAGCAACATCCAGAACATGCCGGCGTAGAGCGGCGGGCTGACGAACAGGTTAAGAATCATGCCGCCGAAGTGGAGTTGCAAGCCGAGCACCCGCATGGGCGGAGTGAGTTGATAATGCAGTTTCTCGGCCAGATTAGCGTTGGTCAGCAACGGACTGAGGTTCATCGACGCGGAGATGACGAAGGCGATGACCCCCGCTAGAAAAAAACCGCCGATGAGATGCGCGGGATGTTTCCACACCAAGTCCCAGCCGCGTTGCAGGCAAGCGAACACCTTGAACGCGCCGCTGCCGGTGACCGGCACAGCGTTCTTCGCTGCCGGTGGCGGGGTGACCGTCAGCGAGCCGAACACCTTGCCCGCCGCAATCCACTTCGGCGTGCCTTCTTCCCACACAAGGTCACGGTCAGCGAGTTCGCCTTTGCGGTACAGTTCCGCAACGTGTGATTTTTGGAACGGCCCGGATTGCTGCCCGTTTATGGCATAATACCATTGTTTCATATTCGTTTCTTCGGCTGGTGAGGAAATAAAATTTCATAAGCATACACATAGGCGGCCAAACTGACTGGCATGGCGATAAAAATTCCGACATAGCAGCACAATATTCCCGCGACGCCCAGCAGCGCGTTCAGCGCCGCGAAACCCAGCAAGCCCCAAAAATGTCGCCGCACAGTCTGATGCGATACTTTCATCGCCTCGCGCCACGGCAGCTTTTGGTCAATGATCAGCAGCGGCGTGAAGCAATATGCCAGTGACAGGTAAATGCCCGGCAGGATAAAACACACCAAGCCCAGTACCATTATCAGCGTGACCGCCATGCCGCCCTTCGCCAGCTCCCACCCGTGCGGTTTTTTGAACCCGTGAAACAAATCCGACAACTCCGGCGCCGCGCCGCGGATGACGCGCAGCATCAGCCAGAAAAGACCGTCGAGGATGGGATACACGCACGCGCCGCTGATAATCAATACCGCAAGGAGGATGACGAGAATGAGAACGCCAAAGAAGATGCCTTGGAGGACGGGCTGGCTTCCCAACGTCTCGCCGAATATGCCCATCAGGAGCACGCACGGGGCGACGATGATGTTGGCGGCCATCCCGGGGGCGTTCATCAACAGCGAGGTGATGAATGTGCCGCCGATGAAGTGTCCCGGATGTTGCCAAGTCAACTGCCAGCCGCGCGTGAGGCAATCAACCGGATGAAACTCAGCGGGCACGCCGATGTCCGCTGACGGTGATCCGGCCGCCGCCGCGCCACCGCTGACGGTGAAGGCCGTGCCCGCCGCGCTCCATTCCGGCGCGCCTTCTTCCCACACAAGGTCACGGTCAGCGAGTTCGCCCTTGCGATACAGTTCCTCGACGTGTGCTTTGGGGAACGGGCCGAATTGTCGCCCGGCCTTGGCGTAATACCATTGCTTCATAAGGGGATCATTGTTCGCCTTTCGATTTGGCCAAGTCCGTGTAGGCGATCACCAGCGCGGTCGCGGCCAGCGGCGCGGCGATGATGATGCCGACGCAGCAGGCCAGGTAGCCTACCAGACAAATTAGCCCCATCAATATCAGCAAGCCGCACAACCGCCACCAGTTGTCGGTGACCAGTTGCAGGGAACGTTTGAGCGCGTCGATGATGCCGGGATTGCGGTCAACGATGACGAGTTTGACGAACGAGAAGCACACGCCCAGCCAGATGCCGGGCAGGATGAGGCACACGTAGCCGAATATAATAAACAGTATCGTCAGCAAACTTGCCAGAATCAGCGGCAACCCGACGGCGCCGAGATTTTTGCAACCGTAAAACAAATCCGTCAGCCGCGGCTGGCCGCGCGTCGCGTTCAGCAGCAGGCGATAGACGCCGCCTATCATCAGCGCGCCGACAATTACTGAAAATACCAAACCGGCGCAGTACAATATTCCGCCCGCCACCGGCAGCTCCGGTAGTATGCGCGGGGATGCATTGTCGGCAGGCGAATGTGGCAGCATTAAACTGCCGACCATCATGGGGATTTGCGCGAGGATGTTGGTGACCCCGACCAGCACACAGCCGCCGATGATTTCCGCCGGATGTTTCCAGACCAAATCCCACGCGCGTTCGACGCACGAGAACGGGTGCAGCTTGCCGTCGCTGACAGTGGCGCCCGCTGCCGGTGTCGGCACCGGCGCCGACGCTGACGGTGCCGCCGGCTGGCCGAGCGCCTCGCGGGCGGGCACCCACGCGGGCGCGCCTTCCTCCCAGACCAGATCGCCGGCCGCGATTTCGCCTTGTTGATAAAGCTCCGCAATGCGTGATTTTTGGAACGGGCCGAATTGTCGCACGGCCTTGGCGTAGTACCATTGTTTCATAATGCGAGTCATTGTTAGCGAGTTTCCGGGAATTTGTAAAACTTGAAGAACAGGCCGGCGCGGTTGAGCAATTCCGGCTTCGGCGTGTGCAGCGCCTGATAAACCTGCCAGCCCCACAAGAGCATGAACATCGCCGCCAGTGACAGCCAGGCGCGGCGGCCCAATTTGACGCCGGGAAAAAACGCGCGCCGCGTGACCAGTTCGATGCCGCTGACGCTGACGATGAGCAGGCCGGCGGCGGCCACCGGCAGCGCGAGCCAGTTCAAATACAGCGCTTGGGTCAAGTCGCCGTGGAAGAGCGCGTTCATCGCGCGCGTGCCGCCGCACAAGGGGCAGGGGAGGCCGAACCAGCGTTGGAAGAGGCCCTTGGTCAGCGCGCCGAGGAACGGCAGTCGCGCCATGAATACCGTCTGCGCCACCATCACGCTGACAGTGAACAACAGGCCGAGGCGGAGGAGCATGGCGTCGCGAGTCATGGCCACATTTAAACCTGCGCGCGGAAAATTTGGGACAAAATAATTCACCGCAGAGACGCGGAGACGCGGAGATTTTTTTTAATTGAATTTAACTCCGCGTCTCTGCGGTGAATTAGAATTCTTCACGGTTGAACGGATTGTGGCGGGACGTTAAAATGCGCGGATGGTTATGTTACGCATGTTATGGCTGGCGGGGTTGAGTGGCGGGATGTTGGCGGCAGCGGCGCTGGCGGAGCCGGAGCCGGTTGCGGCGGAAGCCTTGCTGCGGCCGGAGATTCCGTTGTTCGATTTGTGGCCGGCGGGGAAAATGCCCGGCAGGAAGTCGTCGAAGCCGGAGACGTACCGGAGCGACGGCATTATTTTCGACGTCAACACGCCGACGCTGGCGGTGTTCCGGGCGCCGATGAGCGACGGCGGGCCGGCACCGGCGGTCGTGGTTTGTCCCGGCGGCGGTTACGGGGTGCTGGCGTATCCCAAGGAAGGCACGGAAATCGCCGAGTGGCTGAACACCGTCGGCGTCACCGGCATCGTGTTGAAATATCGGGTGGCGGCGGGACGCGAGCCGGCGTTTCAGGATGTCCAGCGGGCGCTGCGGCTGACGCGGGCGCGCGCCGGGGAGTGGCACATCAACCCCGCCAAGGTGGGCGTGCTGGGCTTTTCCGCCGGCGGGCACCTGGCCGCGTGGGCGGGCGCGAACGCCGGGTCGCCGGCGTATGCCGCTGTTGATGCGGCGGACGAGTTGAGTGGCCGGCCGGATTTCGTGGTGCTGGTGTATCCGGCGTATTTGGACCAGGACGGGGCCGTGGCGCCGGAGCTGCGGGTGAGCGGCAGCGCGCCGCCGACGTTTATCGCGCACACTGAGGATGACACGCGGCATGTGACCGGGAGCAAGATTTATCACGCCGCGCTGGTGGAGGCCGGAGTGCCCAACGAATTTTTACTGCTGTCCGCCGGCGGACACGGCTACGGTTTGCGTTCCAACCAGGAAATCAAGGTGTGGCCGGAGCGCTGCGCCGAGTGGTTGCGAACAATCGGCGTGGTGAAATAGCCGCGGTTGGGAATTAACCGCAGAGACGCGGAGGCGCGGAGTTTTATTGGGTTGTCCAGTTTGTTAGTCTTAAAACCTCCGCGTCTCCGCGCATCCGCGGTTAACAAAAAACCGCCCCACGTCCGCCGGAAACACCCGGTAAAAAAAATACACCAGAAATGTTGACATGAGCCGCGGCACTGCTACTTTCGG
>JAISDC010000112.1 GCA_031265105.1 Verrucomicrobiales bacterium
GTTGGGTTTGCTGGCCGCGAAAGAACGCAAGGAACGTAGAGATTTTTAAAAAAGGTTCTCTTTGTGTTCTCTGCGTTCCCTTGCGGCCATTAAATAGACGTTCGGGAGAAGCTGGCGGATGATGTCCTGCCAGATGGGGAACGGGATGGGTAAAACTCTGCGGGGAAATTAGAAAGTCGGGGCAGAAGTCATGCTTTGAGCGCGTGAGCGCGTGAGCGCGTGAGCGCGTGAGCGCGTGAGCGCGGTGTACTTACTTTATGACTTATCTTTTTCATCTTCAGCGGGTTTTTATCACGCGTTATGACGATTTGACGAGGGGACGATATGAGGTCTGGCGAGATGACGCAAGGTTTTTTTCGTTTTTTTTAACCACGGATGAACACGGATTGCTTTTTTTGTTTTTTTATCCGTGTTCATCGGTGTCCATCCGTGGTTCCCAATTTGGAGATTGTAATTTGGCCGGGATTGGCGATTGGTAATGGTGTGAAAATCGTGGTGGCCAGTGATTCGTTCAAGGGATGTCTCAGTTCCGCGGCGGTGGCGGACGCGGTGGCACGCGGGATTCGGCGGGTGTCACCGTCTGCGACGGTGGTTAAGGTGCCCGTCGCTGACGGCGGCGAGGGGACGGTCGAGGCGCTGACGGTGGCGCGCGGCGGGGTCACGGTCAGCGCCCGCGCGCACGACCCGCTCATGCGGGCAATCACCGCCGCTTACGGTGTGCTGCCCGACGGCACGGCGGTGATTGAAATGGCGGCGGCGTCGGGCTTGCCGCTGTTGACGGCGGCGGAGCGCAATCCGCTGGTCACCAGCAGCGCCGGCACCGGCGAACTGGTAGCCGACGCGCTGCGGCGCGGCTGCCGGCGGTTTATCATCGGCCTCGGCGGCTCGGCGACCAATGACGGCGGCGCGGGGATGTTGCGGGCGCTGGGGGTGGAATTTTCCGACGCCGACGGCGCGCGGCTGCCGGAGGGCGGCGCGGCGCTGGCGCGACTGTCAGCGATAGATTTGTCAGGGCTGGACGCGCGGCTGGCTGATTGCGAGTTGCTAGTCGCCTGCGACGTGACCAATCCGTTGTGCGGTGCGCGCGGCGCGTCGGCGGTGTACGGTCCGCAAAAGGGCGCGACGCCGCTGATGGTGACGCAACTCGACGCCGCGCTGGCGCGTTACGCGCTGACGGCGCGGCGGCTGCTCGGCCGGGACATCGCCGAACTGCCGGGCGCCGGCGCCGCCGGTGGCTTGGGCGCGGCGCTGCTGGGTTTTCTCAATGCGGAATTGCGCAGCGGCATCGACCTCATTGTCAGCGAGGCGGGACTGCGTGAAAAACTTGCCGGCGCCGATTTGCTCATCACCGGCGAGGGGCGGCTGGACGCGCAATCGCGCAACGGCAAGGCGGCTTACGGCATCCTGCGGGCGGGGCGGGCGGCGGGTGTGCCGGTGGCGGCGATTGTCGGGCAACTGGACGCTGACCGTGACGAGGTGTTGCGGGACGGGTTCGCGGCGGTATGCAGTCTGCGGGAACTGGCGGCATCGTCAGCGGACTCCCTGGCCCGCGCCGCCGAGTTGCTGGAGTTGGCGGCGGAACGGGTGTTTTTTTCACCACCAAGACACAAAGACACGAAGTTTGATTGAAAAAATACTTTGTGCCTTCGTGTCTTCGTGGTGAAAAAAACCATCGCGGCAGGAGTTTAAAGTTAACTCGCCTGATAGGGGCCGTAAGGCTCGCCGAGGAAGCCGGAAACGCGGGTGAAATTGAAATCCTTCTCCAGCAGCCGGTCTAACATGGCGCCGACGGCTTGCGCGGTCTGGAAATGCAAGTCGTGGTTGAGGATGATGCTGCCGGGCACGGTGGCGCTGACCACGCGGTTGATAATCTGGTTCACGCCGGGCCGCGTCCAGTCGCGGGAATCGACCGACCAGTAAACCACGCCGAGGCCGAGCGACCGGGCCAGCGGGCCTTGGGCCTTGCGGTGAAAGGCGCCGTAGGGCGGGCGCAGCCATTTGGGGGCGCGGCCGGTGGCGGCGGTGATTACGTCCTGCGCCTGGCGTATTTCATGGCTGGCGCGGGCGGCCGGCAGGGCGCTGAGCGGCGGATGGGTGTAAGTGTGGTTGGCGATTTCGTGGCCGGCGGCGGCGACTTCCCGCGCCAGGCCGGGGTGGCGCTCGGCGTTGCGGCCAATCATGAAAAACGTGGCGCTGATGTTGCGCCGGTCCAGTTCGCGCAACACTTTTTCCGTCACACCGGGCGTCGGCCCGTCATCAAAAGTGATGGCGATGCGGTTGCCCAGGCCGGGGCCGGAGGAGGCGAAACGGGGGGGCGACGGCGGTTCCGCTGACAATGGGGGCACCGGCGGCCAGAGCGGGCCGGCCGTGTCACCGGGCGCGGCGCCGCTGACCGTGAGCGGCTGGGTGAACCCGCGCGTGACCAGGCGCGGCCAGGCGCTGACGCCGAGCGCGCCGGCGGCGATGAGTTTGAGGAATTCGGCGCGTGTCACGAGTGCGGCATCATGGGGACGCGGGAAAAACTTGGCAATCAGAATGTGCCGCGCGTATGCTGATGGCCTTGCATTTATGGCGGCGAAAGTTTGTTTGGCGGTGGATTTGGGCGCGGGCAGCGGACGGGTGCTGGCCGGGGTTTATCGTGACGCGACGCTGACGTTGCGGGAGTTGAACCGTTTCCCCAGCGAGGCCGCGCGCGCGGCCGACGGCTGGCACTGGGATTTCCCCAAGCTGCTGGGCCACGTCAAGGCCGGCCTCGCGCTGGCGCTGGCGGAGTACGGCCCGCAAGTGGCGTCCCTCGGCGTGGACACCTGGGGCGTGGACTACGGCCTGCTCGGCGCTGACGGCGCACTGCTGGCCAATCCGTTCCAATACCGCGACGCGCGCACCGACGGCATGATGGCGCGGGCCTACGACTTGATGCCGCGGGCGGAAATTTACCGCCGCACGGGCATCCAGTTCATGTTTTTCAACACACTGTACCAGTTGTTAGCGGAACGGCGGCTCGCCGACGCCGACTGCCTGCTGTTCATGCCGTGCCTTATCAACTATCTGCTCACCGGCAAAAAAATGAACGAGCGCACCATCGCCAGCACCGGCCAGTTGCTTGACGCGCGGACGCAGTGGTGGGACCGGGCGCTGCTGGCGGCGATGGGCTTCCCGGCAAAGATGTTCGGCGAGTTGGTGGACGCCGGCACGGTCATCGGGCCACTGTCAGCGGCGGCGCAGCGCGAGGTCGGCGCGACCGCGCTGCAAGTCATCGCGCCCGGCTGCCACGACACGGCGTCGGCGGTGGCCGGCGTGCCCGCTGACGGTGACGGCACGGTGTTTCTCAGCTCCGGCACCTGGTCGCTGATGGGGCGCGAGCTTACCGCGCCGGTGGTGACGCCGGAGAGTTTCGCCGCCGGTTTTTCCAACGAGACCGGCGTGTGCGGCACCACGCGCTGTTTGAAAAACATCGCCGGCATGTGGCTGTTGCAGGAATGCAAGCGGATTTGGGACGCTGACGGCGGCGCGCCCGACTACGCCGCCATCGCCCGGCAAGCCGCTGACGCTGACGCCTTCGTGTCGCTGATTGACCCCGACGCCGCCGAGTTTCAGGCGCCGGCGCACATGCCCGCCGCCATCGTGAATTTTTGCCGCGCCACCGGCCAGCCCGCGCCATCGACCGCGGGGCAGTTCGCGCGCTGCATTTTCGAGAGCCTCGCGCTGAAGTATCGCGTCACGCTGGCGCAACTGGAACAACTCACCGGCGCGCCGGCCGCGGCGCTGCACATCGTCGGCGGCGGCGCGCAAAACACGCTGCTCAACCAACTGGCCGCCGACGCCACCGGCCGCCCGGTCATCGCCGGCCCCGTCGAGGCGACCTCCATCGGCAACATTTTGCTGCAACTCATCGCGCTCGGCGAGTTGCCGTCACTGGCGGCGGGCCGCGCCCTGGCGCGCCGTTCCTTCGCCACCCAAACCTACCAACCGCGCAATTCCGCCGCGTGGGCGGCCGCCGCCGCGCGGTG
The DNA here is from genome assembly GCA_031265105.1 of Verrucomicrobiales bacterium. Taxonomy (GTDB): domain Bacteria; phylum Verrucomicrobiota; class Verrucomicrobiia; order Methylacidiphilales; family JAAUTS01; genus JAIRPN01. The sequence goes on from JAISDC010000112.1 coordinate 4,011, forward strand.
CCAGTACCGCGCGTAAAGATTGGTCATGAAAATCTGCGACGCGACGCAATTTTACTCCGAGGTCGGCGGCGGCGTGCGGCGGTATCTCACGGAGAAACGCCGCTACATCCTCCGCCACACGGCGCACGAGCATGTGTTGATTATTCCGGGCGAGCGCACGGCGACGGTCTGCGAGGGGCGGTTGACGACGTGTACCATCGCGTCGCCGAAAATCAACCGCACGTCGCGCTATCGCATTTTGTTTAATTTAAAACAGGCGGAGCAAATGGCGCGCGAGCAGCGGCCCGATATTATCGAGTCGGGCGACCCGTACCATCTCGGCTGGCGCATGATTCAGGCGGGCGCGGAGTTGGGCGTGCCGGTGGTCGGTTTTTATCACTCGCATTTTCCGGAGGCGTACTTGCGCACGGCGCTCAAGTATTGCGGGCCGTGGCTGCGCGAGGTCGGCCTGGCGTACGCGCAAGATTACATCCGGCGGTTGTACAACACTTTCGACCACACGCTGGTGCCGTCGGTGTACCTGGCCGACTTGCTGCGGCAATGGGGCGTGCGCCGGGTCGCGGCGGTGCGGCTCGGCGTGGACACGGAGATTTTCCGGCCGGGCGCCGCCGGCGCTGACGGTGCGCGGACGGCCTGGCGGCAACAACTCGGCGTGGCTGACGAGGCGATTTTATTGTTGTACGTCGGCCGGCTGGCGGGGGAGAAAAACACCGGGACGCTGGTGGAGGCGTTCAAATTGCTGGCGCGTGATGCGGCGGTGAAATTCGAGTTGCTCATCATCGGCGACGGCGCGCAACGGCCGCTGGTGCTGGCGGCGCAACGGACGGCGCCGCGCCTGCACTGGCGGCCTTACTGCGCCAACGGCGGCGAGCTGGCGGGTTATTACCGCGCGGCGGATTTGTTCGTGCATCCGGGCGTGTGCGAGACGTTCGGGCTGGTGGCGCTGGAGAGCCAGGCGTGCGGCTGCCCGGTGGTCGGCATCCGCGGCAGTTATATGGACGCGAATATTTTCGCCGGGCTGGAGCATTGGGCGGCGGAGAACACGCCGGCGGCGCTGGCGGCGGCGATTCGGCGTTACGCGACGCTGGACCGCCGGGCCTTGGGCGCGACGGCGGCGGGCAAGGTGTTGGCGGAGTATAGCTGGGCTAGGTCGTTTGAGAAAATCTTCGCGGTGTATGAGGGGGAAATAGCTTCATTAACGCAAAGGCACAAAGGAGCAAAGGCGCGAAGAAATTTTTTACAGGGAGAACATGGAGTTCACGGAGGTTTTTTAAAAAAATAATCTCCATGTTCTCCATGTTCTCCCTGTAAAAAAAAATTCTTCGCGCCTTTGTTCCTTGCCTCCTGCTTCGCAGGGGAATTAGAAGCGGCGTGTAATTGCCGCTTTTGTGGTTGCGCCTTTGCGTTAATGTAGCTTTTAGTTGCCCGCTTCCGGCCCCTGGTCGGCATGACCCTTCCAGACGGTCACACTCACGACCGCTGTCATTGCCGCCGGCGGATGAGCGTCAGCGCGCCCAATCCCGCGCCGAGGAGGAGCCAGGTGGACGGTTCGGGAACGGCGGCGGTGTTGAATAACAGCAGGCCGTCTTGCGTGAAGAAGCCGCCTTGCTGGCCCTCGCCCAGGCCGATGGCGGTGAGCGTCCAGTCGCCCTCGCTGCCGGTGGCGGCGGAGTAGTCGATGAGCACGTAGTCCTGGCCGTTTTGCACGAAGATGTTGCTAAAATCCACGGTGAGGGAGCTGAAGTCAAGAGAACCGGTGACGGTCAGCGGCAGCCCGCCGTTGTTTAAGCTATGGTCAACCACCAGGACGGCGCCGTCGTTCAGAATCAAGTCGCTCACCGTGCCGACGTTGGTGCTGATGATGAGGGTGCCGTTGGCGTCGGTTTGGGTTGCCGCGCTGGCGGTGAGGTGCAACGCGGCAATGCCGAGGACGCTGAGGATGAATAGTTTCAAGTTCATATGATAGGTGTTGGCGATTTTTCTAACGTAAAGACGCCGGGAACGCAAAGAAATTTTTTACAGGGAGAGCATGGAGAACGTGGAGGTTGTTAAAAAAAACTGCGGCAGCCCTGGGAGCGCCGTCGTCCCCGACGGCCTGGCGCGGCGCACCGTGTCGCTACGTAGTCGGCATGAGGTGGGTCG
>JAISDC010000127.1 GCA_031265105.1 Verrucomicrobiales bacterium
ATTTGACGGCGTGGGCGCGCGACGGCTTCGAGTTCTACCCCGGCAACCGGCGGCCGGATTTTCAATTCCACGGCTACAACGACAACATGCCCGCCGAGGCCAGCATGGGTCTCATCCTCGGCGGCCAGTTTTTGGGCTGCCGGGAGGCGGTCGAGTACGGGCGCTGGAATCTGCTGCGGCTGCGCGACATCCTGCGGCGGCGCGGCACCATCAGCGAGTGGAACTCGCCGACCTACACGCCCATCACGCTGCACGCGATGGCGGAACTCGCCAGCCACGCCGCTGACGGTGACATCCGCGAACTGGCGTTGAAAATCGAGCAGCGGCTGTGGCTCGACTTCGCCGCGCGTTTCCATCCCGAAATCGGCGCGCTGGCCGGCCCGCCCTCGCGCGCCTACACGGTGGACGAACTCGCCTACGTGACCATCGCCTCGTCGCTGCTGTGGTTCGCGCTCGGCGACGCGTCGCGGATCTCGCCGCTGGTGTTGTTCGACGACCGTCAGCGGGACGAGCTGGTGCTGCACCACGAGGGCGACGTGGCGTTCAACGTCGCGCAAATGGCCATGCTGAGCATGGCCGATTATCATATGCCGGCGGCGGCGAAGAAATTGTTCCGCGAGAAGAAGTATCCGTTCCGCGCCGTGGCGACGGCGGAGATGGGCGACGGCGGCCTGGAATTTCCGGCGCGCCCGGTGCGCATCGAAAGCTGGTTGCAGCGCGATTACGCGGTCGGCACCGCCAGCAACACCTGGCTCGGCGGCGGCTCGGCGCGCGAGTATTACGTGTTGTATAAGCGCAACGAACCGGTGCAATCGCGCCATGACAGCGGCGTGATTTTCCACAAGATGTTCCTCAACGACGAGCGGCCCGGCAGTGCGCAATCGGCGCTGAACGAGCGCGGCGAGCCGTATGCCGCCGCCGGCGAGCGTTATCTCAACTCGCAGGGCAACGCGCTGACGGTGCAGGACGGCCCGACGGCGCTGGTGGTGAGCAGTCCCAAGGTGACGCTCGGTAATTTGGAGTGCCCGGAAAAAGCCGTGAGCATCAGCGCCATCAACGACATGGTGCTGTTCCCGTCGCACTTCGGCGGCGCGGACGAAATCATCGTCGGCGACCGTCAGCGGGCGAACTGGGCCGGCGGTGTGGCGCATGGCGAGTGGATTGGCTGCCGGCGCGGACGGCTGCTGGCGGCGTACCGGATGCTGACCTATCTGCCGGATGAGCGGCACCCCGCCGTCACGCTGGAAAAAATCAACGATTACGAGGTCATTCGCACGACGCTGTACCAGGGCGCGGCGCGGACGTTCACGCCAAATGAATTGCGAGTCATGTTCAGCGGCTTCGTCGCCGAGCACGCGAGCGTGGACGAATACCCGTCACTGGCGGCGTTCGTCAAGTCACTGGCCGCGGCGAAATTCACCGATTTCCACTGGACCACGCGCCGCGTGCGCTACCGCCGGCCGGCGTGTAAGCAGCGCCCGGCGCTGGAACTGGAGCTTTCCCAGACGCCCGGCGCGACGACCACGCGCTACGCCTTGGTCAACGGTGCGCTGGTGGAAAGCCCGCGGGTGCAAATTGACGGCCTCGCTGACGCTGACTTCCCGTTCCTGACCGAGCCGTGGGAGAGCATCCCGTCGCACTTCCCGTGGCCGCACTTCAACACCCCGTGGGGCAAGGGCATCGTCAGCGACGCGGAGAAATAAGTAAATTGTATCCGCAGATTACGCAGATTAGCGCAGATGATTTTTTAAAAATTAAATCAAACCATCTGCGTTCAGCTGCGTAATCTGCGGACCAAAAAACTTTCCAACCAAAAACCCAAACAACCAAATAACCAGAAAACATGAAACCCGAATCTATGCGCGACCGCGTGTCGCGTTACAATCAACTCGTTGTCAAGGCGGCGCAACAATGGTACGCCGCTGACGGTCAGTGGCGCAAACCCAACGCGCTGCCGCCGGTTGCGCGCGAGCGCCTGTGGCTGTGCAACTCGCTGCTGGCGGAAGGCGAAACCAAACTGGCCAGCGCCATTATCAGCGCCATGCCGATTGCGCCCTGCACGGAACAGTCCGACGGCGTCACGCACGAGTTCGATATTTTCCACAGCAACGTGTCGGCGTCGCTGTTGTGCCGTTACGGGAAGAAAGTCAATCCCGCCGCGCGCAAAATGCTGACCCGGCTGACCGAGGCCGGCTTCGCGTTCTATCACGGCAACCGGCGGCCTGACTTCCAATTCCACGGCTACAACGACAACATGCCCGCCGAGGCCGCGCTGGGCCTCATCCTCGGCGGCGAGGCGCTCGGCAACCGGGAAGCGGTCGAATACGCCGTGTGGAACCTGCGGCGGCTGCGCGACATCCTCGCGCGGCGCGGCAGCATCAGCGAGTGGAATTCGCCGACCTACACGCCGGTCACGCTGCACGCGATGGCGGAAATCGCCGCGCACGCGAAACATCCCGTGGCGCGCGACCTCGCGGCGAAAATCGAGGCGCGTATCTGGCTCGACCTCGCGGCGCGTTTCCATCCCGCGCTCGGCGTGATGTCCGGCCCGCATTCGCGCGCTTATAACATTGATTTGCTCGCCCAGGTGTCCAACGCGGCGGCGATGTTCTGGTTCGCGCTGGGCGACCTGGCGCGGCCCGCGCCGGTGGAGTTTTTCACCGACAGCGTCAACGATTTGGAGTTGCACCACGAGGGCGACTTCGCGTTCAACGTCGCGCAGATGGCGTGGTTTAGCAGCGACACCTATCATGTGCCACCGGCGGCGGAGCGCTTGTTCCGCGCGAAAAAATATCCGTTCCGCGCCGCGACGACCGCCGAGGCCGGCGACAACGGGCCGTCGCAGCAGGCGCGGGCGGCGCGGCTGGAGACCTGGCTGGCCGCCGATTACACGGTCGGCACCGCCGCGCAGATGGCGCCGGGGCAGGGGACGGCGTATTATGTCACCTACAAATTGCGCGAGCCGGTGCGGACTTTCCGCGACGTGGGCAAGCTGTTCCAGAAATTCACCATCAACGACGAGATTCCCGGCGCGATGGCGGCGACGCTGGTGGACGGGCAGCCGTGCCCGGAGGCGGCGGAGCAATATTTCGGCTCGTGGAGCAACACGCTGACACTGACCGACGGCCCGACCGCGCTGGTGCTGACCAACCCGGCGGTGAGCCTCGGCGGCGGCGAGGGGCGCGGCGAGCCGAAATCGCTGTGGCGGCTGGAAGACATGGTGCTGTGCCCGGCGCACTTCGGCGGCGCGGAGGAAATCATCGTCGGCGACCGTCAGCGGTCGCACTGGGCCGGCGGCGTGGCGCACGGCGAATGGATCGGCGCGCGGCGCGGCAAGCTGCTGCTGGCGATTCGCCCGCTGGCGTTCATCGGCGACCCGAACCCGCGCCGGCCGGTGCCGCTGACGCTGGAGAAAATCAACCGTTACGAGGCGATCAGGATGTCGTTCTACCGGGGCGCGGCGCGGACCTTCACCCCGGCGGAATTGCGCGGCATGTTCGGCGGCTTCATCGCCGAGCACGCCAGCACGGACGAATACCCGTCACTGGCAGCGTTCCTCGCCGACCTGGCGGAGGCGCGGTTCACGGATTATCACTGGATTATGCGCCGCACCCGCTATCGCCGGCCCGCCACCAAACGACGCCCGGCGCTGGAGTTGGAAATTTCCAGTTCCCCCGGCGCCTTCACCTCGCGCTACGCCACCGTCAACGGCAAGCTGGTCAACTGGCACGACCCGGCGCAGATTGACACGCTGACGGTGAAGGATTTGCCCATCCTGAACGAGCCGTGGGAGAGCATCCCCGATTTCTTCCCGTGGCCGCACTTCAACACCCCGTGGGGCATTGGCACCGTCAGCGACGCGGAGGATGTTTGAACCACTAAGACACCAAGGAAAACTTAACCGCAGAGGCGCAGAGACGCGGAGATTTTTTTATTAAAACTCAGCGCCTCCGTGTCTCTGCGGTTAATATTGGTGTTTAGAACTGATGACGGTAGCCGGCGGTTAGGCCCCAGGGTTTGTCGTACTTGTCGCCGAAGGAGGCTTCGTAGTCGAGGTGGAGTTGGTTGTTGGTGTCGAGTTGCCAGATGAGGCCGCCGCCTAGTTCGGCTCTGGCACCGTCAGTGTTGGCGCGGGTGGATTGGTAGCCGTTGCGGATGGCGACGCCGGTGCTGATGGTTTCGACGCCGCTGATCTTCACGTAAGGCTGGAGTGCGCCGCCGTTGGTGAGGTTGATGGTTCTGCCGAAGAGACTGCCGAGGCGGAGTTGCAGGGCGTCGAGGTCTTGGGCTTTGAGGCTCATGGGGCCGGCGGTGTAATCCTCGGCGAGGATGTGGAGGTAGTTGACTTGGAACTGGGGTTCGATGAACCAATCATCGGTGAAGGTGAACTTGTTACCGATTTCGAGGCTGCCGCCAAGGTTTACGTCGCTGTAGCTGGCGGTGAGTTGGGTGGTGCCGTAGGGGGCTTTCAGGTCGTTATCGACACTGGCGGCTTTGAAGGTGGCGTCGATATAGAAGCCGCTGGCGTGGAGCCAGGTGGCGTAGAGGCCGCCGTAGTAGGAGTTGAGTTCACCGTCAGCGCCGGGGGTGCGGTAATCTATATCACTGCGGCCGTAGCCGGCATAGACGCCCAGATACAAGTCCCTGTCAGCGCTGATGGTGAACTTGTGATCGGTGCCGAGATCGACGCCGTAGATGAGTTGTTCGTAGGCTTTGCCGGCGACTTGGCTGCCGACGTTTAGCTGTTGGCCGTAGCTTCTTATCCAGATGTTGTCGATTAGGCTGTTATATGGAACGCGGACCTCCTTGTCCGCTGGCGGGCGGGACGCCCGCGCTCCATAGCGCAGTTCACCCATGCGCTTGAGCAAACTGTTTTGTTGCGCGAACCACATGGCTTGCTGGATGGCCACGCTGCTGTTCAGGACTGCGCCAGCGGGGCTGGTACCATTTTTTACGAAGTGATCGCCGTCTTTGATAATTTCGTCGATGCCCCAGTTGATCGGATCCCACTGCCAGTGTTCGGTGCCGTCGCCGCTGACGAGGCCGGGCAGTACGTCGTTGGGATTGAGTTGGCCGTTGCCGGTGGTGTCCACATGCATTGTGCCGTCACCGGTGGCGGTTTCTACAGTGATAGAACCACCGTCGCCGGTGTCGCTGTTGACGCTGAGGTTGATGGTGCCGGTGTGGTCAAGGTTGTCGAAGGTCACTGCATGGTCGCCGATGTTCAGGGTGCCGCTGTTGTCGCCGTTGGTCACGTGGCTGTCTTTATCGAAGTCCCATACGCCGCTGTCGCTGACTATTAAATCACCGCCACTGAACCCGCCGCTGCCGGTGGCGTCGTCGCTGATGGTGATGGTAACGACCGCCTCGTCGTTCTGCGCAATGTCGCCGAGCAGGATGCTGTTGCTGCCGCTGAGGGTGACATCAATGGCGGCGGTGCCGCTGCCGGTGACATCGCCGGTGATGGCGGCGCCGTTGCTGCCACTGATGATGAGGGTGGCCTTGTCTTTGGCGGCGGTGTTGCCGGTGAGTTCGCTGTTATTCAAGTCCACGATGACGGTGGCGGTGTCCTTGACATTCACGTCGCCAGCCAGCATGGAGCCGTCAGCCACGCGCATATTTACCACGGTATGCTTGTCTATTGGCACTTCCTTGCCGTGGCTGTCGGTGCCGGTATAGATGCTGCCCACCTCAAGAGCCGAGGTGCCGCTGATTTGCGCGCCGTTGGTAACGGTGAGATTATAAGTCTCATTCGTCCCGGCCAGATCGGTCACCGCCGGCCAAGTGCCGTCGGCATTGGGCAACTGCCTGTCAACCGTGATGCCGCTGCCTTGCGCCGAGTCAATGACCCCGCCATTGACCACCACCTCCATCACCCCGTGGTCACCGAAGGAAGTTTCCAAATTCAAGCCGTTGGCCTCCGGTCCCGTGACGGAAATGGAGGTCTCATTGAGTATCAGCAGCCCTTGATTTTCGCTGCCAGCGGTGGCAGCGCCATGACCTCTCGTGCCTGAAACAACGATGTCGCCTCCCGTAAAAACCACGGTCGATGAGTGATAAACATAAATCCCGCAAGAATTGTTTCCCGTCACCCGGACCGTGGTATTTTCCACATTAACCAAAGTTCGGTTATTGGCATAAATTCCCTGGCTCGCTGAACCGGTCGTGACCACCGTGCTGTCCGCGACGGTTATGAAAGAATTGTTCATTGCATACACCGCCTGCCCGCCATACCCGCTGGTGCTGATGGAAACCTCCCGCGCCTCGGCCGTTACGCCTAAGCCGTCGGTGGCGATACCATAACTAAAGGTGCCGTCGGTGGTTAGGCTGCCGCCGATAATAATAATCGCGGAGCTACCGCTCGCATATACCGCATTATTATTCACACCCACAGTTGCAATCGTCACCCCCTCCAACCTGCCAAGGGAAGTCCCGGTAATCGCCACGCCATGATTGGCCATGCCGATGGTGCTAACGGAACCTCCATGCAAAGAGAGTGTGCCTTGGTTACGCACGACGGCCCCGCCCGAATTGGGGTTGGTCTGCAAGGAACTCAACTGAATATCGGTGCCGCTGTAAAACACCCCGCTGCCGGTGACAGTCAGGGCGTAAATGCCGCTGGTGGCACTATAATTTGCATCTGATTCAATCACGGTGCCGCTATCTACCAGCTTGGGTGCCGCGAAGATGTTCAACGCGGAGGCGCTGAGGGCGCAGAGGGTTACTATTAGGGTTAGTTTTTGTGTTTTCATAAAGTTTTTTTGAGCTGCATTAACGCAAAGGCGCAAAGGGGCAAAGGCGCGAAGATTTTTTTGGGTTGTTTTTTTAATTAACAAAAATCTTTGTGTTCTTTGCTCCTTTGCGTCTTTGCGTTAATGAGGCTCCTGGTTTTAGTTGGCGCCTTCGGCGTGTTTGGCGGTGTAGGCTTTGGCGCCGAGGACGATGATGTCGCCGGGGATGGCGACGGGGTTGCTTTTTAAAAAGCCGAGGAGTTGGATGTTCCAGATTTGGGAATCATCCTCCGGTA
>JAISDC010000140.1 GCA_031265105.1 Verrucomicrobiales bacterium
TCCCAGACGCACAGTTTGTACGGCACTTACAAGCTCAAGCCGCTGGCGGTCACGCATCACGACAGCGCGTCGTTCTACGTCAAGTACCGCGTGGACCGTGACGCTTACGGTGTCAAGAAGCCGGTCAACGGCATGGTGCACGGCGAGCAATTCATCGGCAACCGCGGCTGGCAGCGGACGCTGCAACGCGACAACACCGCCCTGCTGACGGTGACGCCCGACCCCGGCCTCGCGCCGCTGACGGTGGAGACGCTGCGGCTGGACCTGATTTTCCCCGCGCACTACGGCAACATCCGGCGCCACATCATCGGCGGCGGCGCGGCGCGCGACGGCGCTGACGGTGAGAGCGCGGAGGTCGCGCCGGTGAGCATCGAGGCGGGCGAGGTGTTCATCCACGTGTTCCCGCTGTTGCCGACCAACCTGCCGCGCCGCGCCGCGTTGCGCTGGCGGCGGGATAATCTTTACGAGGTTTTGGAGTTGGTTAACTACGAGGGGCCGGCGCGCGAGTTCGCCAAGGACGAGTTGTTGCGCGCGCTCAACGGCTTCGTGCTGACCGTCAGCGCCAGGAAAAATTTCCCGTCGCTGGAGGAATTTCACCGCCGGATGTCGGCGGCGACAGTGACGGATTATTTGTTCGGCGACCACCGGTTCATTCACTGGCAGCGGGAGGAGTTGCGCTTCGATTTGGTCTATGCGCCCAAACACGGCAGCGCGCAAACCGAGGCGGTGAACGGCCGGCAGGAGCCGCTGCCGGTGCTGGAGTCAAATCAACTCGACGTGGCAAGGCTGCCGTTTTTGTCCGGCGACGTGCCGCCCGCGCCGGCGCTGTTCCCGTGGGGCGACAGCCTGGAAGTCTGCTGGTATCCCGACCAGCCGTGGCTCATCGGCGCGCGCGGCGGGCCGGATGAATCGCCGTATGCGTGCCGTGTGGAGAAATCGCGCCGCTGACAGTGTGTTTTTTACAGGGAGACCGCGGAGTTCATGGAGAGCTAAAAAAAACACTCCATGTTCTCCATGAACTCCCTGTAAAAATTTGTTTTTTTCATTGGCGGTCAGAGTTGCCGGCTTTGTTAGGGTGGAAGCTGTTGATGTCAACTTCCGGGTTGAAGACTTGCTCCACGGCCAGGGATTCCACGTGGCCGTCAACGAACAGATAATTCGACGTTTTGCCGTGCCGCTGATGGTCAATGGCGTTTTGGGCGGATTGCAGGCCGCTCCATTGGTGACACATGAAATGGTCGCCGTTGAGGACGGGCTTGCATTCGGCTAACAATACAGTGGCGGCGGGGCGGGGCAGGTTGTAAATGGTGCTCCATTGGGCGGGCGCGTCGTCGTAATCGTCGTAGTTCGGGTCGAGTTCGAAATAGACGTTGAGGGCGTAGCTCCAGATGTTCGGGTCGGTGCTGGCGTCGTCGGGGTCGCGAAACTCGGTGTTGAAGATTTGCAGCGCTTGCTGGTTGCTGTAGTCGCCGTCGTGACCGAGGTAGGGCAGCAGGGCGATGCTCCAGGCCGGCTGACGGCGGCGGAAGGCGCTGTGGCTGCTGCGCGGGAACGCGCCGTCGTTATCCTGCGCGTAGAGTTGCGTGGCGGCGCCGAGTTGCCGCAGGCGCGAGACGCTGACGATGTTCCGGCCCTTGGCCAGGGCGCTGTTGGCGGCCGGCACAATCAGCGCGGCGAGGACGCCGAGGATGGCGACGGTCACGAGCAGTTCAACCAGGGTGAAGGCGCGACGGGAATGGGGCAGGGAGTGTGGCATGGCGGTCAGGCGGTGGCGCGGGGTTGCAGGTAACGGACGCTGACGGTCAGCGCCAACAGTCCGCCGGCCAGCAGGAGCCAGGCGGACGGTTCGGGGATTACCTCCCATTGATAGGTGAGGGTCAGCAGATTATAAATGCTGTCGCGTTGGGCGCTGAGGGCGGACGCGGAGTAATCGACCGCGCCGGTGCCCTCGGTAAACAGCGCGTCGGCCACGAAGATGTCAAAGGTCGCGCTGTACAAGCCGGGCGCGCTGTCAGCCGGCAGGGTGAAATAAGGGTGCCACATGCCGCCGTTCCATAACACCTGGTCGCCGATGTCGGAGAAAACTTCGGCGAAACGGTTGTAGGCGGAATTGTAGTTCCAGGCTTGCAATAAATCCGCACTGGCAGCGGTCAGCTTGATGCCGAGGGAACGATTCGATGGCAAATAATCACCCGTGGCGGCAAAGCCGAACTGGCAGTTGATCAACGCGCCGTTGCCGCTGTCCGGGTCAACCATGCTGTACCAAGCATCGCCGGGGCTGACGTTGGCCGGTATGTTGGAGTTTATCGCGTGCCAGTAATCCAGCGAACCCAGCACCGGCGCGGTGCCGGAATCGAACATCAATGTCAGCGTGCCGCCGCTGACCGTCACCGCGGACATAATCATGCCGCCCTGGTCGTCGGGGCTGGGCAGGGCGATGGCGCGGACTTGGCTGACCGTGACACTGACGAGCAGCGGGAGCAGAGACAGGAATAATTTGCGCATATCGGCGACGAGCGTAGGCGCGGCCCGGCGGACGGACAATGTGGCAAATTGCCGCAGCCGGCCCCGGTGTTTGCGGTTTCTTTGCCGGGCCGGTTTGGGTAAGCTGGCGCCGCATGATGGTCGCTGACATTGACAATACAAAGGACCAGCAACCGCGACTGGGCTTGCTGTGGCTGACGCGGTTGCGCTGGGTGGCGCTGGCGGGACAACTGCTGGTGTGCGCGCTGGCGTGGCGCGTGTTGCACATCGTCCTGCCGCTGGCGGTGCTGACGGCGGGCGTGGGCTGGATGTTGGCTAGTAATCTGGCGCTGGAGTGGTGCCGCCGCCGGCGGGTGCGCCTGCCGGAGTCGCGGGTGTGCGCGGCGTTGATTTTTCTGGATGCGCTGATTATGACCGCGATGTTTTACTGGGCGGGCGGGGCGCGCAATCCGTTCACGGCGCTGTATCTGATGCACATCACCCTGGCGGCGATTTTGCTGCCGCCGTGGCAAGCCTGGCTGGCGCTGGGCTGGTGCGGGCTTTGTTACGGGCTGTTGTTTTTGTCGCCGCACGTGCTGCAAAGTTCGGCGGGCGGAACTTGCTGCGTCAACTTTGATTTTCATTTGCAAGGGATGTGGCTGGGGCTGCTGCTGACCGGTGGGTTTATCGCGCTGTTTGTGAGCCGGTTGAGCGCGGACTCGGTCCGGCGCGAGCGGGAACTGGCGCAGGCGCGGCAATTGTCGGAGCGGCATAAACACTTCGCCTCGCTGGCGACGCTGGCGGCGGGCGTGGCGCATGAGTTGGCGACGCCGCTGGGCACCATCGCGGTGGTCAGCTCCGAT
>JAISDC010000055.1 GCA_031265105.1 Verrucomicrobiales bacterium
CGCGCTGCAGGGCTTGCGCGCGCAAATCGACGCGGTGCAAGGGGCGTTGCACGATTCGCTCGGCAAGCTCAGCAACGCGGTCGGTGACGTGGAACAACAACTGCACCGGCCGCTCATGACACCACCCGCGGCGCCGCCGGAAACTCACGTCCCCGCCGGCCAGGAAAAAATCGCGCCGCCGCCGCCGCTCACCGTCAGCGCGCCGGAACCCGCGCCGGAACCGGTCAACGAAACCCCGCCGGCCGTTTCCCAGCCGCCACCGCTGCCGCCGTGGATTTCGCCGAGCGAGGAACCGCCGCTGACCGTGAACTTGCCGCGCGAAGATAAAACGGGACCACAACAGGAAATTCCCGCCGCTGACAGTGCGCCGCCACCCGCCTCGCCGCCGCTCCGCGAGGCTGGCTCACCGGAATTGCACATCGGGCAAAAATGGTTGTTGTTCGCCGGCATCATCATCACCGTGCTGGGCGTCGGCTACTTCCTCAAGCTGGCGTTCAACAACAACTGGATTCCGGCCATCGGTCGCGTGGCGATGGCTTACCTGCTCGGCGGCGCCTTCCTCGGCGCGGGCGAATGGTTCCGCCGCAAGGGTGGTGAACTGTTGCGCTTCGGCCTGCCGCTAATCGGCTGCGGCGTGGTCATCCTGTACTTCTCATCGTTCGCGGCGTACCAGGTTTATCACCTCGTCAACCAGGGCACCGCCTTCGGCTTGATGGCGCTGATTACCGCCTTCACCGGGATACTATCGCTGAAATATAATTCCAAGGCCGTCGCCGTGGTCGGCCTGGTCGGCGGCTTCGTCACGCCGCTGTTGCTCAGCACGGGCGAGAACAGCTACCTGACGCTGTTCACCTACCTCACCATCCTGAACCTCGGCGTGGTCTGGCTCTCGTTTTACCAACGCTGGGGCCTGCTCAACATCCTCGGCTTCATCTTCACCTGGCTCATCTTCAGCGGCTGGCATTTCAAGTGGTACGACGACACCATGTTCTGGCCCGCGATTATCTACCTGAACATCTTCTTCGTGATTTACGCCGTCACGCCCTACGCTTATTTCTTCCGCCACCGATTCACCGGGCAGGCTGGCGGCTTCAGCCTCAGCGTCATCAACAGCTTCATCGCCTTCGGGTTCGCCTACGGCATGATTAAGCACCACACCGATTATCCGGCGGCGAGCATCCTCAGCGTGTGCTACGCGGGGGTGTTCTTCTGGATGGCGCGCCACTTGCACCGATGCCAGCCCGCGAACAAGCGCAGCCTGATTATGACGCTGGCGATGGGCCTGTTGTTTCTCACCATCACCGTGCCGATTCTGTTCAAGGGCCACTGGCTTACCGTCTTCTGGCTGGCGGAGGGCGCGATTATCCTTTGGGCCGCGCTCAAGCTGGAAAGCCCCAGGCTGCGCCTGACCGCCATCGGCCTGCTGACCGTGGTGTTCATCAAATTCCTGACCCTGGATTATCCCGTCCGCTTCGGCTTCGCGGTGGAGCAATTCCGCTACCTGCCGAGCTACAGCGCCAACTGGCTGAGCCGGTACTTCACCACCGCCGTCGCGCTCGGCGCCATGTACGCGGCGGCGCGGCTGCTGCGGAAAAACTTCGCCGACGAAAGCCGCGTCTTCACCGTCGTCTTCGCCCTCGCGCTCTTCGGCCTGCTGACCGCCGAAGTCAGCGGCTGCTTCGCCGATTACCGACCCGACGGCCGCGCCGCCGCCGTGTCGGCCTGGTGGAGCATCTTCGCCATCACCCTCATCATCAGCGGCTTCATCAAACGCCACGCCGTCTGCCGTTACCTCGCCATCGGCCTGTTCGCCGTCACCGCGCTCAAGGTCATCATCGGCGACATGGCGCACGTCAGCACCCCGTTCCGCGTCCTCGCCTGCGTGGTGCTCGGCCTGCTGCTCATCGGCGCCTCCTACCTGTACTACCGTTACAGCGACGTGCTGCTGCCCAAGGAAAAAGCCGCCGACCCGCCCGCGGACCACCAGTCATGAAACAGCATGAAACCTCTCGCCCTTAACCTCCTCCTGGCCGCCGCCATCGTCGCGTCATCGGCAGCGGCGGAACTCAAGCTATTCCGTTACCAAGCCGACCTCAGCGGCGACCGCGCGGACGACGCCCCCGCCGTGGTCACGCTAACCGCCGACCTCATCCGCCACACCCACGATAACTTCGCCGACCTGCGCGTCTTCGACGACACCAACCGCGAAATCCCCTACGTGATTTACGGCCAGACCATGCCCGGTGAAAGCCGCCGGCAAGCCAGCCTTGAACCGGTCAAATACGAGGCCCTGGCCGACGGCGGCGAACGCATCACCTACCAACGCCCCGCGACCTTGCCCGGCATCGACGGCCTGGCGGTGACGGTCAGCGGCGGCGACTTTGAAAAAATCATCCAGGTCGAGACCAGCGACGACCAGACCGCCTGGCAGCCCCTGGCCACCTGCCCGATATTCGATTACAGCTCGCGCATCAACCTGCGCAACACCAGCCTCGACATCCCGCCGACCGCCGCGCGTTATCTCCGCCTCACCATCAGCGGCGACCAACCCGCCGCCGCCCGCCCCGCCGCCGATGACGAAAACGTCGTCCTCAAATACCAGGACTTGGAATTTCGCGGCAGCCGGTCAACCAACCCGGCCACCGCCGCCAAGCCCCCGCGCCTGGTCACCGGCGTCACGGCCTGGCACGGTAATACCACGCAGGAGCTCCAAGTCACCGACCACGCCCCGCTGACCGTCAGCGGCCAAGCCGTTAACCGGGACGGCGACACCGTCATCGACCTCGGCGAAACCAACTTGCCGCTCATCAACGTCAGCCTCGAAATCGGCGACAAATATTTCATGCGCCAAGTTCGCGTCGAAGCCGCCACCGGCCAAAAAGACGCGCCCTGGCGTCCCATCGCCAGCGGCGCCATTTACCGCTTCCCCGCCGTCAACAACCCGGCTGGCGACCGCCCGAACACGCGCACCGGCATCCAGCTTGACGGCCAACAATATCCCCGCCTGCGCCTGGTCATCAGCAACCGCGACAACCCCCCGCTGACCGTCAACGCCGTCACCGGCGTTTACCCGCGACGCAACCTGTACCTGTGGCCGGCACCGGCGCGGCGCTACGTCATCTTGTGCGACGCCGCCGGCCTCCGCGCCCCGCGCTACGACCTGCCCGCCGTCCTGCCGGAACACTCCCCCGCGCTCGCCAACGCCGTCCCCTGGACCCTGTCCGCGCCGCAACCCAACCCCGCCGCCGCCGGCAAATATGAACCGCCCGTCGTCAGCGACGCCAACACCGTCACTCCCGCGCAACTCTGGCTGTTCCGCGGCCTGATGGTACTGCTGGCGGCCGGCCTGGCCTGCTGGGCCTGGTTCGCCTTGCGCAAGTTGCAATAAATCGGCGGCGCGCGCGCGCCCGCGCCAGATGCCGGCGCGTTACCAATCCAGCGGCGTGCAACATTAGTCATGGCTGCGTTGCGCCAAGGTCACCGGCCGCCGCGCGAAATCGTCCGCCCCGCACGCGAAATCGCCGACTTTGGCGTCAGGATTCGCGGCACGGACACCCGTGCCGGCTGCAAGGGAATTGCGCCGGCCCGCCTGATGCGCGAACCCGGTAGGCTCACTCACGAACCCGGCAGGCTCACTCACGAACCCGGCAGGCTCGCCCACGAACCCGGCAGGCGCGCGCACGACCCCGGCAGGCTCGCTCACGAACCCGGCAGGCTCGCTCACGAACCCAGCAGGTTCGCCCACGAACCCAGCAGGCTCGCTCACGAACCCAGCAGGTTCGCCCACGAACCCGGCAGGTCTGGCGTCAACCCCGGCGGGGCGGAAATCCGTGCCGGCCGCCCGGAAACCAAACCGCCCCGCCTTATCCCCTTCAACCACAACCCATTATCCAGCGCAACCCCCCGGCCAACCCCAATCGTCATGGCGCTGACGGGCGCGAAGCCGCGCTGACTTTTAACAGTGTTCATCCGCGTCAATCTGTGGTTAAAATCTTCGCGGTAAACAGACATGAAACTGAATTTTTGGAAGATGAACGGCGCGGGCAACGATTTTGTCTGCCTCGACAATCGCGACCGGCAACTGCGGCTGTCGCGCCGGCAAATCGCCCGGCTGTGTTGCCGCCAGTTCGGCGTCGGCGCGGACGGGGTGCTGGCGCTGGAACCGGCGCGGACGGCGGACTGCGATTTTCGGATGCGTTATTACAACGCGGACGGCGGCGAGGCGGCGATGTGCGGCAACGGCGCGCGCTGCTTCGCCCGCTTCGCGCAACAGGTCACCGGCAGCGACGCGCGGCAACTCCGCTTCGACACCGGCGCGGGGCCGGTCGGCGCGGAATTTTTCGGCCGGCAAGTGCGCGTCGAACTGACCGCGCCGCGCGACTTGCGCCTGGACGAAAAAATCCAGACCCCGGCGGGCGCGCTGACCGTGAGCAGTCTCAACACCGGCGTGCCGCACGCGGTCGTCATCGTCAGCGACACGGAAAAAATCGACGTGCAAAAAACCGGCGCGGCCCTGCGCTGGCACCGGCGGTTTCAGCCGCAAGGCGCGAACGTGAATTTCGCGCAAGTCCTCGCGCCCGGCCAAATCCGGGCGCGGACTTACGAGCGCGGCGTCGAGGCCGAGACCCTGGCCTGCGGCACCGGCGTGACCGCGACGGCGCTCGTTGCGGCGGCGAAATTCGGCTGGCGCTCGCCGGTCACCGTCAGCGTCCGCAGCGGCGCGAAATTGCGCGTGCTGTTCACCGTCAGCGGCAGCGGCGCCGGGGCGACCTTTTCGCGGGTCAAATTGCACGGGCCGGCGGAATTCACCTTCAAGGGAGAGCTTTATGTTTGAGGGAACCATCACGGCGTTGGTGACGCCATTCAAGAACGGGCAAGTGGACGCGGCCGCGTTCACGGCGCTGATCGAGCGGCAAATCGCGGCCGGCATCGACGGACTGGTGCCGGCCGGCACCACCGGCGAGTCGCCGACGCTGACGCATGACGAGCACTTGCGGGTCATCGAACTGGCGGTGCGTGGCGCGGCGGGGCGGACGAAAGTCATCGCCGGCACCGGCTCCAACTCGACCAGCGAGGCGATTGAATACACGCGGGAGGCGGAAAAACTCGGCGCGGACGCCGCGCTGCTGGTGGCGCCGTATTACAACAAACCGACCCAGGAAGGCGTGTACCGGCATTTCATGGCCGTGGCGAACAGCACCGCGCTGCCGCTGGTGTTGTACTCGATACCGGGGCGTTGCGGCATCGAGATTGGCGTGGAAACCGTGGCGCGACTGGCGGCGGACGCGAAGAACATCGTCGCCCTCAAAGAATCCGGCGGCAACGTGGACCGCGTGAGCAAACTACGGCAGGCGCTGCCGGACCAGTTTGTCATCCTCAGCGGCGACGACGGGCTGACGCTGCCGTTCATGAGCGTCGGCGCGCGCGGCGTCATCAGCGTCGCCAGCAACCTGTTTCCGGCCGGAGTGAAAGCGCTGGTGGACGCGGCGCGCGCGGGGGACTTGGTCGCGGCGGAAAAAATTCATCGCCAATATTATCCCGCGTTTTGCGATTTATTCATCGAGTCGAATCCCGCGCCGGTAAAAACCGCGCTAGCCGCGCAAGGCTGGATGAGCGACACCGTGCGCCTGCCGCTCGCGCCACTGTCAGCGGCCAACCGGGAGCACTTGCTCGCCACACTGCAACGCTGCGGCGTGTGACCCAATTCCCCTGCCGTGAAGGGGAATTTATACCATATCCCGCGCGGCCTGGCGGCCGGAGTTACGCGGCTAGGTTGCCGTTCCCATTTGCGTTTGCTTTTCAGGTTAACTCGCGTTAGCTTTATTCCATGCCGGCGAAGGAAACCAAATTTGCGCGAGCCAACCGCCTCTGGCACGAACGCGCGCGCGCCGAGGACGCCCGCCGGCTCGCCGCCCGCGAAGTCACGCCGGAGCAACTCCAACGGGAAAATTCCTTCCTGCCGGCCAATGTCAAAATTGACGCCACATCCCGCATGTTGGAATATGCCTTAAAATATTACTCCTATTAACCCGTGGACAAGCCCCTCACAGCGGTTCGCGATTACGCGCAAATCATCCAGGCCACGATTGACGGCAAGAAGCCGCTGGTCGTGGGCGGGCAGGCCGTCAACATTTGGGCGTTAAACTACGAACGGCAAATCGCCGCGGACTTGGCGCCATATCATCCGTTCATGAGCAAGGATATTGATTTGTACGGCTCAATCGACCTGCTCGACGCGCTGCACCGGCAATTTGGCGGCGCCAAGAAAGTTCCCCCGCATCGCACCGGCACGGTCATGGTTGGTTTTTTGGACGTTGAACTGAATGGCCAGTTGCGGCACGTTGAGGTCTTGTGGTCGGTGCGCGGATTAAATCGGAAAGATTTGGCGGAGTCTTATCCCGTTACCATTGACAATCTATCCGCCGAGGTGCTGGCTCCTCACAAATTGTTGAAAGCCAAGATTAGCAATGCCGCCGGGATTGACCAGGATGGGCGCAACGACCTTAAACATGTGCGGATGATGGTGCATTGTCACCGGTGTTTTTTGCGGGAATTTGTACAACTGTCGGAAGACGGAAAAATGCGTGACCGCCTGGCGGTAAATTTGCTGGAAGAAACGCGCGATATTATCAACAGCCGCGAGGCGCAGAAACTCACGCAAAAATGGCCCATCGACTTGTCCCAAGTCTGGCCCCGCGAATTGCTGGCGCAAACCCAATCACCCAGGATTCAGCGTTTTGTGCAATATCGTCTGGCACCGCAGTCCGCTGTGGATGGCAAAATCACACCTTAATATTTGCCCGCACGCTGAAAAGCCGGCGCGCCATTGAAGCAAGCCAACTCCACTTGAGTTCAGCCGGCGCGCGAGCGCCATGAAGCGCCACGCTCCCGAGTGGCTTGACAACGCGGCGGCGGTGCCAGTTTAAAACCGCGCGGGAACACGGCGCTTCATGCCGTTGGGCACAATTGCGTTCCGCTCAATTTGTTTTCGGCGGCCGGGCCGCCGCGGTCATGGTTTTTTCCCGCCGGGGATTTTGGCGATGGTCGCGCCGCCGGTGGCGGCGGCGATTTGGGCGCCCGCCGCCGGCACCGGTTTGCCGGTGAAGTTGTGGGCGATGACTTTGACGCCGCGCGCCTGCAATTCCTTGATAAGTTTGCCGGCGACGCGGGCGGAAATTTTGTCGCGGAAATCGGCGAACCAATAGACGGTGTCCACTTGCTCGGCGATGAGTTTTTTAAAGCCGTAGTAGGTGTGGCCGCAATCCCCGGCGTAGAGCACATGGGTGTCCCGCCGCGCGCGGAATTTTTTTATCAGGCGACCGAGGTCACCGTCAGCGGCGGCGGCTTTGGCGATTTGGCCCAGCGTGTTCTTGTCGCCGGCGGCGGGCAGCTGACAGCGGCTCAGCGCCCGGAGATAAATCCCGTCGTCAGCGGCGGTATCGTACATGCCGCAACCGTAGGCCAGCACGATGACCGCGTCGCCGAAGCTGCGCTCAATCTCGCTGACGGTGACCGGCAAGTACGGGTGCGCGGAACTGGACACGTCCAGCAGCACGCCGAGTTTCGCGCTTTCGACGCGGGTGTTGAAGATGTTGCCGACGGTGATTTTGCCCGCCAATCCCTTGCCAACGCGGTCGCCGCTGCCGGTGCTGCCCGGCCCGCCGGCGGCGGCCCCGCTGTCCGGCAGCAGTCCGCCAATCGCGCCGATCATGGCGGGGACGGCGGCGCTGACGCTGGCAACCAGCTCGCCACCGGCCCGCGCGCCGTGGTCAGGCAGGAACGGCAGCGGCGGCGCTGGCGCTGACTCATCGTCAGCGGACGGCGCCGGCGCCGCGAGGTCCTCCGGCTCAGGGGCGGGCGCGTCCCATTCGTCCCGGAATTCCGGCGCCGCCACGGTGAACGCCGCCGGGGTTCTGGGGGCCGCGGCCGGACGGATGACAATCCAACCGCTGACCAACAGCAGGCCGGCGTGCAACGCGACGGAGACGCCCAGCACGCCATAGGACAAGCGCGGCAGGCGCAGGCGCGGGAGACGGATGGTGATGACCGGCATGGAACCTCAGTATGGGGCGGCGACCACGACCGCGGAGATTGTTTTTGTATGACTAACGCTGACATTGTGCGCATGAACAGCGGTGACCGGGCGGGCGCGCGTTATTTTTTGCAAGAAAAAAATTTGACGTGAGCGCTGGTATCTGGAATTGTTTTTATTTCAGGTTACTGAAAGTCCTTATTATATGAACATCCACGAATACCAAGCCAAGGAGCTGCTCGAAAAGTTTTCCGTCGCCACGCCGCCCGGAAAAGTCGCGTTCACGCCGGACGAAGCGGAACTAGTCGCGCGCAGCATGGGGAACAATCTCGTCGTCAAGGCGCAAATCCACGCGGGCGGGCGCGGCAAGGGCACGTTCACCGACGGCGTCAAAGGCGGCGTGCAGTTGGCCAAGACCGCCAGTCAGGTGAAGAGCATCGCCGCGCAGATGTTGGGCAATACGCTGGTCACGCATCAGACGGGGCCGGACGGTAAGGTGGTCAAGAAGGTGCTCATCGCCGAGTCAGTGAATATTGACCGCGAGATTTATTTCGCCGTGGTCATGGACCGCGCCGTCAACGCGCCGGTCATCATCGCCAGTCGGCAGGGCGGCATGGACATCGAGGCCGTCGCCGCGCGGACGCCGGAGGCGATTCACAAGGAGGTCGTCAATCCGGCGCTGGGCTTGCAGCCGTATCAGGCGCGCAAGTTGTCCAAGCTGCTCGGCTTCGCGCCGGCGGAGATGAAGGACGCTTCCAAGTTGTTCCACGCGGTGTACAAGCTGTTCATGGCGAATGATTGCTCGCTGGTGGAAATCAACCCGCTGGTGGTGACCAAGGACGGCAAGGTGTTCGCGCTCGACGCCAAGTTGAACTTCGACGACAACGCGCTGTTCCGCCATCCCGACATCCTCGCCATGCGCGACCTCGACGAGGAGGACCCGCGCGAGGTGGCGGCGTCCGGCTTCGGGTTGAATTACATCGGGCTGGACGGCGACATCGGCTGCATGGTCAACGGCGCGGGGCTGGCGATGGCGACGATGGACATCATCCAGCATTACGGCGGCGAGCCGGCGAATTTCCTCGACGTCGGCGGCGGCGCGAATGAGCAGCAGGTCACCGAGGCGTTCAAAATCCTGACCGCTGACCGTCGCATCAAGGCGATTTTGGTCAACATCTTCGGCGGCATCATGAAGTGCGACGTCATCGCGCAAGGCATCATCAACGCCGTGCGCGCGACGAGTCTGCCGGTGCCGCTGGTGGTGCGGCTGGAGGGGACGAATGTCGAGCAGGGGCGGCAGTTGTTGCAGGAGTCGAACCTGCCCATCATCGCCGCGAACGCGCTGGCGGACGCGGCGGAGAAAGTGGTGAAAGAAGCGAAGAAATAAAATTCCAAAATCCAAGCTTCAAATTCCAAGTAAATTCCAATGAACACAGAAATTCAGAAAATCAAAAGAGCGACGGTCGGCATGATGAGGTATTTGTTTGGAATTTTGAAATTTGAAGTTTGGGGCTTACTTGGAATTTGAAATTTGGAGTTTGAAATTTAGGAAAAACTTATGTCAGTTCTAATAGGAAAAGAAACGCGACTGGTGGTACAAGGCATCACCGGCAAATCGGGCAGCTTCCACGCGAAAAGCTGCATGGATTACGGCACGAATTTAGTCGCGGGCGTCACGCCGGCGCGCGGCGGCGAGTTGTTCGAGGACCAGGTGCCGGTGTTCGACACGCTGTTGGAGGCGCGCCAGGCGACCGGCGCGAACGCCAGCATGGTCTTCGTCCCGCCCGCCTTCGCCGCCGATTCGATTTTGGAGGCGATTGACGCGGGCCTTGAGCTAATCGTCTGCATCACCGAGGGCATCCCGGTGCAGGACATGATGCGCGTGAAAATCGCGCTGAAGGATAGCAAGTCGCTGCTCATCGGGCCGAATTGCCCCGGCATCATCAGCCCCGCGGGCCGGTGCAAAATCGGCATCATGCCCGGCTACATCCACCAGCCCGGCAACATCGGCATCGTCAGCCGCAGCGGCACGTTGACTTACGAGGCCGTGTGGCAGGTGACGCAGCGCGGCCTCGGCCAGAGCACGTGCATCGGCATCGGCGGCGACCCGATACACGGCCTCACGCAGCGGCAGGCGGTCGAGTTGTTCAACAACGACCCCGCGACCGAAGCCATCGTGATGATTGGCGAAATCGGCGGCAGCGAGGAGGAAGAGGCGGCGGCGTACATCAAGGCCAACGTCAAGAAACCCGTGGTGGCGTTCATCGCCGGGCAAACCGCGCCGCCCGGCCGGCGCATGGGACACGCCGGCGCCATCGTCAGCGGCGGCAAGGGCACGGCGGCGGCGAAGATAGAGGCGTTGCAAAGCGCCGGCATCGCCGTGGCGAAAACCCTCGCTGACATTGGCGACACGCTGGTCGCGGCGATTAAGCGGTAATAATTTCACCGCTGAGACGCGGAGGCGCGGAGTTTTTTTGGTGGGTCACTAAAGTCAGCGGGCTACTCCATGCCCGCTCCAGTGACCCAAGCGTAGCGAATCAAAGGGACACAGAGAAGCACAGAGTTTATTTTTTAATTTAATAAAATCTCCGTGTCTGCTCTGTGCTCTCTGTGGGCCAAGGTGCCGTTAGGACGAACGGCGGCGGATGAGGGCCAGCGCGCCGAGGCCGGCGCCGATGAGGAACCAGGTGGAGGGTTCGGGAACGGCGGTGGCGTTGAA
Organism: Verrucomicrobiales bacterium; assembly: GCA_031265105.1. Lineage (GTDB taxonomy): Bacteria > Verrucomicrobiota > Verrucomicrobiia > Methylacidiphilales > JAAUTS01 > JAIRPN01. Next base: position 10,752 of record JAISDC010000055.1, read on the forward strand.
GGTCAATTGACTCCCTGCCACGCTGAAGGTGCCTTCGATGCCGGTATCGGCGGCCACGTTGAATTGACCGGCGTTGATGCTGTCGCCGCCGGTCGCGCCGCTCCAATCGAACACAGTGTATTCCCCGGTCTCG
>JAISDC010000062.1 GCA_031265105.1 Verrucomicrobiales bacterium
TATTCCATCATCCATGAGTAGGCGCCCCTTGGGGACGGGGGAAGCTGCATAATCCCGCAGGGATGAAATATTGATAGCCGCCGGTGTCAACGGGCGGGAGCGGTGGTTTCGACGAACCCACTCCGGAGGAGTGAAATAACAACGTCGCGCGCAGTCGCTATTTCACCCCGTCGGGGTTGATTGGGTTGCTGCTACTTACCGCCGGTTGACACCGGCGGCTATAAACATTTCATCCCTGCGGGATTATCGCTGCTGGCGCGGCACGGCAAGCAATTGTACCCGGTTCTCGTGCTGGTCAGCAGGTGCGGCAGGATGCAATAACCTGCCAAGGTTATGCGGAACCACTATAGCGCGTCGGTTGGCAGCGGCAGCGGGTCGCGAATGGGTGCCGGCGATGTCCAGCGACGGTTTCGCCGGTACTCAATGAACAGCCGGCGCCACCACTGAAAATCCGACTCCGTCAGCGGGCGAGGCGGGCGTTCACGGCGGCGACGATTTGGCCGGCGTCGGCCATGGCGCGGACGACCAGCGACTGGCCGGTGCGGGCGTCGCCGACGGTGAAGATGTGGCGCGCGGGGTCTCCCACGAGTTGGCCGCGCGGGGTCACGGTCAGCGCCAGTTCTTTGGCGATGGCCGAGTCCGCCGGGACGCCGGTGAAGCCCATAGCGATGAAGACCAGGTCGGTTTTGAACGGTTGGCCGCTGCCGGTGACTTCGGTGAATTTCGCCGGGCGGCCGTTGGCGAACTCCCACTTTACTTCCGCGATTTCCGCGCCGCTGACGGTGCCGTTGTTGCCGGTGAATTGCTTGGTCAGCCGGTTCCACAGGCGCTCGCCGCCTTCTTTCTGGCTGGAGGAGGTGGTCAGTTGGTACGGCCAGTCGGGCCACGGGGTGGCGGCGCTGCGGGTGGCGGGCGGTTCGGGGATGATGTCGATTTGCGTGACGCTGCTGGCTTGCTGGCGCAGGGCGGTGCCGACGCAGTCGCTGCCGGTGTCGCCGCCGCCGATGACCAGGACGCGCTTGCCCTTGGCGTTGACGGGCGCTGCCGGTGCCTCGCCGCTGACGGCGCGGTTCTCGCCTTGCAGGTATTCGAGCGCCAGATGGATGCCGCGCAATTCGCGGCCCGGCACGTTGAGGTCGCGGGCGGCGGGGGTGCCGATGGCGATGACTACGGCGTCGAAGGTTTTGGCGAGGTCGGCGGCGGCGATGTCTTTGCCGATTTCGGTGCCGCAGCGGAATTTGACGCCGCCGGCTTCCATGACGCGGACGCGCCGGTCGATGAGGGCTTTCTCCAGTTTGAAGTCGGGGATGCCGTAGCGGAGCAGGCCGCCGGGGCTGGCGTTTTTCTCGAAGACGCTGACGGTGTGGCCGGCGCGGTTGAGCAGTTCGGCGGTCAGCAGGCCGGCCGGGCCGCTGCCGATGACGGCGATTTGTTTGCCGCTGCGGCTGGCGGGGGCGAACGGCCGGACGTAGCCGCGGGCGAAGGCGGTCTCGATGATGATTTTTTCGAGCTGGCGGATCATCACCGGCGAGTCGGTGGCGAGGTTGTTGACGCAAGCGTTCTCGCACAGCGCGGGGCAGACGCGGCTGGTGAACTCGGTCAGCGGGCTGGTGGCGGCCAGGATTTCCCACGCCTCGCGCCATTTGCCGGCGCGGACGTAGGCGGAGGTTTCGGGGACGACGTTGCCGAGCGGGCAGCCGGCGCCGAGGCAGAACGGGATGCCGCAGGCCATGCAGCGGGTGGCTTGCGCGGTCAGGTCGGCCTCGCTGAGGGTGCGTTCAACTTCGGCGAAGTCGCGGACGCGCTCGGCGGCCGGGCGGTAGATGTCGTGGATGCGTTCGACTGTTTGCATAATGGTTTCCCCAAATTATTGGCCGGCGGCGTCATGATCAGCGGCGGTTTTCATGCGCGTCAGCGCCTGCCGGTATTCGACCGGGAAGACTTTGACGAACTTGTCGCGGTAGGTGTCCCAGCGGTCGAGGATATGTTTGGCCTTGGCGCTGCCGGTGGCGGCGTGGTGCTCGCGCAACAGGCCCAGCAACTCGTTCTCATCGTCAGCGTCGGTCAGGTTTTCCAGGTCGATGGAGCCGATGTTGCAGCGCAGGTCGAAGTCGTTGGTCTCGTCCAGCACGTAGGCGAGGCCGCCGGTCATGCCGGCGGCGAAGTTGACGCCGGTGGCGCCGAGGATGACCACGCGCCCGCCGGTCATGTATTCGCAGCCGTGGTCGCCGATGCCCTCGACGACGATGGACATGCCGCTGTTGCGGATGGCGAAGCGTTCGCCGGCCTGGCCGCAGATGAACAGCTTGCCGCCGGTGCCGCCGTAGCCGATGACGTTGCCGGCGATGACGTTCGAGGCGGTGTCATAGGCGGCGTCCCTGGGCGGGGTGATGATGATTTTGCCGCCGGACAAGCCTTTGCCGACGTAATCGTTCGCCTCGCCCTCCAGCCGGAAGGTGACGCCGGGCGCGAGGAACGCGCCGAAACTTTGGCCCGCGCAGCCGTTGAAAGTGACGCTGACGGTGTCCTCGGGCAGGCCGGCGGCGCCGTGGGTTTTGGCGAGGTGGTACGACAGCGTGGTGCCGACGGCGCGGTCGGTGTTCTTCACCGTCAGCGCCAGTTGCGCGGGCTTGCCGTCGCTGATGGTGTCCCGCAGCTTCGGCAGCAGGTTCTGCTCGTCGTGCCGCGCGCAGTCGGCGTAATCGTTGCTGGCGAACCGCTGCTCGCCGCCGCTGACGGTGGCCAGGATTTTGGTGAAGTCCAGGTTGCGCGTCTTGTAAAAATCAATCGCCTTGTTCATCCGCAGCAGGTCGCCGCGCCCGACCGCGTCGTCGAGTTTCCGCAAGCCGAGCCGCGCCAGGTGCTCGCGGGCCTCGGCGGCGACGAAGCGCAGGAAGTTGACGATGTATTCCGGCCGGCCCCGGTAACGCCGGCGCATCTCCGCGCTTTGCGTGGCGACGCCGACGGGGCAGGAGTCGAGGTGGCACTTGCGCATCATCACGCAGCCGAGCGCGACCAGCACCGTGGTGGCAAAGCCGAACTCCTCCGCGCCGAGCAACGCGCCGACGACCACGTCGCGCCCGGTTTTGATCTGGCCGTCCACTTGCAGGCGGACGCGGCCGCGCAGTTTGTTCAACACCAGCGTCTGCTGGGTCTCGGCGAGGCCGAGTTCCCACGGCAGGCCGGCGTGCTTGATGCTGGACAGCGGCGACGCGCCGGTGCCGCCGTCATGGCCGCTGATCAGCACCACGTCGGAGTGCGCCTTGGCGACCCCGGCGGCGACCGTGCCGACGCCGACCTCTGACACCAGTTTGACGGAAATGCGCGCCCGCGGGTTGGCGTTGCGCAAGTCGAAAATCAACTGCGCCAAGTCCTCAATCGAGTAAATGTCGTGGTGCGGCGGCGGCGAGATGAGGCTGACGCCGGGCATCGAGTTGCGCAGCCGGGCGATGAAGTCGCTGACCTTGTGGCCGGGCAACTGGCCGCCCTCGCCTGGCTTGGCGCCCTGCGCCATCTTGATTTGGATTTCGCGCGCCTCGGATAAGTATTTGATGGTCACGCCGAACCGTCCGCTGGCGACTTGCCGGATGGCGCTGCTGCGGTTGTCACCGTCAGCGTTCGGGGTCTGCCGCGCCGGGTCCTCGCCGCCCTCGCCGCAATTGCTCATGCCGCCGAGGCGGTTCATGGCGATGGCGATTGCCTCGTGCGCCTCGGGGCTGATGGAGCCGAGCGACATCGCGCCGCTGACGAAGCGCTTGACGATGCTCTCGACCGGCTCGACTTCCTCCAGCGGCACGGGCTGAACGTCAGCGAACTCAAACAGGCCGCGCAACGTGCAGAGATTTTTCGCCTGGTCGTTGATGAGGCGCGCGTATTCGCGGTATTTCGCCTCGTCATTGGCCATCACCGCCTGATGCACGGCGCTGAGGCTGGCCGGCGTCCACAAGTGCCGCTCGCCGTCCTTGCGGAAACGATACGCGCCGCCCGACGGCAGCAGGCTCGCCGTCAGCGTGGCGTCGGCCGCGGCCTGGCGTTCGCGCGCCTCGCGCTCCAGGTCGGCGAGCCGGACGCCGCCGACCCGGCTGGCGGTGCCGGTGAAATATTCGTCAATGACGACCCGGTCCAGCCCGACCGCCTCGAACAACTGCCCGCTGCGGTAACTGCGCAACGTGGAGATGCCCATTTTCGACATCACCTTCAGCAGACCCTTGTCAATCGCCTTGATATAATTGCTCGCGGCGCTGACAGTGTCCTGCTTGATATCGCCCGCCTCGACCAGCGCGGTCACCGTTTCCAGCGCCACGTACGGGCACACCGCCGTCGCGCCGTAGCCGAACAGCAGCGCGAAGTGCATCACCTCGCGCGCCTCGCCGGTGTCCACGATAATCCCGCTCTCGGAGCGCCGTTGCGCCGCAATCAGCGCCTGGTTCGCCACCGCCGTCGCCAGCAGGGACGGAATCGGCGTCAGCGTCGCGTCCAGGTCGCGGTCGCTGAGGATGAAAATCGAACAGCCCTCCGCCGCCCTGGCCCGCACCGTCAGCGCCAGTTGCGCCAGCGCCGCCTCGAGGCCGCCGGCGAAGCCGAGCGGGATGGTCGTCGCGCGGAACCCGTCGCGCCCCACCGCGCACAGCCGCGCCAGCTCGTCGTCGGTGAGAATCGGGCGCGGCAGCTTGATGACCCGCGCGTGCGCCGGCGTCTCGGCCAGCACGTTGCCGAGATTGCCGATGTAAGTGGTCAGGCTCATCACCAAATCCTCACGAATCGGGTCAATCGGCGGATTGGTCACCTGCGCGAACAGTTGCTTGAAATAATTGAACAGCAGTTGCGGCTTTTCCGACAGCACCGCCAGCGCCGCGTCGTTGCCCATCGAGCCGACCGGCTCCTGGCCGGTTTCCGCCATCGGCTTGACAATCATCTCCAGTTCCTCGCGCGTGTAGCCGAACAGCCGCTGCCGGTGGAACAGGTTCGCCGACGGCACCGCCGGCGTGACCGACGAGAACAGGCCGTGGATTTCCACGCGATTTTCCGCGACCCAGCGCCGGTACGGCTGCCGGCGCGCCGCCAGCTTTTTGATGGCCGCGTCGTAAATCACCCGGTGGTTCTCAAGGTCGAGATAAATGATTTCACCCGGCCGCAGCCGGCCTTTTTTCGCCACCGCTGAGAACGGGATGTCCAGCACGCCCGCCTCCGACGCCAGCACAAACACATTCTCCTTCGTCAGCGTGTAGCGCAGCGGGCGCAGACCGTTGCGGTCGAGCAACGCGCCGGCGTTGACCCCGTCGGAGAACGCCAGCGCCGCCGGGCCGTCCCACGGCTCGGTCAGCGCCGAGTGATACGAGAAAAAACCGCGGATGTCGCGCCCCATGTGATAGCTTTCGCCCCAGGCTTGCGGCACCAGCATCAGCATCGCGTGGCACAAATCGCGCCCCGACGCCACCAGCAGCTCGAACATATTATCGAGACACGCCGAGTCCGACTGCCCTTCCTTGATCAGCGGCAGCAGGTCGGCCAGCTCGTCGCCGAACAACTCGCTCTGGAGATACGGCTCGCGCGCCCGCAAGTGATTCAGATTGCCGCGCAACGTGTTGATTTCGCCGTTGTGCGCGAGATAGCGGAACGGCTGGGCCAGGCTCCAGGTCGGGAAAGTGTTGGTGCTGTAACGCTGATGCACCAGCGCCAGCGGCGATTGCAAGTCGCGGTCAGTGAGGTCGGGGAAAAACGGCTCCATCTGCGTGCCGAGCAACATGCCTTTGTACACCACATTCTTCGACGAAAAACTGCACAGGTACGCATCCGGCACCTTCTTCTCAATCAGCCGCCGCATCACATACAACTTGCGCTCAAACGTCGCCTGGTCGGGAAAATTCTCGCCGCTGACCAAGACCTGCCGCACCCGCGGGCAACTCTGCCGCGCCACCTCACCGACCGCGCCGGGATTGGTCGGCACCTCGCGCCAGGCCAGGACTTTCCCGCCCCGGGCGCTGATGATGTCCTCAATGGCCTGCTCCTGCCCCGTGCCGTCGAACAACATCGCCACGCCATACCTGCCCGCCGGCGGCAGTTGTTTGACGTGCTTGCGAAAAAACCGGTCCGGCATAGTAATCAGGATACCCGCGCCGTCACCCGTCTCAGCGTCGCCACCAGTGGCGCCGCGATGCATCAGGTTTTTCAACACCGTCAGACCGTCCGTGACGATTTGGTGCGACGGCGTCCCCTCCAGATTGGCCACCAGGCCGACCCCGCAAGCATCATGCTCATTCTCAAAGCTATACAGTCCTGTATTGGGCGCGTCAGACAACTTCATAAAACGGGGGAGTCTGCATAATTTCCGGGTTGAAAACAATGCAAAATACCGCGCCGGGCAAAAAATCAAACTTTAACTTACGCATACTGCAACTGGCGTTCCCGTTCAGAAGAAAAAGCCAGGCACGCCAAAATATCCTGCTCGGTCAATTCGGGGAAATCGCCGGTAATATCCTGGAACGACATCCCCGCCGCCAGCCACCCCAGCACATCGTAAACCGCAATGCGTGTTTCCCGCACACACGGCTTGCTGAAACGCTTGCCGGCGTCGCGGCGAATGATATTTTGGTAATTCAACATAACCTTGCTCATCCGTTAATCCTGGCAAAAAAATTCAAGCCGTCACCAACAGCGCCTCGGCTTATTGCCAAGCGTCAGCATGGGCAACTCCTTGCTCGCAAGCTATCATGCCAGCGGCGTACGTCAAGGAGACTGTGTCCGTGCCGCTGATTGTGGGCTTCTTACCGGGAGACCGTGGAGTTCATGGAGAGCCAGGCAAAACCACTCTCCAGATACTCCATGAACTCCCGGTAAAAAAACTTCGCGTCTTTGCCCCTTAGTTCCTTTGCGTTAATGAAGCTAACAAAAAAAATACTTGCATATGTTAGGCTGATTCTATACCGTCTCACCCCGTTATCGGGAAAAACAGCCGCTACCTACTACATGCTATCTACTAACTACCAAGAAAGCATGATAGTCTAAGCCAAAGTAACACCCCGCTAACCCGCTGAAGATGAGCGACCTAAGACATAAAGTAAGTGCATCGCGCTCACGCGCTCACGCGCTCACGCGCTCACGCGCTCACGCGCTCACGCGCTCACGCGCTCAGAGTTGACTCCTGCCCCGACTCTCTAATTTCCCCGCCGAGTCTTGTTCACTTCATTCCCCATGCGGCTAAACACCGTCCGCTGACCGTGCCCCGCCCCGCCGTCATCCTGAGCGGAGCGAAGGATAGGCTCGCCCCATTGCCGAGCCAATCCGCCCCTTCGCCTCCGCTCAGGGTGACGAACGGAGAGCGACCAAGCCCCAGCCCACTATTTTAACCAACCACAACCAATCAACCAAAAAACCAACCAACCAAAAAACAACATGAACCCCAAACTAACTCTCCTAACCCTCTGCGCCCTTTGTTCCACTTCGTTAAGGTCATTGGAGCGCGCGTGTATTTGCGCGCTGCTACTTTGCGCCTCCGCGTTGAATGCGTTCGCGGAAGTGAAATACGTCACCCCGGGACAAGACATCACTGAAACAGACCAGACCTACGCAGCCGTCACCGGCTCCAACGCACTCCGCGTCACCAGCGGCACCTATCACGGCACCGACATCACCTTGCAAAATGAGCAGCTGAACCAATTTACCGCCAGTGTTCGCAGTGACGGCTCGCTGTTCTTACGAGACAGTGCCATTGACCTGCAAGCCACTCCATTCATTACCAGCGCCGCCATACAACTCAACAACGGCACCGTGGATTTGCAGAATGTGGATATCGCTGTGCACGGCGTGGCAGCGACAGGCACTTATACCACCGCCAGCGGACTTTATATTTTTGGCGGCACCGCCAACACCATCCGGGCCAACGGTCTGCGTATCGTCGGCACCGCCGTCGTTGAGCCGGATAGTATGCCTGATTTTAAAGGTATTACCATCCGCGGGGCAGCTGAGGTGACGGTAACGGATTTTACCTTGACGCTGCATAATTTCACCAATGGCGTGGATACCTTCACCTCCTATGCGAATGATTTGCGGGTTGACCAGACCGTCATCCTAAGCAACGGCACCATCACCATGAGCGGCACGACCGGCAGCGCCTTCACCGGGGTGCTGGTTGGCGGCAACGGCAACCGCCGCGTGGAGTTGCGCAATGTGGATGTCCTGATAAGTGGTAAGGACGGCGAGGCGATTCAAATGAGTTCCCGCGGCGAATTTATTGATGACAAAATCCTGCTGATCGACGGCGGCAAGTTCATTTCCGAGGACGGGCCGGCGATTCGGGTGGGACTGTTCGGCGATGTATCCGTGAATAACGCCACGCATACGTCGGGTGCCAACTATATCATCACCATCACCGGCAGCGCCACCTTCAGCGGCGCCACGGCCATGGAATTCGGCACCACTGCCGTCACCCCCGACGGCGCGGAGTACGAACTAATCAACCATGCCCACATTACCGTGGCGGATGGCTCCACCCTCACCGGCGCCACCAACATCTACGGCGGCTCCGACGTGAGCATAGAACTCACCGACCACTCCGTCCTCACCGGCGACCTCACCGCCAGCGGCACCAGCGTCACCGCCATCAACCTCGACAATAGCGGCACCCTCACCGGCGGCATCACCGCCAACGACCACGCCACCGTTGACATCACCGTCAGCGGCACCGGCAGCACCCTGCTCGGCGACATCGCGCAGAACGACGAAGCCGCCGTCACCGTCACCATCAGCGACAGCGCAGTTGGCACCGGCGGTTTCACTGGCGGCAACCTCATCACTGGCGGCGACAGCACCTGGACCTTCAACAAAGACAGCCACGGTAACAGCGGCGAAAACCACGGTACTTGGAACATCGGCGATTATGAAGTCATCTTCGACAACCTGACCCACACCGGCACCGTCAACATCAGCGTCAACAGCGACACCGGCGCGGGCGGCTCCATCACTGTGGATACCGCTGACGGTGCAGGCACCGTCCACATCGACACCACCGGCAACGGTAAAGCCGACCCCAATAAAGTCCTTCCCAACATCGTCAGCGGCGACGGCACGGAACACTGGCAATGGGATCCGATCGACTGGGGTATTGACCAACTCATCAAGGACGGCGACCACTTCGTAAAAAAAGGCACCAGCCCCGCCGGTGCGGTCTTGAACAGCAGCGTGGCGATCCAACAAGCCATGTGGTTCGCGCAGCAAAACAGTTTGCTTAAGCGCATGGGTTACCTGCGCTTTGGAGCGCGGGCGTCTCGCCCGCCAGCGGGCGGGACGCCCGCGCTCCATAACCTCATCGAAAACCTCTGGATAAGAAGCTACGGCCAACAGCTAAACGTCAGCAGCCAAGTATCAGGCAAAGCCTACGAACAACTCATCTACGGCGTGGATCTCGGCACCGATCACAAGTTCACCATCAGCGCTGACAGTGACTTGTATCTTGGAGTGTACGCCGGCTACGGCCGCAGCGACCTCGACTACCGCACCCCCGGCACTGACGGTGAACTCAACAGCTACTACGGCGGCCTCTACGCCACCTGGCTCCACAGCAGCGGCTTCTATATCGATGCCACCTTCAAGGCTGCCAGTGTCAACAACGACTTGAAAGCCCCGTATGGCAACACCCAACTCACCGCCAGCTACAGCGACGTAAACCTCGGCGGCAGCATCGAAATCGGGAAGAAGTTCACCTTCAGCGATGCTTGGTTCATCGAACCCCAGTTCCAAGTGAACTACCTCCACATCCTCGCCGAGGACTATCAAGCCGGCCCGCTGACCATCAGCGCCCAAGACCTCGACGCCCTGCAACTCCGCATCGGCAGCCTTTTTGGCCGCACCATCAACCTCACCAACGGCGGCGCGTTGCAACCCTACGTGAAAATCAGCGGCGTCGAAACCATCAGCAGCGGCGGCGCCATCAGAAACGGCTACCAACACACCCGCGCCAACACTGACGGTGCCAGAGCCGAATTCGGCGGCGGTATCATCTGGCAACTCGATGCTAACAATCAGTTGCATTTAGACTACGAGGCGAGCTTCGGCGACAAGTATGACAAGCCCTGGGGACTAACAGCGGGCTACCGTCATCAATTCTAAAAAATTGAACCACGAAGACGCCAAGGCGTGAAGGCTGTTTTTTCAACAAACCTTCGTGCCTTGGTGTCTTCGTGGTTCTGAGTTTTCCCCGTCATCCCGATCCTTTGCTTTGGCTCGGGACGACAGCAGAACAGATTAAAGTTAGCCAAATGAGCCGCGTTGCCGCTGACCGTCAGCGGCATTTTCGCGCGCGCGGTCTTCCCGCGCGTTGTTTAATTGGCAATTTGGCGTAGTCCAAACCGGTGTGCGCCTTGATTAAATCCGGTTGATCACATAACAGCACCCACGGTTGGACGGAGAAAATTTTGGCGAGACGTTCAAGCATTTTGAGCGAAGGCGCGGCGGTGCGGTTCAATTCAAAAAGCTGGTAGTATTTGTAATCCAGCCCCGCCTTTTCTGCCAGTTGCTCTTGTGTCCAGCCGCGATTAAGGCGCAAACCACGAACCAACCGGCGCAAGGCGGCGTATTTTTCATCCATGCCTTCACTATCAGTGAAAAAATTTCACAAAACACCTTGACTAATCAAGGTGTTTTAATATTGTGCGATTGTGATACGGGAAAAATCAAACTGGACCGCATTGCCGCTGACGGTCGGCGGCAAGCTACTTGATTTTCGGCAGGGAAATCCTGGGCGCAAGCAACTGATAGACTTCCAACCCGTAAACCTTGGCGATGCGCTCCAACGTGGATACCCGCAATTCAGTCCGGCGCCCGGCTTCAATGCTTTGGTAAAACTTGTAATCCAAGCCGGCGGCGTGGGCAAATTCTTCCTGCGTCAAATCCCGTTGCGCCCGCAATTTGCGTAGGCGGTCGCGCAATTTTTCTATGGTGCCTGGCTCCACGGGCAAAAGCATGGAGAAAAAAGCAATCCACCTACACCTTATGATTGACAGTGCTGCGATAACACCATAATATTGACAGTGTAAACCCGTAATCAAAAAATATGAACCCATCAATGATAAAAAAACTAACCCTGATCTTAACCCTCCTCTCCGCGCTGGCGCTGACCGCGCCGACACAGGAAATCCCTGGCGTGCAAATCGTTGCCAATGGCACCGCCATTACCGCCGGCGGCACCGCCTACACCCAGACGTGGTCGGCTAATGGTGAC
>JAISDC010000081.1 GCA_031265105.1 Verrucomicrobiales bacterium
GTACTCGCGGTAAATGCTGCGGTAGTTGCGGCCGGCGATTTCCCGCTCGCCAGCGTAATCCCCGGCGATGATCCGCCGGTAGGTCAAGGCGTCATCCATGAACGGCCCTTCCACAAACACCACCGGGCCGGGGTACAGGCGGTTGGCCAGCAGATTCCTGGACCACACATACGGCGTCCGGCCCGCCGGCGCCACCCCGAACGGGCCGGCGCGGTATCGCTCCGGCGGGTATTGCCAGACCGCGGCCACCTGCTCCGCGATGGCGTCCGCCACCCGCCGCTCCGTGCCGCCGGCGTGTTCCAGCAATTTCCTGAACAGATCGAATTTCATGTCGTCCAGCGCCAGTTCGGACGCCAGGTAACTGCCGTGCGTGAAAATCACGATGCGGTTCACGCCGGGGTACAAGCGCGGCCCGCGTTTGCTCCAGCCCAGCGCGTTGTAATGGATGCACAGCGTCAGGTCGGGGCGCAGTTCCCGCACCGTCGCGGCGCGCGCCTGGATTTCCGCGATGCGGTAAAAGACTAGCTCCTGATACCATTGCAACAACTTGCGCAAGTTGCCGGGCGACTGGCGCGCGGCCTTGTTCGCGTCCTGCCGCCACATCAGCGTGATGGCTGGCGACGTGAAATCCGCCGGCCGACGCGGCGTCGCCGGCACCCCCAGTTGCCGCGTCCAGCACACCTCCGCGCCGGCGGCCCGCAAGCCCTGCTCAATCCACTGGCAGGTGATGAAATTCAGCGCGGCCTCGTCCACCCACGGGCCGCCGCGAATTCGAAAATGCCGCTCTTCCATGTCCGCCCAGTCGCCGCCGATGTGACCGGGGTCGAGGCAGATGTTCAAGCCGGCCAGCGGCCGGTCACGGTCAGCGGCCGGGCCGGGCGGAAAATCCGGCGCCGCTGACGGTGCCGCCGCCCAGCGCAGTTCCCACAATTTGCGCGTTTTGCCCTGGTCGGCAAACACCGCCACCCCGCGGTCACTGAAGGTGAGATAGCGCGCCAGCGCCCCGTCATTGGAATATAGCGGCAAGCGCGCCCGGAACTCCGCCGCGGTCAGCGTGTGTTGGTAAACATCCAGTTCGCGCCAGTCCGGGGTTTCCGCCAGCACACTCAGCGCCGCCCGGGTGGCCGGCAACGCCAGCCACAGCAGGCTCAGCGCCGCGCCAACCGGCCGCCAGCGCGCCGCGTTATTGATCCTTGCCAATCGCTTTCAGATTCAAGTCCAGCTTGAGTACCTTGCCGCTTTCGGCATCCACCTTGGCCGTGCCGAACTGCACTTCCCGGTCCCCCTTGGGGTTGGCGGCGTACAAATCGACGAACCAGACGGGCGGTTCGAGCGGGCCTTTCTTTTCCTTTTTCAGCCACAAACCGACGCTGGTGATTTTGATGGCTTTCAGGCTGGAGCCGGTCTGCAACAGCGGGATAATGCGCGACGAGTCCACCTTGAATTTGGCCGGGTCGATGATTTCCTCCATCTTGTAGGCGAAAATCCGGAAATTATCCAACTGCGTGTACCCGTCGCGAATAGAAGTCACCGCGTTGCCGCTGACGGTGATCAACATGCCGTCCTGCTCCGCGGCCGGGTCATAAAACAACACCTGCCATTCCTCCGGCAGCTGGCCGACGGCACTCGGCTTGCCGACCACCTGCACCAAACTTTTGGCGGCGTAAGTATTGGCCTGCCGCCGGGCAATTTCCACCGCCTGCATGGCGGTCACCGCGTAAGATTGCGCCGCGCACACCAGCAGCGCAGCAAGGGCGTAAACGAATGATTTGCACATGTAATTCTATATGGCAGAAAAATAGCAAAGCGCAAGGTTCGAGTTCGCGGGAAATTATTGGCCACAGAGTGCCACAGAGAAGACACAGAGTAGCACAGAGAGTTGCGTTGTTTTAATTAAATCAAACTCCGTGGTTTTCTGTGCCTGCTCAGTGCTGCTCTGTGACCCTTTAAGCATTCCAACGCCAGATATACCGGTGCAGCAGCACCTTCAGCGTCGCCGTCAGCGGCACCGCCAGAATCGCGCCGAGCAGGCCGCCGAGCAGGATGGACCACACCAGGATTGAGACAATCACCGTCAGCGGATGCAAGCCGGTGCGCTGGCCCATGATTTTCGGCGAAATGAACATGCCCTCGACCAGTTGCACCAGGCCGAACACCCCCGCCGTCAGCGCCACGTAACCCCAATGGCCGTTCGACTGCGCGTAGGCCACCAACAGCGCCGGCACCAGGCTGGCCACCACGCCCAGATACGGCACCATGCTCAGCACCCCCGCCACCAGGCCGAGCAACACCGCGTACTTCAGGCCGATTAAGAGCAGGCCGAGACCGGTCAGCAAGCCGATGCAGCCCGCCACGATGACTTGCCCGCGGAAGAACGCGATCAAATGGCGGTTGACCTCGCCGAGCATCAGCACCACCTCGTCGCGCAACGCCGAATCGCGCAACGGCACATAACTCCGCCAGCGCCGCGCAATCACCGCCTGCTCCAGCAAAAAGTAATACACATACAGCGGAATCATCACCAGCCCGAGGAACAACTGCGTCAGCCCGAACGCGCCGACCACGCCGCTCCACGCATACTGCAACGCCCGCCCGCCGTATTCCGGCAGCCGCTGCTTGAGCTGCTCGGCCAGTTGCTGCAAATGCGGCGTCAGACCGGGGTGATTGCGCAAAAATTCCTCCGCCGCCTGCCGCAGGCGGTCCACCAAATCCGGCAGACTGTCGGTCAGTTGCACCGCCTCGGCGTAAGCCGCCGGCAACACCAGCAACCCCAGCGCCAGCAACAGACTCGTGGCCAGCACAAACAGCCCGATGACCGCCACCGAGCGCCGGATGCGCCAGCGGCGCAACCGCTCCACCAGCGGACTCAGCAGGCAGGCCAGCACCCCCGCGACCGCCAGCGGCAGCAACACGCCGCTGAACAGCCGCAGCGCGTACAGAATCACCCCGAACACCAGCAGGCCGATCAACACCAGCACCAGCAGCGCCAGCGCGGACAACGCCTGCCACAAAATTCGTTCCTGACGCGGATTCGGCCCGTTCATAATTCAACGCCCGCCGCCAAGCGCGGCGGCCGGCTCCTGGTTTAACAGCACCACGATGTCGATGCGGCGGTTGGCGGCCCGCCCCGCCTCGGTCGCGTTGTCCGCCAGCGGGCCGGTGTCGCCGCGCCCCACCGCCGCCAGCCGGTCGGGGGCGACCTGCCCCTGATTGATTAAAAACACCACCGCGCTGCTCGCCCGCGCGGCGGACAACTCCCAGTTGGTCGGGTACTTGTATTGCAGCGCCTTGACAATCGGCAAATCATCCGTATGGCCCTCCACCTGCACCGCGCAATCCCGCAAGGTGGTGTTCAGCAAACCGGCGATTTGTTTCAGCACCGCCGCCCCGTCGTGCGACAGACTGGACTGCCCCGGCCCGAATAACAATCGGTCCGACAAATGGATCAACAGCGCGTTGCCGGCCAGCACCACCAGCCCGTTGCCGTTGCCCAGTTGATGGTCCAACTGGTTTTTCACACTCTGCCACAGCGCCTGCCGGCGCTCCTGCTCCCGCGCCAACTCCGTTTGCCGGAGCGCCAGTTGCCGCTGCACCTCGCCGGCGCGCGTCAGCAAATCGTCGCGGCTTTGCAACTGCGCCAGCAGACTGTCAAAACTTTGCCGTAACCGGATGGCCTGGCCGTTTTGCCGGTCGATTTTTTCCTGCTGGTTCCGGCTCACCTCCGTCAGCGCCTGCCATTGTTGCCGATAATCCAGCGCGCGGCACACCGCGAACCCGCCGACCCCCAGCCCCCCCAACGCCACCAGCAGCGCCACGCCCAGCATGGCGGCGACCCGTTGTTTCAGCGGCAGATTCGACCACATGCCCACTTATATAACCGCCCGGCCCCGAAAGCACAAGCCCGGCGGCGGAAAACTCCGGCCCCGAAGACACGAAGGCGTCACGTCTTCGTGGTAAAAAACCTGTCACTCCCCCGGTGTTTTGCGTTACCATTACCCCATGCCCGCCGAACGCCCGGACTTGACACCGAAACTCCGCGCCCTGCCGCACCGACCGGGCGTGTATATTTATCGCGACCGGCTGGGCCGCATCATCTATGTCGGCAAGGCCAAGGATTTGCGGCGGCGCGTGAGCCAGTATTTTCACCCGTCGCGCAAAATGACCGCCGACCCCAAGACCCGCGCGCTGATCGCCGGCATCTGGGACTTGGAGACGCTGACGGTCGCCAGCGACGCCGAGGCCATCGTCCTCGAGGGCCGGCTAATCAAGGAGCACCGGCCGAAATACAACATCAGTTTCCGTGACGACAAGCGCTTCCTCATGGTCAGCGTCAACCTCAACGACCCGTACCCGCGCTTCCAATTCGCGCGGTTCAAAAAAGACGACGGGGCGCGGTATTTCGGGCCGTTCGCCCACGCCGGCGCGGTGCGCAACACGCTGAACCTGATGAAAAAAAAGTTCGGCCTGCGCTCTTGCATGCCCGTGCGACCGACGAAAAAGGACTTCAAGCACTGCCTCGACCACATCATCAAAAATTGCTCCGCGCCGTGCGTCGCCAAAATCTCACGGTCAGCGTATGGCGACTACGTGCGGCAGGCGTGCGAGTTTCTCGAAGGCAAATCCGCCGGGATGACGCGCGCGCTGGAGGAGGAAATGAAACGGCACGCGGCCGCGCTGGATTTTGAGAAAGCCGCCACGCTCCGCAACCTGCTCGACGACATCCGCGCCACCACCAAGCCGCAGCGGCGCTTTACGCGCGCGCTGCCCAGCACGGTGCGCCCGGCGCACGACCTGGAGGAATTGCGCGTCGCGCTGACGCTGACGGCGACCCCGGCGCTGATCGAGTGTTTCGACATCTCCAACATTTCCGTCACGCACCAGGTGGCCGCAATGGTGTGTTTCCGCGACGGCCGGCCCGCCCGCAGCCACTACCGGCGTTACCGCGTGAAAACGGTCACGGGCCAGAACGACTTCGCCAGCATGGCGGAAGTGGTCGGGCGCCGCTACGCGCGCATGTTGCGCGAGGGCGGCACGCTGCCGGACTTGATTGTGGTGGATGGCGGCAAGGGGCAGCTCAGCGCGGCGCTGGCGGCGCTGCGCAAACTGGGATTGCACCAGCAGCGCATCGTCGGCCTGGCGAAAAGGAACGAGGAAATTTTCCGTCCCGACGAGCCGCTGCCGCTGGTGCTGCCGCGCGAGTCGGGGGCGTTGCGGTTGATGCAACGCATCCGCGACGAGGCGCACCGCATCGCCAACGGTTACCATCAGTTGCTGATGAAGCAGCGGGTCAGCGAAAGCGTGCTGGACGATTGTCCCGGCCTGGGCCGGATCAAGAAGCTGGCCCTGTTGAAACATTTCGGCTCGGTGGAAAAAATCAAGGCCGCCGCCGTCGCCAACTTGCGCGTGGTTGACGGAATCGGGCCAAAGCTGGCGGAGAACATTGTCGGCTTTTTCCACCGCCCGCTGACGGTAACCGCCGTTGACGGTGACCAGCCAGTGTCAGCGGGTGGAAAAATTTACCGGTTGCGCGGGCCGGTATCACCGGCAGCGGCTGGTTGAACTGGTAAAATATTCTCCGCGTCTCCGCGTTGAGTTTCTTGGCTTACACCTGCGTCTTGAAGTAGGCGATGGTGTGTTTCAGGCCCTCCTCCAGCGGCACCCTGGGTTCCCAGCCGCCGAGGTATTTTTTGGCCAGCGTGATGTCAGGGCGGCGCTGCCGGGGATCGTCGGCGGGGAGCGCCTGGTGGACGATTTTGCTTTTGCCGCCGACTTGTTGCAGCACCAGTTCGGCGAGTTGCAGCATGGTGAACTCGCCCGGATTGCCGAGGTTGACGGGGCCGACGGTGTCGGTCTGGTTCATCAGGCGGACGAAGCCGTCGATGAGGTCGTCCACGTAACAGAACGAGCGCGTCTGCTGACCGTCGCCGTACACGGTGAGGTCCTCGCCGCGCAGGGCCTGGACGATGAAGTTGGAGACCACCCGCCCGTCGTCGGGGTTCATGCGCGGGCCGTAGGTGTTGAAGATGCGGACAATGCGGATGTTGACTTTGTTTTCGCGGTGGTAGTCGAAGAACAGCGTCTCGGCGCAACGCTTGCCCTCGTCGTAGCAGGAGCGGCGGCCGATGGGGTTGACGTTGCCCCAATACGACTCCGGCTGCGGATGCACCGTCGGGTCACCATAGACTTCGCTGGTGCTGGCCTGGAACACGCGGGCCTTGACACGCTTGGCCAGGCCGAGGCAGTTGATGGCACCCATGACGGAGGTCTTGACGGTCTTGATGGGATTGTATTGGTAGTGTGGGGGCGAGGCGGGACAGGCGAGGTTGTAGATTTGGTCAACCTCGAACTTGAACGGGTCAATGACATCGTGCCGCGCCAATTCAAAGCGCGGGGTGCCGAGCAGGTGCGCGATGTTTTGTTTGCGGCCGGTGAAAAAATTGTCCAGGCAAATGAGGTCGTGCCCCTGGCTGTTGAGTTTGTCGCAGAGATGGGAGCCGAGGAAGCCGGCGCCGCCGGTGATTAAGATGCGCATGGGGTAGCATGGTAGGTTGGATTGGCGCGGAGGGGAAGGTTTTTTAAGTTGGCGCAGTACCGCGTAACTAAGAAAACTTAAACCACTTCCCCGCTCAAGCGAGCGAGCAGGACAGACCACAGTCCGGCAACGAAACCGCTGCCCGTCAACATAACTACCGGCACGGTGAGTTGGTGGCTGGCGAGCAGCCAGGCGGCGGCGGGTATGGCGAGCATTAACAGCGTCCCGGCCGGCAGCGCGAGCGCGGGACGGCGCGTCAAGGCCAGTTGGCCGGCGGTCAGCGTGATGAGCAGTTGGGCGGCGACGAGCCAGGGCAGCGGGAGCGGCCGGTGAAAATCGGCTTGGAATAATTCCAGCAGCGCTTGGTATTGGGCGCGTATCGGCGTGAGCGGGCCGTCCGCGGCATGAACGGGGCGGTAGGTGCCGGGGGCCTCGGTGCCGACCAGCAGGATTTTGCCGCGGAGTTCGGTCAAGTCCATGATGGGAGGAAACTGGTTGCGGATTTGTTCGGCGGAGACGATCAGTTGGTAGAATTCGGCGGCCGGGGCCTGGCGGGCGGCAGATTGTCCGCGCAGCCGGAGGTTGCCGGCGCGGTCAATGGGGATGCGGGCCAGTTCGCGCCCGGCGGCGTCGCGGAGGATGACGGTGTCGCCGGCGCAGGTTGATTGGCTCCAGTCGGCGGCCAGATAGCTGGCGTAGGTTTGCAGGGCGAAGGTGGGCGCCGGGCGCCGCTGCCGGGTGACGACCAGCGGCAGGCCGGCGACACCGGGGCCGAGCAGCGGGGCGATTTGGGCGGTGGTGGCAATTTCAACGGGCGGCGGCTCGCAGGCATCGGCGGCGAAGGCGCGGGCCGGAGCCTGGCCGGCCAACCAATCACCGGCCCAGTCGCCAGACGGGGCGGCGGGCGGGTTGACGCGCAGCGGGATGGCCGGGAGAATAACCCGCCCCGCCGCGCGGATTTGCTGGCCGAATTGCCGGTCAAAAATCTGCTCGCCACCCTGACTGGCGGACAAAGGAATGCCCATGGCCACCACCGCCGGTTGAAACGGCGCGATGGCATTAAGGAACACCGCGTAATCGAGACCGGACCAAGGCCAGGTTTGCCGCCCAAGGTCCCGGATGGTAACGAGCACCACCGGCGGCGGCGGCGCCGGACGGCGGGGCAACCAGCGTTCCAGCCATTCGCCGACGCGGGCCTCACTGTCAGCGGCGACGCCGAGCGAATGCAGCAACAGTCCCGCCAGGCCGACGGTCAGCGACAGGACAGCGACGAGGAGGCGCAGGGTTTTGCTGGCGATGGTGGTGTTCAAGACGGCCTTGTGTTGCGCCCATAATTTAGCAGGTTTTGCCGGTCATGGTAACATCTTTTGTGTTGAAAATTCCGGCCGCAAAAGCGAGTTTTTTTAACCACGGATGGACACGGATGAACACCGATTAGAGCCTGTACATGAATCCATTGTTAGTGTACAGTAAGCAGCATGAGCCAACGATGCCAGTACCCCAGTGATATAAGCCGACAACAATTTGCGGAGATCAAGCCGCTGTTGGAAAGCGCGCGCAACAAGACTCGCCCGCGCAAGTTGGATTTATACGAAGTGTTTTGCGCGGTGCTTTATGTGCTGCACCGCGGCTGCTCGTGGCGCATGTTGCCCGCGGGCTTTCCCAAGTGGTACACCGTTTACGCCTACTGGCAAATCTGGAACGCCGCGGGCAACACCGACAGCCTGCTGCAACAGGCTCTCAAAAAAATCGATTGGCGCGGCCCGTGTCAACCGGCTGGGCGCAACGCTCAACCGAATCGGCTCATCGCTGACGCTCAGAGCGCACAGCACGCCGGCAGCGCCAGCCCGCAAGGGCGTGTTGCGGGCAAAAAATCCCTGTCATCCTGAACGCAGTCGAAGTATCGGCAAAATACGCCGCTCTTCTATGGGGATTTTTTCGTGGCGGCTGGCGCAGCCGAAATAGTTGCATTGCCGTGCGTCAGCGAGGTTTCTAACTGTGAAATTTTAACCTTCAACATTTCCAATTCAAGCGTCGAGGCCAATTCAAACGGCATGGTTACTTGACCGTAACGTTCAATGTGATGGCAAATCGCCTTAATACCGTGTTTTACCAAGTTAGTGTGCGAGATACCGACCTTGTTTGCGTTGTTCAACAGGTTTTTCCGCAACTCTCCGGGAATTCGCAGAGTATAAACGCATTCGTTCATCGAATGGTTTTACCCCAACCTTTTTATTTATACAATGGCATAGGAAGAAAAAATATCATATACCAATGGAATACCGTGGTTTTTTGTTTTCAAGCACCGGCCGGCGCGGTGCATGGCAATCATTGGGCGACGACCGGAGTGTGTTTCGGCTTTTGAGGATATGCGCTGATAATGCGGTGCTAGCTGACCGTGCGTCAGTTTGATGTTTTGCCGGGTGACCATTGAGTTTATGAAGGGTTTAAGCCAGAGAAGCGCAAAAATTAAGTTTTGCCCCGGACGTTTCGCGTTATCATTGTCGCTGACGATGAACCTGGAACTCACGGTCAAAAACTACCGCTGCTTCAGCGAGGCGCAACCGGCGCGGCTCAAACTCAACCGCGGCGTCACCGCCCTCATCGGCGGCAACAACTCCGGCAAATCCACCTTGCTGCGCCTGTTCCACGAGTTCCAGCCGTTGTTTGAAAAACTCAGCCACGACGTTGACACGGTCAGCGACTTGTTCACGCGCGGGTTGTCACTGCCGCCGCTCAAGGCCGTGCGCGACCCGTGGAAAATCTTCCACCGCGACAGCCACGGCGACCTCGTCATCAGTGTCCGCATCGCCCGCGCCGACGGCTTCGACGAAACCGCCGTCAGCGGCCCCGACGAAACGCACCTCGCCATCGCCCGCAAAAATTTCCACTGCCACGCCCGCGTTGCCGCTGACCGTGACGCCGCCGCCGCGCGCCACGCCACCGCCGGCACCGCGCCCGTGGACAACCTCGTCTTCCTCGAAAAATGGCGCAAGGTGTTCCAGAGCCTTTCCCGCTCGCTCTACATCGGGCCGTTTCGCGGGCTGGAGGACGTCTGGCTCGCTGACGATGGCACCGCCGCGCGCGCGGCGTTCCGCGACCAAACGCGCCGGCTGGTCGCCGGCGGCGGCGCGGGGCGGGTGTGCGGGGAAATCAAGACGCTGTTCCATTTCCACGACTTCGACTTCCGCCCCGCCGCCGGTGACGCGCCCGCCGGCGACCGTCAGCGGCTGGAATTTTTCATCAACGGCGCGCCCGTGCCCGTCGAGGAACTCGGCAGCGGCCTCGGCCAAACGCTGATGATTCTGCTGCGCGCCCAGCTCGCGCGGCCCGACTACATCTTCATCGACGAACCCGAGGCGCACCTGCACGCCAGCCTGCAAGCCGATTTCATCACCACCCTCAGCGGCTTCGCGCGCGCGGCGATGGTGTTCGCCTCGCACAACATCGGCCTGACCAAAATCGCCGGCGACCGCACCTACCGCATCCGCCGCGACGCCAGCACCGGCGCGTCCATCATCAGCAAATTCACCCCTGACATCCGATTAAGCGAAATGGTTGGCGAGGCCGGCTTCTCCGCGCAACAAATCGAGGGCTGCGCCAAAGTGCTGCTGGTCGAGGGGCCGACGGAAATCCGCGCCATCCGCCAAATCCTCCGCAAGCTGGACGCCGAACAACACATCGTGCTCATCCCGCTCGGCGGCGGCAGCATGATAACCGCGAACCGCGACGACGAGTTGCGCGAAATCACCCGCATCTGCCGCGACGTGTACTGCCTGATTGACAGCGAGCGCCCGTCCGCTGACAGTGCCATCGCCGCCGACCGGCTCGCGTTCAAGGCGTCGTGCGAGAAGGTGGGCATCGACTGTCACATCCTCGAACGCCGCGCGTTTGAGAACTATTTCACCGCGCGCGCCATCCAATCGCACTACGGCAAAAGTTTCCGCGCGCTGGGGCCGTACGATGATTTGCGGGTGAAAAATCCGACGTGGCACAAGGTATATAATTGGAAAATCGCGCGCGACATGCCGCTGAGCGATTTCGCTGGCACTGACCTTGGGAAGTTTTTGCAAAAAGTCGCCATTGCGCCATGCAAGGTTTTGTGAGCGAAGTCTAACCGCCAAGAAAATATTATGCGACGAACTGATAGAGAGATTGAAAAAATTGATGATAAAATAAACATCATCAACCAGTGCAAAGTTTGCCGGCTCGGCCTGACGGACGGCAATCAACCGTATATCGTGCCATTAAATTACGGATATGCCTTTGAAAACGGCACGCTGACATTGTTTTTTCACAGCGCCCTGGAAGGTAGAAAAAATGAAATTATCAATAATAATCGCCAAGCCTGTTTCGAGGTTGATTGCGACCATCAACTGCTGGCGGGAGCAGGCGCCTGCCGTCACGGCTACGTTTACAAAAGCGTGATTGGATTTGGGGAGATAACCATTTTGGAAAACGACCGGGAAAAGAACGCGGGTCTAAACCGAATCATGAAACACCAAACCGGACGGGAAACGGAATATCATTTTACCGAGACGGAATTAAAAAAGGTGCTGGTATATAAAATGACCGTGGAAAAATTCACCGGCAAACAAAGGAGCTATCCTGAAAAATAAGGCTCCATCCCGCTGACCGTGGAATTAAGCCTATTTCCCTTCACGGCAGGGGAATACCCTTGGCTTTGATTTTCTTCAAGTACACCGTCGCGCGGCCTTGCATCAACTCCTCGCTGACGCCGGTGACGCCGAACACCGCGTCCCAAATCCGTTCCAGGCAATGCGCGGCCAGCGGCTCGCGCACCGTCAGCGCCAGCGCGCGCCGGTAGAACTCCAGCGGGCGGCGGCGGACGCACGCGGCGCTGACAATGAATTGCGCGCCGCCGTGGAAACGAAATTGTGCCGGTGACGGTTGGCCGAATAGTTGTTCGTAAAACTCGTCCAGCGGCAGTTCCGCGCGCGCCGGATTTTTGCTCCACGGGACGAACAGGCGGCGCCCGCGCCGGTCGTCGGTGTCCACGAGGAAGCCGAGCCACTTGAAGTCGCTGACCGTGAGGGCGCCGGTCGCGATGGCGCGCAAGGTTTGATGCAGGTCCGGCGCGTGGTCAAACGGTTTGCCCTGGGTGAACACGGTCAGCGGCGCGAGCGAGTCGTAGCGGTGGACGAGGTGGTGCAGGTAGGTGTGCGCCTCGCGCCCGCGGTTGGGCAGCGCGAGCGCGGGCGACGGCAGCGGCGCGCCTTTGTTGTACACGGTGACGGTCAGCGTCGGCGGCACGTGCCGCGTCCACGCCAGGTCTTCCTGATGGCGGGCGATTACCAATTCAATCATCGCCCGGCAGCCTGGTCGAAGGTCTGTTGCTTGCAAAGAGCGCGCGGAGAAATTGGAGCATTGCCGCCGGGTACCAAACCATAGTCGCGAAAGTCTGCGTTCATCTGCGTAATCTGCGGATTAAATGCTGTGGCCCGGCGGTTCACTGTCAGCCGGGCAACGGATAATTCATGGTGAAGGCGCGCACCTTGCTTTGCAACGCCGCCAACGCCTTCGCGTCGTGCCGCTGACACAGCGCTTCGTGGATGAAGTTGGCGATGTCAAACATCTCGTCCTCCTGCATGCCGCGCGTGGTCACCGCCGGCGAGCCGAGCCGCACACCGCCGGCTTTGAACGGCGACTGTTGGTCGAACGGAATCGCGTTTTTGTTGACGGTAATGCCGGCGCGGTCGAGCGTTTCCTGCACTTCCTTGCCAGTCAGGCCCTGCGGTTGCACGTCAACCAGCATCACGTGGTTTTCCGTGGTGCCGCTGACGATGCGGTAGCCGTTTTTCTTCATGCCCTCGCACAGCGCCTTGGCGTTGCGGACAACTTGTTGCTGGTATTGTTTGAACTCCGGCCGCAACGCCTCGCCGAGACAGACCGCTTTCGCGGCGATGACGTGCATCAGCGGGCCGCCCTGGAAGCCGGGAAACACCGCGGCGTCAACGGCCTTGGCGAATGGCGCGCGGCACATGATCAGCCCGCCGCGCGGGCCGCGCAGGGTTTTGTGCGTGGTGGTGGTGACGAAATCGGCGTGGCCGACGGGCGACGGATGCACCCCGGCGGCAACCAGGCCCGCGATGTGCGCGATGTCGGCGAACAGGTACGCGCCCACCGACCGCGCGATGTCGCCCATGCGCTTGAAGTCAATGACGCGCGAGTAGGCCGATGCGCCGACGGTGATCATTTTCGGCTGGAACTCCGCCGCCGCTTTTTGCAACTCGTCGTAATCAATCGTCTCGGTCTGCGGGCTGACGCCGTAGTGGCGCACCGTGAACAGTTTGCCGGAGAAATTCATCTGGTGGCCGTGCGTCAGGTGGCCGCCGTGCGCCAGGTCCATCGTCAGGATGCGGTCGCCGACTTGCAGCACCGAGAAATACACCGCCGTGTTCGCCTGCGAGCCGGAGTGCGGCTGCACATTCACGTGTTCCGCGCCGAACAGTTGGCGCGCGCGGTCGATGGCCAGTTGTTCCACCGTGTCCACCTGCTCGCAACCGCCGTACCAGCGTCGGCCGGGGTAGCCCTCGGCGTACTTGTTTGTCAGGCACGAACCCTGCGCCTCCATCACCGCGCGGCTGGTGAAGTTTTCCGAGGCGATGAGTTCGATGTTGTTGAATTGCCGCGTCTTTTCCGCGCTGATGGCGCGGTAGATTTCGGGGTCGGCGTGTTCCAGGTTTGGGTTGGCGGGGTGCATATTGATGCGGGCCTTGAGGGCGGCGATGGCCTGGCGGCGCCGGGCGGCGCGGGAGCGGTCGGTGTTCGCGCCCAGCCAGCTGTTGAGGATGGCAGCGGCCTGCTTGAAATTCAACTCGTCGGCGGGCAACACCACCACGTTGGCGTCGGTGTATTCGCGCAGCGCCCGCGCCTCCTCCGCGTCGTGCACCGTGACCGGGCACAAGCCGGGAAAACTCCTGGCGCTGACGGCGGCGGCGGACTTGCCCACCCACACGGCCAGCGGCGCGCGCCCGGCGTTGACGGCGGCGACGACCGCGGCGGCTTGCGCGGGCGGCGACTGCGCGCCCTGCTCCGTGCTGACCGCCAGGTCCTCGACGATGTGGCCGTGGCGTTGCAATTCCTTCGTCAGCGCCGCGCGCAGAGTGGCGGCGGACGCATCGCCGGCGATGAGCACCCGGTCCGGCGCGCCGGCGCGGTCGTCCAGCAACTGGTCGAGCATGGCCTTGATCGCGTTGCGGATTTGCTCGCAGCAACGGCGGTACACCGGCAGCGACTGGTCAATGGGGTCGGCCACCTCGCGGCCCGCCGGCGCATCGTCAGCGGCGGTCTCGAAGTCGCGCAGCAGGAAAATTTTATCCGCGGCGGCGGGGAACAGCAGTTGCAACGTGTCGTGCTGACCGTAGGTCATGGCCAGAATCAAGTCGGCGTCAGCGACCATTTTCGCCGAAATCATCTTGCTGCGCAGGTCGCTGATGTCGAGGCCCAGTTCGCGCATCGCCTCGACGGCATAAGCGCTCGGCGACTGGCCGTCGGCCGCGCCGATGCCCGCTGACGCCGCCGTGAACCCGGCGCGCGTCTTCACCATGTCACGGAACAATCCTTCCGCCATCGGGCTGCGGCAAACATTACCGGTACAGACAAACACCATGTGCATAGAGAGAAGAGCAAAGTGTAAAATTCAAAGTGCAAAAGGACAACGCAAAAAAATCGGCGCGGAGGTTTTTGCACCACGAAGACACGAAGGTTTTTTCAACAAAACTTAACCGCTGAGACGCGGAGGCGCGGAGATTTTTTTATTGATGAACCACCAAGACACAAAGACACGAAGGCTATTTTTCAAATAAACCTTCGTGCCTTGGTGTCTTCGTGGTGCAAATGGTTTTTAGAACTGGTGACGATAGCCCGCTGTTAGGCCCCAAGGTTTGTCGTATTTGTCGCCGAAGGAGGCTTCGTAGTCGAGGTGGAGCTGATTGTCAGCGTCGAGTTGCCAGATGAGGCCGGCACCGAGTTCGGCGCGGACGCCGTCGGTGTTGGCGCGGGTGTGTTGGTAGCCGTTGTGCAGGGTGCCGCCGCTGCTGATGGTTTCGACGCCGCTGATCTTCACGTAGGGTTGCAACGCGCCGCTGTTGGTGAGGTTGATGGTTCTACCGAAGAGGCTGCCAATGCGGAATTGCAAGGCGTCGAGGTCTTGGGCGCTGATGGTCATGGGGCCGGCGGTGTAGTTCTCGGCGAGGATGTGGAGGTAGTTGACTTGGAACTGGGGTTCGATGAACCAGTCGTCGGTGAAGGTGAACTTCTTCCCGATTTCGAGGCTGCCGCCCACGTTGACATCGTTGTAGTTGGCGGTGAGTTGAGTGCTGCCATAGGGGGCTTTCAAGTCGTTGTTGACACTGGCAGCTTTGAAGGTGGCATCGATATAGAAGCCGCTGCTGTGGAGCCAGGTGGCGTAGAGACCGCCGTAGTAGCTGTTGAGTTCGCCGTCGGTGTTGGGGGTGCGGTAGTCTATATCGCTGCGGCCGTAGCCGGCATAGACGCCGAGATACAAGTCACTGTCAGCGGACAAGGTGAATTTGTGGTCGGTGCCGAGATCGACGCCGTAGATGAGTTGTTCGTAGGCTTGGCCTGCTACTTGGCTGCCGACGTTTAGCTGTTGGCCGTAGCTTCTGAGCCAGAGGTTGTCGATGAGGTTATGGAGCGCGGGCGTCCCGCCCGCTGGCGGGCGAGACGCCCGCGTTCCATAGCGCAGTTCGCCCATGCGCTTTAGCAGGTTGTCTTGTTGGGCGAACCACATGCTTTGTTGGATGGCGATGGCGCTGCTTAAGACGGTGCCGATAGGGCTGGTGCCGTGTTGGGTGAAGTGGGGGTTGCCGTCGGCGTCGTGGCCGTCCTGGGTGTATTCTTCCAAACCCCAAGTGAAATTATCCCAAATCCAGTTTTCTTTGTTGATGCCGGTGACGAGGGTGT
>JAISDC010000160.1 GCA_031265105.1 Verrucomicrobiales bacterium
GTGCCGGTGCGGTGGCGGTTGAGGTCGCGAATCTCGGCCAGTGCCACCGCGTCCCACGCGAAACGCACCGCCGTCCGCCGCGCGTCCTCGCCGAACCAGGCGTAGCGGTTCTCGTGAAACGCCAGGGCGCCGGCGATGGCGTCACCGTCAGCGTCGCGCGGCGCGAAAACTTCCAGCCGCGCCCGCGCCGGATGCGGGCGGTCGGCGGCGCGTAAAAACTCGTCCGGCAGCGTCAGCGCCAGCTCGCGCGTCCTGGCCAGCTCCGCCGCGATGCCGCGCCGCGTGGATTCCCGCGCCACGGCGTGTCGCAACAGGCGCGGGGCGCACAATTCCAGCTCGCTGACGATGCGCGCGCCGAGTCGTTGCGGCTCCGGCAGCGGGTGCGACAACAAGTGCTGGCACAACTGCACCCACGCGCGGGCGGACATCACCAGCATCACGTTGGTCTTGGCGGCGACCGGCAGGTAGTAGCGCGCCCGGTCGAAGGCGAAATTGCGACGCAGCCGCGCCAGGCGTTTCCGCCCCAGCTCGCTGTCGTCGTCCAGCGCCGCGCGCGGCAGGCGCAGCACGGCGGGGTTGCTGACGCTCAGCGCGTCCCACGCGGCCAGGCAACATTGATACGCGGCGAAACAATCCGCCATCAGCGCGCGCCACGCCGCGCGGTCACCGTCAGCGACGCCCAATGCCTCCGGCGCTGACAATGAATCCGCCGCCAAGCCAATATAGCGCGTGGACGACTCCTGGCCGCCCGCCACCGGGCACAACGACCAGACGTGGTAGGCGAGCCACAGCGACAGCCCGTCGATGAACATCGCCAGCGGCGCCATGTCGGCGATGGACTGGTGGCCGTAGTCAATCATCTTGAAAATACTATCCACCGACTGATCCAAATTGGCCGGGTCAATTTTCGCCAGAATGTTGTCCAGCCCCTCGTTGTTGCGGGAATAACGCGCCCCGCTGGCGGCGAGCAATTCGGGCGTCAGCGCGGGCCGCCCGGCTTTGGCGGCGGCTTCCGTGGGACAAAGGGCGACGTGGGTGACTTTCATGCGGCCTCAATTTAGGGAAACCAGGTCAAAACGCAAAACTCAAATCGCCGGGCTTGATGACATCGTCAGCGTGGAATTTATTTTAAAAAAACCTTGCGTCACCTCGCCTGACGTCATATCGTCCCCTCGTCAAATCGTCGTAATGCGTTATCGAAACCCGCTGAAGATGAGAACGATAAGTCATAAAGTAAGTACACCGCGCTCACGCGCTCACGCGCTCACGCGCTCACGCGCTCACGCGCTCACGCGCTCACGCGCGTATCGCGTATGACTCCTGCCCCGACTTTCTAATTTCCCGGCCAGATTTTACCCGTTTCATTCCCCATGCGGCAGTACACCGACTGCCAGCGTCAGCGGCACGGGGCGGTATTAAGTCAAGACTTGCCAGTCTTCGTGTCTTGGCGTCTTCGCGGCCTGAGTTAAAAAATTTATGAACACCCCAAATATGAAACCACCACTGAAAAAACTAACCCTGCTATTAACCCTCCTCCCCGCGCTGACGCTGACCGTGTCGGCGGCGCATGTGGTCAACACCGGCACGGTGACTGAATCCGGCGCGCAATACGGCAGCGAGTACCCCGACCAGCGCGTCTTGCGCGTGACGGGCGTCGGCACCAAGTACGACGGCACGAACATCCTGTTAAGCTCCACCAGCAGCGGCACCTTCGCCGGGGTGTACGCCAGCGGCATCATTACGGAATCCGGCGCGACCGCCACCTTGCACAGCAGCACGATTGTCCAAACGGTCAGCGGCGGCTTGGGGGCGTACTTGTCAGACGGCAGCCGGTTGACATTGGACCGCGTGCGCATCATCACGGACGGCGTGAGCGGCGTGGGCGCCAACGGCGGTTATTTGGCAGCCGGCGATTTGACCGTCGAGGCGCCCGCTGGCAATGGCATCGTCTTCTGGCAAACCGGCACGGCCACGCTGGAGCGAGTGGATATCACGGCGTTGCAACGGGGCGTCAGCATCAGCAACACCGCCGCGCTGATCGCCAGCGACTTGAAAATCCGCACCACCGGCACCACCAACGGCGCGCTGTTTTTGCTCAACTCAGCCACCGCCGGAGTGTGCCGGGCGCTGATCGAGACGGAGGGCGACAGCGCCATCGCCGTCTGGGTGCAACAATACTCCACGCTCAATCTGGTCAGCGGCACCCTCCGCACCAGCGGTTCAAACGGGAACGGCATTTACGCCATGAGCGGCTGCGGCATCACGCTCGGCGATACGGCCATCGAAACGCAAGGCGACGCCGCGCACGGCCTCGACATCCTCAGCGGTGCCACCATCGTCACCGGCTCGGACGTGCGGATTGAGGTCAGCGGCAGCGGCGCGTGGGGCGCGCGCATCGTTGACGGGCAGGTTGAGTTGGAAAATTCCAGCATCACCGCCAGCGGCAGCAACGGCGGCGGCGTGAGCGTGACCGGCACCGGCGCGTTGCTCCTGAATAATACGGACATCCATGCCGAAACTGGTCGCGCGATAACGACCGGCAGCCTGGCCGTCGCCGAACTTAACCTGGACGGCAACACCATCACCGGCGACCTCACCGCCGCCGATGACAGCGTCTTGACCGTCACCGGCAGCAACGGCACCGTCATCAACGGCGATCTCACCGTCAGCGGCACCGCCGCCATCAACCTCACCCTCAGCGGCAGCGACAGCACCCTGCTCGGCGACATCACCCAAAACGACAATACCGCCGCCGTCACCGTCACCATCAGCGACGGCGCCACCGGCAGCGGCGGCTACACCGGCGGCAACCTCATCACCGGCGAAGACAGCACGTGGACCTTCAACAAAAACAGCCACGGCAACTACGGCGAAAACGACGGCACTTGGAACATCGGCGACTACGAAGTCATCTTCGACAACATGACCCACACCGGCACCGTCAACATCAGCGTCAACAGCGACACCGGCGAAGGCGGCTCCATTACCGTCACCGGCACCGCTGACGGTGCAGGCACCGTCCACATCGACACCACCGGCGACGGTAAAGCTGACCCGAATAAAGTCCTCCCCGGCATCGTCAGCGGCGACGGCACAGAAAACTGGCAGTGGGATCCCATCGACTGGGGCATCGACACCATCATCAAAGACGGCGACCACTTCATCAAACAAGGCACCAGTCCCGCCGGCGCAGTCCTCAACAGCAGCGTAGCGATCC